>CAYIIH010000263.1:0-12734 GCA_964363225.1 uncultured Verrucomicrobiota bacterium | reverse complement strand
AGTGCCTCCCCTGCTGGCTTGTCGGCCCCGGAACGCTTCATGCATTGGCGCTGACCACCAAAAAGTTCATCGGATGCGCACTTGACCTTTTTTCACAACGCTCCATACTAAAAGGCTCGGTCAATTTGCCGTTTAATTATGCAGCATATACGAAATATCGCCATCATTGCCCATGTGGACCATGGGAAGACCACACTGGTGGATTGTTTGTTGAAGCAATCCGGGACGTTCCGCGCCAATCAGGTCACGGAAGAACGGATGATGGATTCCATGGATTTGGAGCGCGAAAAGGGCATCACCATCAAAGCCAAGAACGCCGCCTTCCAATACAAGGATTACCACATCAACATCGTTGATACGCCTGGCCACGCGGATTTTGGCGGCGAGGTGGAACGGATCATGAACATGATTGATGGGGTGCTGCTGGTGGTCGATGCCGTGGATGGCCCGCAAGCGCAGACCCGTTTCGTCCTCCGCAAAGCGCTGGAAGCGGGCGCCAAGCCGATTGTCGTGATCAACAAGATCGACCGCGAGCAGGCCGCGCCCCACCGAGTGCTGGACGAGGTTTTCGAGTTGTTCGAGTCGCTGCACGCCACGGATGAGCAACTCGATTTTCCGGTGGTCTATGCCAGCGCCAAAGAAGGCATCGCCAAACTGGAATTGGACCAGAGCAGCGTCGGCATGGTGCCGCTCTTTGATGCAATCATCCGGCATATTCCTCCCCCGCGGGCCCGCGCCGGCCTTGAATTCAGGATGCTGGTGGCCAATCTCGATTATTCCGATTACCTCGGACGCATCGCCTTTGGCAAAATCCTGGGAGGCCGGGTCAAAGTGGGAGATCCTGTTGTTTGCATCCATGGCCATGGCGGCGTAGAAAGCTCCAAAGTCACCGCCATTTTCCATTTCCACGGCTTGCAGCGGGTCGAGATTGAGGAAGCCTTGGCCGGCGACATCATCGGATTGACAGGTTTCAATGATGTGTTCATCGGCGAAACCATTACCGACCAGGAAGACCGGCAGCCCTTGCCGTTCGTGCCCATTGATCCTCCGACCATCAAGATGCAGTTCGCCGTCAATGACGGGCCTTTGGCCGGCCAGGAGGGGAAACTTGTGACCGCCCGGCACATCCGCGAACGGCTCATTAAAGAGACGCGTACCAACGTGGCCTTGCGCGTTGCCGATACCGATGCTCCCAACGTTTTCGAGGTCAGCGGCCGCGGCGAGATGCAGATTGCCATCCTGGTCGAGCAAATGCGCCGCGAAGGGTATGAAGTGCTGGTCTCCCGGCCTGAAGTCATCTACAAACAGGACGAGAACGGCAACTGGCTGGAACCGATCGAAAAGATGTTCCTGGAAATCCCCAAGGATGCCATGGGCGAGGTGCTGGAAAACCTGGCCCGGCGCAAGGCTGAAATCACCAGCATGAGCCATCACGGCAATCAGATCAGCATCGAAGCGCTCCTCCCCATGCGCGGCCTGATCGGTTTTGAAACTGACTTGGTCAACCAAACGCGCGGCTTGGGCGTGATGAGCCATCTGTTCCACGAGTACGGTCTCGACCGGGGTGACATCGAGGCGCGCAAGAATGGCTCGCTGGTCAGCATGGAGGCCGGCGAATCAACGGCCTACGCTCTCAATGCGGTGCAGGAACGCGGACGCCTCATGGTCGAGCCGGGCGAGCAAATCTACATCGGCATGATTGTGGGCGAGAACGCGCGCGAAAATGATATTCCGGTCAATCCGTGCAAGGCCAAACGGCTGACCAACATGCGTTCCCAAGGCGATGGCAAAGGCATCCAACTCGAGCCGCCTTTGAAAATGTCCCTGGAAAGAGCGCTCGAGTACATCGGGCCGGATGAGTACGTGGAAGCCACCCCCAAGCATTTGCGGCTGCGGAAAAGAATCCTCAATGAAACCGCCCGCAAACGGGCAGCCCAGGTGCGATTGGTCAAGGTGGCCGCGGCTTAGCCTCAGTAAGACCGCTCGTCCACCCGGCCGCCATGATAGCTCATCCAGTGGATGTCGGGATCGTTCCGAGGCCCAGCCATCCACATGACACTCGTGTCGAACTTCACTTGCTTGGCTCTCGGATTCTTCGCCAGCACGCCTTTCCATTTATGAATCTCAGAATGGCCGTCCGCCATGGCAAATCCACAAGCCCCATTGTGGTAAGTCGCGGGGATATCGATAAATGACGAGGCCGAATTGGGATTGAAAAAACCGGCGTCGTTAATACTGTCCGGATGTTCGTCAACATAGACCCACGTTTCAGTCGGTCCAGGAAATTTGAAATCAGACATTTTCTTCATGTGCGCGTACACCACCGGACTGCCATTCGGAGTCCAGGGACCAGTTTCCGCGTTGCCGTCACCGACGCCGATGTTCCCGGAAAGGCTGCGCACGCGCTCTTTCCACCCTCTTGCCTGTTGCGCTCTGCTCAAGTATTTGTCTGCCGGACACTTGAAGACGTTTTTTGAGTTGCCGAAGTATTTCGCCAACTTCGAATATCTGGGATCGATTAAATATTGAACGTTCGTGTTATCCTGGGATGTTCCCCAGTCAAGCCATCCAACCACCCACGCCGAATTCCCGCGGGCCGCGGCTTCGGCAACGGTGTTGCCGCCGTGGAAGCTCATGACCAGTTTGTCGTCATTGTCGAGGCTGTACATCTGCCAAGCCAGCATGACCTGTTTCCCGTTGTTCATGCAAAAAACACCTTGGGCTTTGGTCTTGGCCTTGGCCAAGGCCGGAATCAGCATGGCCGCCAAGATGGCAATGATGGCGATGACCACCAGAAGTTCGATCAAGGTGAAACCTCTTCCCCGGACCTGTGGAATTGACGATTTTGAGTTCTTCATAACTTTTAAATTCGCTTCATTTGTCGTGCTATGGTTGCAAGCGTACACATTTCTACGGCAGGAGTCAACCTTCCCGCAGACCGGCTCGCTCGCACCTCAAAATATGCATAAAATCCCGCCGCTGGGAACTGTGCGTTTGGAGGCACATCCTAAACGGACTTGCCCTTCCAGCCCAGGACCAGCGTGGCGTGATTGATGGGCTGGATGATCAAATCACCGTCCGCCGTGGCGATGCGGTCTCCGGTGACTTCCTTGTCCGCAGCCAGCATGGGCTCGGTGCGAATCAAGAAGGAGAAAACCAAGGCCAGCGTCACGGTGCCGGCGCCAAGGACCCTTCCGATGAAATCTGCCGTAGAACGACACGAAGAAGCTTTGTTGCGGATCATGGGCGGAACATTGCCCGGATTGAGACCGGATTCAACTTTAAGCAAAGAGTCTCAGACTTTGGGCAGCACCCACGGTTCCCGGTAGGTCCGGCCCAGGAGCGCCTCGGCTTGAGCATCGTTGGGAATGGTTTCTCTTTCCGCATCCCACGCAATCCTCCTTCCGACCCGGTAGGCGATATTGCCGAGGTGGCCTGGGATGCTGCCGAGATGGCCTAGTTCGACATCAGAATTGGGACGCTTGCGCGAGCGCACGCACTCCAGGAAATCCCGTTTGTGCGGCGTTTCCATATCCTGGCCGTTGACCTTGCGCGGGTCTGGCCGTTCCTCTTCCGAGAACAAGCTGTAACCAGCCCGATTGATCCACAACGAGGCCTTGGTCCCGTAAAACTCGATCCCGTGATCCATGCGGCCCCAGGGCGGATTCCCATTGCCGTGGCGCAGTTCGTAGGTGAAGACGTAATCCGGGCATTCAAACAGGACGGCGGCGGTGTCCGGAGTTTCTCGGGCATCCTTGAAAACAAGTTTTCCGCCGGTGGTTGTGACCGACTTGATGGCCGGTCCCATCGCCCAGGTCACCACGTCGAACAGGTGGACGCCCCAGGCGGAGAGCATCCCGCCGGAGTAGTTCCAGAAGTAATAGAAATAAAAATCGTAGTGGCGCGGGTTGAACGGCCGTTTCGGCGCCGGCCCCAGCCATTGGTCGTAGTCCAAGCCCGGCGGCGGGTCGGAGTCGGGCGGATTGCCCATGTCGGCATGAATGCTTTTCACGTCCCAGCAATTCCAGGTGCGCACGAGGCTCACCTTGCCCAGTTCGCCGGATTTGATGCGGTTGATGGCTTCGATCCAGTGCGGTCCGCTGCGCTGTTGCGTGCCAAGCTGCACCACGCGGTTATACTTGCGCGCCGCCCGCACCATGGCGCGGCCTTCCTTGATATTGTGTCCGAGCGGCTTTTCGACATAGACATCCTTGCCTGCCTGGCAAGCCAGAATCGTCGGGATGGCATGCCAATGATCGGGCGTGGAGACGACCACCGCGTCCACTTGCTTCAACTCCAGCAACTGGCGAAAGTCCTTGAATAACTGGGCGGCGGGAGCCGTGGCCTTGGCTCGATTCCGCTTTTCCTCCGATGCATCGGCCACCGCCACAATGTTGACATCATCCATTTTGGCAAATTGCCTGAGATGGTCGGTTCCTCGACCGCCGACGCCGATGAAGCCGAGATTGATCTTTTCGTTGGCTCCTTGCGCCCCGATGGCCGGCAGGGTGCCCAGTGTGGCGCCCACGGCCAGGGCTTTTCCAGTTTCTGTGACAAAATCTCTGCGAGTGATTCCTGACTTTTCGTTCATGGCACTTTTTCCTTTCCTGGCAACTGAGTCCAGGCGCTTGGGCCGGACTTCTCGCCTGCGACTCAGGGAATTGTTCTTTTGGCCATCAATTGAGACTGAATTGGCGGGAGTTGAATTCATGGATTCTGGAAATCCTTGTCACTCCAAAGCCGCCCTGCTGACAAAAGCTGATTTGCGCCCTTTCTGCTTCTTATTTCAGTGTCCAGCCGTTAATCTTGGCACACCGGCAATGTTAGCGCCCGATCAGAGACAGGCTCCTTCCGGCCACGCCGTCGAGGGAGTCAAAGTGTTATATCCGTCGCCCCTGGCCCGGCGATGGCACAAGCCTTTCTTTATCGTTTTCCTGATTTGGTACGCGGTCAACTGGATGGCGCTGCTGCTCGGGATCAGGTGGCCGTCCGACTGGCGCTGGGTTGAGCCACTTCTTTTTTTGCTGGGCGCTGCCACCTTGCTGGTGGGGCTGGGCCGTAGAATTCCCCTGCAAAACGTGCTCCTGTCCATGATGCTGATCATCGTTTTCGCCGGCGCTGTCACCGCCACCGACGTGAAAACAGGCATTCCCTTTGGTCCTTGCCTTCACACGGAGAATTTGAGCAGCCCCTCGTTTCAGCCCGTGCCTTGGCCGCTCCCCTTTCTCTGGATCGTCGTCATTGTCAGCTCACGAGGCGTCGCGCGCTTGATGATGCGCCCGTGGCGCAAGACCAACTATTACGGTTATTGGATTATCGGGCTGACGATGACGCTGGCTCTGCTTTTCGACTTGGGGCTGGAACCGTTTGCCACGGGCGTCAAACAATACTGGCTTTGGCGAACGCCGCCGACCGTGCCCAACTGGTACAGCGCGCCGTGGACCAATTTCCTGGGCTGGGCTGTCGTCGTGCTCGGCATTCTGTTCATCACCACTCCCTGGCTGATCAACAAGCAGCCCATCAAGCTCCCGACCGATTATCATCCGCTCGTCGTTTGGCTGCTTTGGAACGGCTATTTCCTGACAGGAAATATTCTCCATCAAAACTGGCCCGCCGTGGCGGTCGGCCTGGCCGGCAGTGCGGTGGCGGCGGTCTTCGCCGTCCGCGGCGGGCGATGGTGAGCGTGCCAACTCCCCGGCAAAGGCGGAGGCCAAGGCAGCACAGCAGAGCTGCAGCCAAAGCAGCGCAGACATTCGTGTCCATGAATATCTGGTTAAGTCGTCGCGGGCCGTGCGAGTTTTTTGGAGGAGAAAGAACCGCAGAGACGCGATGAACGCAGAGCCGGCCTTTCACTGGATTCTCTCTGCGTCTATCGCGTCTCTGCGGTTGACTTGGCTTCGGCCACGGGTCGGAGCTCTGCCGCGCTGAGAGCGTGGACGGGAATCCCAGATCGTTCGTTCGTCCTCGTCGTCCTCGAAAACGAAGGCAACATCGAGGACGAGGACGAGGACGAGACCGACGACGAGGACGATGCCCGGAAGCGACTTTCCTTACCCGCGCCGATATGAGGTCGCTCTCCCCGTCCTACTCTTCCTCGCGCGGCACTGGACCCGACTCCGAATCGGCCAGTTTCCGAAGTTTCAGGCGGGCCACGCGCGGGCCTTGCATCTCTTCCACGCGCAATTCGTGATGGCCAACCGCCAGCACGTCGCCGATCTTCGGAAATCCGCCCAGGCGATGCGTGACCAGGCCGCTGACGGTGACAATTCCTTCTTCCTGCAAGCTCACCTCAACCAACGCCGCCAGCTCGTGCAAAGGCAACGTGCCGGCCAATTCCCAGGTCTGCGGGCCGGTCTTTTGCAGGAGCGGCTTTTCCTGGTCAAACTCGTCCTGAATCTGGCCGACCAATTCCTCCAAAATATTCTCCAGGGTCACCATGCCGACCGTCCCGCCAAATTCATCCACGACCAGGGCAAAATGCAGTTTTCGTTCCAGGAACAGTTGCAGCAGCTTTTCCAGCCGCGCTGTGGGCGGCACATAAATCAGTTTGCGCGCCACCGGCGCCAATTCTGCTCCGCTTCTAGCCTTCAGGCGCATGGCAAACAAGTCCTTGAAATGAACGACGCCCAGGGCTTTGTCCAAGTCATTCCCCAGGCAGAGCGGGAAACGGGAATAGCGGGTTTTTTCCGCCACATCCAGGCATGCCGCGATGCTGGCTTCGGTGCTGAGGACGACGATTTCCTGCCGGGGCCGCATGACATCTCGCGCCCGCAGACGCCGCAGATCAAAGGCGTTCAGCACAATGTCGCGGCCCAGTTTCGTGCCGCCCGCGCGTTCTCGAGAGCTGGTGACCAGCAATCTCAACTCTTCTTCCGTATGCGCCAGTTCGTGTTCGCCCCCGACGGGCTCGATTCCCAACTGCCGCAGCAGCCACAGGGAGGACTGGTTGAGCAGCCAGATGAACGGGTAAGAGGCGCGGTGAAACCATTCCAGCGGTTGAGCCACCCACAAGGAAGTCGGCAAAGGCTTTTGGATGGCCAGCCACTTGGGAGCTTGCTCCCCCGCTGTGATGTGCAGAAACGTCAACGCCGAAAAGCCGACCACAAACGCCACGTAATGGCGCATCTGCTCTGATTCGATATTTGACAGAATCGGAGCGAGCAAAGCGGTAAAGACCGGCTCGCCGACCCATCCCAAACCGAGGCTGGCCAGCGTGATGCCCAACTGGCAGGCGCTCAAAGACGCATCCAAATTGCCGACCACGCGACGGACGATACGGGCGCGGCGGTGGCCTTTGAGGATGAGCGCGTTCAGTTGTGTGTCGCGGATTTTGACCAGCGCAAATTCGGCGGCGACGAAAAAGCCGTTCAAGAGCACCAGCACGAACACCGCCAGGAGCTTGAAGACAATGGAAACTATGTCATCCGCACTCATATCACAGGTTGACCTCCCCAAAGATCACTTTGAGCACATCCTCGAGCGTGACAATGCCCAGCTCGCGCCGGTCCCTCGCCAGCACAATGGCCAGCCGCTGGCCGCTCCGCTGCATCCGCCGCAAGGCTTCCTCCAAGTGCAGATCTTCGGCGAAGTAGAGGGCGGGTTTAAGATAATCCCCCGCCGTTTTCTCCGGCGGAACCTCGGACGAAAAGAGAATGCTGTTCAGACTGACAATGCCCACGATCCGGCGCTCACCCTTCTCTTCCCAGACCGGCATGTGCGTATGATGCTGCTGCCGGTAGAGGTGCAGCATCTCTGCCGCCGGCGTTTGGGTTGTCACCGCAACCACCCGGTTGAGCGGCAGAGTAATCTGGCGCACGGGAATGTTGGGCAAATCGAGCACCCGATTGATCATGGACCGTTCTTCGGAAGTCAAGCCCACGGCCGATTCCTGCATGACCATGCGCAATTCATTCCGGCTGCCGAAAACGCGGCCGCTAAAGCTCTTGCCGCCGGTCCACCGCAGCAGGAGATTGGAAAACCATTCCATGAGCGACACCAGCGGCGACAACCCAAGATAACTGAAACGAAAAGGCACCGCCAACGTCAGGCATAACCGGTTGGGATAAAGGCGAAACAGCATCTTGGGCAGCAGATCGCACAGCGCATAAAAACAAAAGAGGATTCCGGCGAAAGACAACAGAAACAAGCCCGGCCGCGCGCCCAACACCTCATAGAGACCGCTGATGATCAAACTGATTGCCGTCACCGTCGCCAGCGTGTTGCCAATCAGAATCGTCCAGAGGAAATGTTCCGGATTCTCCAGGTAGTCATGCAGCAGTCTGGCCCGGCGTTTGCCGGCCCGCATTTGCTGGCGAATCCGCCAGCGGCTCAACGCCAATACGCCCGCTTCCATTCCCGAAAATAAAAAGGAGAGCGCCAGGCAAAAACCGACCACGATCACGTAGAGCAATCCTTTTTCCATGCTAACCCGTTTCTCCTTTCTTCAACACTTCGACGAGCATCTCGCGCACGCGCCGGTCATCCGCCGCTTGCGCCGTCATGCGCAGCCCGCGAAACGCGACCGATTGCCCTTGCGCAGGGACCACCTCCAACTGGCTGACCATCAATCCGCCCATGGTGTCGGCGTCCGTCACTTCGCCCAACTCCGCGTATTCGCGGCGGAAATCGTCGCAGCGCATCGTGCCGCTGACCCGCCAGCGTCCAGGGCCGAGCTTTTCCATGACGAATCCTGACTCCTCGGTTTCGCTGCGGATTTCGCCAATCGTCACTTCCAGGATGTCTTCCATCGTCACCAGCCCGGCGGTGCCCCCAAACTCATCCAGCACAATGGCCAGGCCGCGCTGCTGTTTTTGCAGGCTTTTCAAAAGCTGGAGCAAATTCATGCTCTCGGGCACGAAGGACGGAAATTCGATGGCATCGGCCAGATCGATCTGCGGGTCCAGCAGCAGCGCCCGCGTGTTCAGGATGCCGACAATGGTGTCCGGCGTCTCGTCGTAAATCGGCAGGCGGCGGTGTTTGTGCCGGCGCGCCGCCGCGACCATGTCTTCGATGGACAAATCATCCGAAATGCAGGCCATCTGCGAGCGCGGCCGCATCACGTCCTTGGCCGTGCGCCGGTCGAGGCTGATGATTTGCAGGATGATCTCCTTCTCGGAGCGGGCCAGCGCCCCCTGCTGATAGGCCATTTCCAGCAACTCTTGATATTCTTCATCGGTCAAGGCGGGTTGTGGCCGGACCGATTTTGAGATCAGGCTTCGGATAATCAAAACGTTCAAGCCCTGGGCCACCTCGCGCAGCGGCCGGGAGAGCTTCTGCATCCACAACATGGGCCGAGCCACGCGCAATGACCACAGCTCCGGCGCGCGCACTGCCAAAGTTTTTGGGACAACCTCGCCGCCGATCAAGATGAGCATCACCAGCCCCCCAAAGCAGGGCAGAGCTGGCCAGCCCTCCCGCAGCGCGACCCAAAAAGCGGTGGCAAGCAAGCCGCCATTGGCCACCGTGTTGCCTAAAACGATAGTTGCCAACAAGTCCTGTGGCGCCTGGAGCAACGCCATCACCTGCTGGCCGCATCCAGGGGCTCGTTCTGCCAGTTGCTGCGCCCGCCATTTGCCCAGGGAAAAAAGCGCCGACTCGGCCAGCGCAAAGAAAAAGCTGCCGGTGGCGAAGATCAAAATCAGCGACAAAGCCACGTAGGCCGTCATTGCCATGCCCGGCAGTATTGAGGAAGAAAGCCCAAGGAAAAAGGCAAAAAGGACACTCGGCGGATGCTTCTGAACAAAGGAAAGTCTTGTTCTTGGCAGCGTGGAAAACCACGACCTGGCCGCTTGTCCCAAGCCCTTCGCGCCGTTATTCTCCAGTCCGCGCTGGAAAAGCAAACTCCTATCAGTCGTCAAAGCGTGCGAAGGAGACGGCGTGCCTCGTTAGCATCTCCGGCCAAAAAGAATTCCAGAGCCACGGCTCAGCTTTCCCGTGAACGGTTTAAGACGACCGGCCTTTCGGTCTGCATCCAGTTCCTTGTTCACCCGCTGGGCGAACTGCTCCAACTCCTTCCCGGTCACACCGTATTCGATTTGGGCATCATCCTCCGAATAAACCTTGACCGGACGGAACGCCACAATCTCGCCGTCAATCACCACTCCGATGTCTTCGCCCTTGAGCGTCCTTTTCAACCAAGCGCCGAGGTTTTGTCGGGCGGCCGTCACGGTCAGAGTTTTCATGTCGTCACTTTAATGGCATCCTAACGTCCGTCAAGGTGGTTGCGCAGCGGTCACCGGCTTTTCCGGCATTCCGTCCACTCGCACAAGCGAGGAATCAGTTCCTACTGCATGGATGGCGGAACATATAAAACACACGGCGCGGCAACCGGAGTTGATTCCTCAAACCAATGATCCGCACGCCATTTTGGAGCACTGGCTGCAACCAAGAGACCTTTAGCCCGGCGCGGTTTGAGGCTGCAAGCTGGCAGTTCTTGACTTTTCACACACAGGTTCCACTTTCCTCCCCAGTGCGCGCAAGTTACGATTCGAATAGGAAGACGCGATTTGCCACGTGATGAACCGCGACAACCCGTTGGAAATAGGACGCCGGAGCTATGTGTATCGCTGGCTGTATCTCAACCGGAAGGGGCGGCTGAAAGGCAGTGTCAATAGTCAAGATCCTTTCGGTACCGTCTTCGACTGAGACGGCAGCAAGCTCGCCGTGGCTTCAAGAGCGTAGCCCACTGCGTTCGTTGACCACATGAGGCGGAGTCTGCCGCCTTCCCGAGCAAACCGGAGCCTTTATGGTGGAGTGTTCTCCACCGCATATAGGACCGCCACATCCTCAACAGAAAGGGCACGGTCGTAGATACGAACATCGTCAATAAAACCGTTAAAAAAGTATCCTATATCCCATGCCCTTCCGATGCGGAGGGTTCCACTGGCGGAGTAAGTACCGGAAGACGTATCTGAGACTAGGGGAAGCCCATCCTTGTATATGTTCCTTGCGCGGGAAGCCGCATCATAGGTCACCATCCAAGAATGCCATTGGCCGTCGAAATCGGATTGGTCCGACTTGGTATTCAAATCGTCCAGATAAAATGCGAACGTGAAACTCCCATCTCCCCGGTAGCCCACATGAATGCCGCTGTCCCGCGATCCCCAGCGGCCGTGAGAAAGGACAAATGCATTGTCTGGCGTGGATTTCCGTTTGCTCCAAAATGAAATTGAGAAACTGGTGTTTGCGAACGTGAGACCGTCAATGTTGATTTGACTGCTTGTTCCATCAAACTCATAAGCATGGTTGCCGATTCCGAACCGGTCTTTCGCCGGAAGAGTGCTAATGACCGTGCCATTGTAGCCATTCCCGCTTTCATCATTGGCGTTTCCATCAAACGGGTAATACGCCACCAGCCCTGGAGCCAAGTCTGCTATCATCAACGAAGCCCCGCGGCTGGTTACAGCCCCGGCGGCATTGCTCACGACCACATCGTAGCTGCCCGCATCGCTGGCTTGGCAATTGGCAATCGCCAATGTGGCCGTCCTGGCCCCGCTGATCCGCCCGCCGTCGCTGAGGTCAGCCCCATCCTTGCGCCACTGATTGGTGAGAGGTTCGGTGCCAGCGGCTTCGACGCGGAAGGTTGCACTCGCCCCAGCGGCAACGGTTTGGCTTTGGGGTTGTGACCGGATCACTGGCAGCATACTGGCGGCCCCGCCTGACTTGGCGCGGTAGAACCGTCGTGTGAACCGCATGGCATTGGTGTCTGTGACCTCTACCATTGGGATTCCTGACGCCACATCCGTCAACCATCTGCACTTAAGCTCGTTAGTGGTCAGCCAGGTCCACTCAATTAGGTTAGTTGATACTCCGATCCAAAACTCGTGGTCACTCGCTCCGAACAGAGTCAGTCGGAAGCCATCTGCTAGAATAGTTGGGTCACTAAGACGAAGCACTACACTGCAGGTCAGGGAAAGACTGAACCGGCTGTGGAGGCCGTCGCTACTTATAATCGTAACAAGTCCGCTGACAGGTCCAGGACGGCTGGTGTCCGGCGAAATCGTGAACACCGTTGAACTGCCTGGCTCAAGCCTGGATGCGGAAGGCTGAACCAGAGCGAAACCGGCGGATACCGTCAGGTTGCTGATCGTCAACATCTGCTCCCCGGTATTGCGAATCGTGAACACACTCCCGGACGGGCGGTTGCCTAGAATGAACTCTCCCAGATTCACGGCGCCACTGTTGGTCAAGGTTGCGCCGCCATACTGAGCAACTAGACTCTCAGCGTTCAAGACCCTGAAGCTCAACTGATTCGTGGAGGATGCCGGGCTTTCGTCGGCGTCGGTCGCGACGATGGTCGCAGTGTGGTCCCCCGCAGACAGTGGATTCAGCGTCGCACCAAACCCGCCATTGGTGTTGACCGCCACAGATGCGCCGCCCACGAGCAAGGTTACGGCGCTGATGCCGCTCGGATCGCTCAGTGACCAGCTAATCCTGATCTGCTCATCGCTTCCGACACGATCGTCGCCATCACCGTTGAGTTCTGTGGCTGAGAGGCCCGAAATCACTGGGCCTTCCGTGTCCGAGTCAGAGACGAGAACCTGCTTGAACGCCGTATTGTTCCCTCCGAAGTCCGGGGTGGTCGGAAAGATTCTGATGTAAAGCTGCTTTGTCCCCTCTTTGTCGAAAACAATGCTCGCAAACTGCACCTTGGATTGCGCCCGTGCCGCTAATCCACCGCGAATGACCTGTTCAATCCCAGTTTGAGTGCCTCCCGAGTCCGGGTTACCCACATA
>CAYIIH010000262.1:0-12746 GCA_964363225.1 uncultured Verrucomicrobiota bacterium | reverse complement strand
GTCACCAGTCACCAGTCACCAGTCACCAGTTACCAGTTACCAGCCACCAGTCGCCAGTTACCAGTCACCAGTTACCAGTCGCCCCTCCTCACTCCCTATGTCCCAGCGCCAACTTAAAGCCGGATACTTTACGCTCGAGGGCCTGAACGCATTCGCCACGTCCTACTATTTTTTCTACCTGTTCTTCTTCATGGAGAAGCAATTCCAGTTCTCCAACAAAGAGAACCTCTTCCTGGCGGCGGTGAATGGCTTTGTCTATATGTCCTCGGCCTGGTTTGGAGGAAGGTTTGCCCAAAAACACGGCTATTTCGTCTCCTTGCGCCTGGGGTTCACCATCCTGACGCTGACCATGGCGCTCGGTTCATTCGTGGGAACGGTGACCGGCCAGTTCATGCTCATGATGATCTGGACCTTTGGAATGTGCTTTACCTGGCCCACCCTCGAAGCCTTGGCCAGCGAGAAGGAATCACCCGCCGGATTGCAGCAGATGATCGGCATTTACAACTTGGTGTGGAGCGGGGTCAGCGCCCTGGCTTACTTCACAGGCGGCGCCATGCTCGAAAAACTCGGCCTGAGAAGCATCTTCTGGGTTCCGATGGGATTGCATCTGCTGCAGCTTGGCCTGGTCTCTTATCTGGAGAGACAAGCCACCACCGCGGCAGAGAATCCGAATCCGCCTCTGGTCTCACCTGTTGCGCCCCCGCCCTTGAATCCACGGCCCATCGCCAAAGCGAAGACATTCCTGCGCATGGCCTGGCTGGCGAATCCGTTTGCCTATGTGGCCATCAACACGGTGGTGGCAGTCATTCCCGGCCTAGCCCGCAAGTTTGATCTTTCTCCGATGCTGGCCGGCTTCTTTTGCTCGATCTGGTTCTTTGCGCGGCTGGGCACTTTCCTCTGGCTTTGGCTATGGACCGGGTGGCATTATCGATTTCGCTGGTTTGTCTCCGCCTACCTTTTATTGATAGCAGGTTTTGCCACGATTTTGCTGGTGCCGCGGTTATGGATGGTTTTGCTGGCGCAAGTCGGCTTCGGCATCGCTGTGGGCCTGATTTATTACTCGTCGCTTTTCTATTCGATGGACGTGGGCGAGGCCAAGAGCGAGCATGGCGGCCTGCATGAATCGGCCCTGGGCGTCGGTATTTTTGCGGGTCCGGCCGTAGGCGCCTCGGCGCTTCATTTCCTGCCCAACCATCCGCAAAGCGGCGCGTGGGGCGTCAGCGCTTTGTTGCTGCTGGGTTTTTTCGGTCTGTTAGGAGTTCGTCTCAAAAGCCGGCCTGGGAAAGGTTGAAGTCAAGAGCAAGGCCTTTCGGAAATCCACCGTGCCTGCCTCGAGAAACCTCACCATGGACAAAACCTTATGATTCTTTCGGCTCGAACGTGGGTGCCCTGGAGCGCGGCCTTCAGGCTGCAGGAGCGCGGGAAAAGGCCGAGGTTTCCGGCTGAGTGGCGGCGCGGCGGAATTGGCCGCGTCTCCGCAGCCTAAAGGCTGCGTTCTTGTGGTTCGGCTGCGCTGCGCTGTGTTCTGGCGCAATGCTACCTCCCATAAGCAATTCCCAGCGCAGGCGTTTCGACCCGTTCCCCGGCTCGGAGTGAAGCATCTCGAAAGGTCTCGAGCAAGCCCGCGATCAGAACGTTTCTTTCCACCGGCCACGGCGGTTTGCCGGTCTGGTAAAAGTCCTCCAGCACGGCCGCCAGACGGCTGAACTGATGCTGGGCCGGTGCCGGTGGCCGGTAAAGCTGCGCCGACGTGACCGTCCCATCTCCGGCTTGAACGGCGAAGCTGTAATCCGCGATCACGCCGTCGAGAACCAGGATGGTGGATTTCAATCCGTCGCGGTGTTGCAGCACCCAGCCGCGCGGATCGCGCGCCAATCCGGGCACTAATCCCAAGCCGGCCAAGTTTTGCGTGCGCCCGTCTTTGACCGGATCGCCTTGCGGGCTGTCGGAGCGGGAGATGGCCGCGGCCAGGAGCGGCCACGACCAGACGCGGTCCCGACCAGTTTGCCAGAGGGCGTCCCCTTTGAAGAATTGCACGCATTGAATGCCTGATTCGCCGTTCCGCCGTCGCTCGATGACGGGCCATAATCCCTCCAAACCGTCCAACTCAGCCGCCGGCGGCGTTCCGTGAACCACGATCAAGGCTTCTGGCAAGGGCGTTCCTGGCTGAAGATCGACATCCGGCAGCCGCCACGTCGCTGGCAGCGATGTTCCGGCGCAAAGGCGCGATTTCCGCGCGGCAGCCAGTTCCATCACTTTCTTGGCTGCGTCCAGGCTGTTGCTCAAGGCCCCATAGACAAAGCAGCAGCAACCGGCCGGGGCCTTTTCAAGGGCATGGCGAATAAGGCTTTCGTTGGCCGTCGCGCCTGAACCGCGCGGAACAATAACGAGGGCGTTTGCTTGGGCCGCAGCCGCGCCGGCCTCCTGCTCGCGAACGAGTCCGTAATCCTTCACCCGGCGGTCCAATTCCGCATTTGTTTCGCCGCTGGCTAAGTGCGCGGTGACCTGCATACCTTCCGGTTTGTGAAATTCGCCGTCACGGGGGTAACCGATCAGGAACCGGTCCAGGAGCTGTTGCGCAGGGGTTTGGAGCGCGAACTCTTCCAGTAGAAAGGCGATCTTCAGGTCTTTCACGATCAAGCCCTCCAGTAGGTTGACGGAGCCGCCGGCTTATATGCGACCTTGAGTTCCGGGGTGAGCAGCCGCACCTGGCCTCGGAAGAGCGATTCGACGGCAAAGAGCGTCATCCCGCTGGTCAGCAAAGTGCGCTCGACCGGATAAGCCGCTGCGCCTTCGAGGATGGTCTTCTCGATGTTGTTGACGAGCGGATTGAAGAAATCGGCCAGCGTGGTATGCGTCGGCGGCATGGGCAGATACATCTGGCAGGAAAGTATCTTTCCGGTCTCTTGCACCCGGCCGGCGTAATTGAAATCCTGCACCAACCCGTTCAGGATGAAGAGCGTGGTCTTGAAGCCATCCAGGTGCTCGATGAAATAGGCGACGGCTTCCGGACTGGCGCGGCGTATCCAATCCAGGTTGGGCATGGCGCACGTGTAGCCGGGTGGCGCTGTGCAAGTGTGGCTCCGGGCCAGGGCCGCAAACAGGAGCCGGCGCGTTCGCTCGCGCGCGGCCAGCAACTCCCAGATCTTTTCACCTTTGACGGCGTGAATGGATTGCACGCCCGCCTCGCCGCCGGCGCGCCGTTCCGACATGCATTGGGCGGTTTCAAGCCCGTGAAAATCGTAGGAATCAACGCCTCCGTAGCAGACACAGACACTTTCTTCCAAAGGCGTTTCCAAGGGCACTTCGAGAGAGGGAATCCGCCACGTCACCGGCAGGGAGGACCCGGCCAGAAAAGCAAAGCCGAGCCGCTTCGAGTCTTCGACCATCTCGACCGCCTCGTTCCAATCGGTGGAAAGATGCTTGTCATTGAAGACCGGCGCGGAGCGGCCGCTCTCCTCGAAAACCTTTACCACTTGCTTGAAGAATTTGTAGCGCGGATAGAGCGTCTGGCCTTTGGCGTTGCGCGGGTATTTTCCGTGTTCGCCGATGATCAGCACGCCATCGACCGCCAGCTTTGAGCCGCCGAGGGTGAGGGCTTCGGCAATGGTTGGATAGATCTTCACGCCGTGGCGCCGCTCGCGGTCCCGGCTCAGATCGCCTTCGGGAAACTGATCGACATACAACGAAGCCAGCTCGAACGGGGGAAAATGGTGTCCGCCCTGCCAGCCGTAGCCTTCCAGAAAGCGGTCGATGAAATGCTGGGCGTGCGACATTTTGCGGACTTCCGTGGCCAGAATGGCCACCTTTTTTCGGCCCGCCGGCCCTTTTTCCTGGGCACTGGCAAAAGCCGGCGCTACGCCGGCGAGGAGAACGCCGGCTGCCGCCGAGCGCGTCAAGGCTTGCAGGAACTGCCGGCGAGACCGGTCTTGTTTCGCTGCGGGAATGAATGGCATTTCTCGGGAACGGTTCGAGTGTGTGGCGCTGTGCATATTGTTCATTGCACTCGCTATCGTTCAGATTCTTCTCCGGCTGCGCAAATTGTTTCTTTGACGGTAGGGCGAGACTCCGTCGAGCCGTGACTTAGGGTTGCAGTGTGCGCTGTCCCCAGCGCAACATTCCACGGCTCGACGGAGTCACGCCCTACCGCCCTTTTTATTGCGACGCCAGAGTGCTGCGGTCTCCGGCGGTGCCGTCAACGGTGCATGGTTTTATCGAAAAAGGCGGTGCAGGCGCAAACTTTTAAACCAGCGAACCGCGAATGCATGCAAAGGACAGCGCAATTGACCCCGGCGGCTGGCGGCCGCTTCCCCTTACTAAACAGCAAGCAAAACTCGCGGTTGAAAGCCGTGGATTTCGCCTGGAGATCCTAAAGTAAAAATAACGCATACGCCCGCGCATAGCCAAGGTTCAATTCGATCCAATGAACTCGCCTCCACAGCCATTGAACATGCTGTTCCCATGCGGAAACACGCTGTCACAATGCATGTCCACTCGCTCACTCCCAGCAACTGCACTGCCGACTTAAACGACGCCAAGTTCGCTCGCATTGGCCTTGCTGCCACTGTCATTGGCTATGCTGCCTATCAGCGTAATGTATCTGGCAAATAGCACAACCACGCTTCCGACTGTCATCGCGCTTCTGTCGGCCTCAAATCCACGTCGTTCCACTTCCAAACCGTTGCCGTCAGCTTGCATAACGAGTGCGCGTGCTTGCGTAGCGATGCTGCCTCCATTCCTTGCGCTGCTGCCGACGCCGGAATCTCCGCTTGCTCTATCCGCAAGACCGGCGCCGGTTTCCATAACACTACAGCCAGGCCGCCGTTCCCGAATTCTGATTTTCGAATGCTGATTTTCAGCTTGCGTAATATTCCCATCGGCCTACAGTCCCGCTGCATGAATGCCAAGCAGGAAAACAAATACACCATGTACCTGGCGGTTAAGGCCGCTTGCGACAAAGATCAAGCGGCCTGGAAAGACCTGGCCGCCTTCGCCAACAGTTGCGCCAAGTTCAACACTTGCGTGACCAATATCAAATCTCTCGCCGAAGCTCAGGAACGCCAGAGCGGCGCGGCCGAGGAAAAACAAATCCTCCGCCAGGAAATGTGCATGGACGCCGCGGTCGTGGCCGGAGCGGTGGGGGCCTGGGCGGCCGACAACAAGAAGAATGACATTGCCCAGCAGGTCAATTACTCGGAATACGACCTGATGGGCGGGCGCGACACGGCTTCGGCAAGCAAATGCCAGATTATTCTCGACGCGGCGCGGGACAACGCCGCTTCTCTGGTCGGTTACCTGAAGGATGTGACCGACGCACTCGACACTCTCGAGAACAAAATCAAAGCCTACGGCAAGTCCATCATCAAACCGACGGAAGCGCGTAAGACGGCCAAGGGCGCGACCGAGAAACTCAAGAAAGAATTCGAGACCGCTGACGGCTTGCTGGAAGAGCGGCTCGACAAACTCGTGGTGCAATTCAAGTCCTCAGCCCCGGTGTTTCTGACCGCCTACCAATCCGCGCGCGAAACAACGGCCAACGCCGCGACGCGCGAGGCCAAAACCGAGCCGGACAATCCGCCCCAGTCGCCGAAGCCGTAAGAGCCTATTTGAAAAATCGTAGCCGCCGACGTTAGTCGGCGCAAACCTGTGGGTCCGGATTGGAAGAATGCGCCGACTCACATCGGCGACTACGGAGAGGGTATTTTCCAGCCACTCGCTAGCGCTTTTCACCGGCGCGCCAGGCAACGCGACTCCCGGCAGCGACGATGTGGGGACGGTGGCATTAGCAGCGGCTACCGCCTCGAGTTGCTGCCGCCCGGATTCAGGATGGCGGAGCGCCGGTTTGCAACCGGCTTTGGCCCAACGACCGGCCTGGCTGACCCGCAAGCCGATTGAAAATCGGCGCTCCGCCCCGGCTGTCCAGTCCAGGCGATAGTTTCCTTCGTGAATTCGTTCATCAGTTCCACGCCCATTGACAAAGTCGTTTCAGGGTCCCGGCACCGGTGCCGGTTCCGGCGTAGCGCAGGTTTCCAACCTGCTGTATCGCCGATTTCCAATCGGTCGCGCGTCCGAAACCCGAGGGCGTGACTGAATTCGCGGCGTCCGCAGGCTGGAAGCACTGCGACACAGCAGGTTGGGAAACCTGCGCTACGACTTTGTCAGTAGCCTTGCCATCACTTCATCACTTCTGGAGTGCGTTAATTTGCATTGACAGAATCATAAGAGGCGGTCTTAATCCCGGAGAAATTAAGGATTGGGTGCGGAGATGAAACCCAGCCAACGAAATACGGGAGTGCCGGTTGGTGCTCGCGTTCCAGCGAGAGGAGGTAAGTGTCGCTTTAATTCAGCAATTTGCGCGGCGAAACACTCCTGTGCCTGCGCCCCCATCACCCTCCTTGCCGGTCTGATTCTCCCTCCCATCTGCAGAGCCGAAGCGCCGTTGTTTGTTTTCACGGACGAACAGGAGGATTTTTCCTTCACGGTAGGGCGGGACGTGGGGAAGCGCACAGAAGAGAGAGCTAATCAGCTAAAACGCCAGAACAAGCACGTTGGAGAGACCAATGAAGCTTCAGGATGAAAAACAGGAGCCGGCAGCAAGAACCGCCGAAGCCGCAGGCTCAAAGTTCACAGTGGCCTGCTCACCACTGACGCACGGCACACCCGCGCTCCGGTCACCCTCATCCGAAGGCGCGCCGGCCGCACTGAAGCGCCCCCTCCGCGTGGCCGTGGTGGACGACGAGGAGAGCGTGCATGCGGCTCTCCTCAGTGCCTTGCAGAGCTTGGCGCCGGAATGGACCCTGGAGTCTCACCTTAATCCGGTCGAGGCCATCCAGAAGATTTGCTCGCATCCGACCGAGGCGGTGTTGATGGACCTCTGGATGCCGGAGCTTTCCGGGATTGAGTGCACACGGAGAATCAAGGTGCTTTTGCCGCACGTGCCGATTGTCATGCTAACGGCGTGCTCGGAGAAAAATGCAATTCTCCTCAGTCTTATGGTTGGGGCCAGCGGTTACCTGATCAAACCCGCTGCGCCCCAGGACGTCGTCAACGCCGTGACCGAGGCCGTGAATGGAGGAACCTTTCTCTGTGGGCAAGCACAGAGAACGATCGCAGCCAGCTTCGGTTGTTGCGGCTCTGGCCAGGCTTTGCATGGGTTCCTGAGTCCGCGCGAACAAGAAATCCTGGCCTGCCTGTTTCGGGGTCTTCTCGACAAAGAAATCGGCGACGAACTTCACATCTCGACCGGCACGGTGCACAGCCATTTGGTCCGGCTCTTTCGGAAGCTGGGCGTGCATAGCCGCCAAGAAGCTCTCCAGAAATTCTTCGGGCTTTCCTAATGCTGCTTTTTGCCACCGCAGTCCGGGAAAAAGTACGTTATCCTATCGTTATCCCTTTTTTCTGTTTGCTTCGAAATCAGGAAGGTGGATCATCCAAGGATGACAGGCTTTTACCGGAGAACGTTGCGCAAAGTGGGCATGTGTTTCCTCCTGGTCCTGATCTGTGCACCACGGCTCACATCACGACTCCATGCACAAGACCGCCTGAATCCATCCAGCAAACCTGTTCTGGCTCTTACCGGTGGCTTTAAAGCCGTGGTTCGCATCTCGGTGGAAACGGTAAAGGATGGTGTGCTTGAGCCTGCACCGGAACACAACAAAACAGTCACGATTTGCGTCCACTCCAACCGTTGCCGCTTTGAGATCAGCAAATCAGGTTTCAGCGTATCCGCAGGCTGTGACGGCAGAGACTTTTATTGCCTCACGGACCTCTCAGCCTCACGCAATGCGACCGCCAATATCAGCGGTGGTTTATATCCCATCGACGAACCTTGGTATTTACGGTTGGCCTGGTACGCCTATGCATCGTCGCCTTACTTTAACAAGCGTCAGCAGATGCACGTAATCGCTCCATGGGGCAACCCTAGAGTGGATTTGAACTCACATCCTTTCTCGGCCGCCGTTAAGTATTCAGAAACATTTCCATTTTTACCGCGCGAGATTGAATTTGTAGTGCGCGAGAAACCTTCTGCTGCTCTCTTTGCCGAACTTAAAATGGTAACAAACGGAAAGGAGTTAACAGTCCGGGAAAAGGAATTTGAGCAGATCAAACAGGATTACGTTCCAGGCTTTGTTGGAGGGCATTATACCGTACTAGCTTGGACAAATTTCAACGGGCACTGTGTTCCAATGCAGGCCGAGTTAAAGCGCTTCCTCCCTAATATTGGCCTTTGGGAGGTTTACCATTGCACTACCGAAGCTATCTCTTCAAGCAGTGAGACTGATTATCTTCCCGGATTGACTCGGCCAACAATGGTAGCAGACTCGCGCTTGCGGAGCGTGCGAAAGAACATAAACTCAGTTACTTACATGATTACGAATGGAACGTGGCTCACAGCATCAGATCCAAGGCTTAAGCCATTTATTGCTGCCGCGATGAAAGAAGGGATCTTCCTGCGAAAACCGGAATCGGAGCAGTACCGGCCTGCATTCGTAATTGCAATTGTGCTTTTGCTGCTTACGCCAGTATTTATGTACTTGGCTAAGCGGCATGTCGGAAAACGAAATAACGCAACAACGAAAGGATAAACTATGAAGTGCATACCTAAAACAATTGCTTACACATGGCTTGCGGTGACCCTCGCCTTAACCGCCGGTGCAATCGCGGCATACGCCGCTAATCAGAAAGAGTGCAAAGCGAAAGAAGCCGAATTTACGGGCACATGCCTATATGTGACATGGCCGGAGATCAAGTGCACAGGCACCAAGACAAGAACTACCTATGATGGTGTCGGTGACTGCAAAGCGGCCTACAACAAGGACTGCCCTCCATCCTCGGAGGATGGCACCTATACTGAAGCAGTTGGGCAATGCGTGCTAAATGCTTCAAATAGTGACTGTCATGTTCCCAGTTGGGGTCCGGAAAGCCAAGCTTACCTTTCCGAAAATCCTGCGTGCAATCCATAATGACGTTTCTGGAACTTGTAACACGGCCCTTTGATTGTGCTTTTACTGCTTACGCCAGTATTTATGTACTTGGCTAAGCGGCATGTCGGAAAACGAAATAACGCAACAACGAAAGGATAAACTATGAAGTGCATACCTAAAACAATTGCTTACACATGGCTTGCGGTGACCCTGGCCTTAACCGCCGGTGCAATTGCGGCATACGCCGCTAATCAGAAAGAGTGCAAAGCGAAGGAAGCCGAAATTACGGGCGCGTGCTCATGGAAACCATTGGAGAACCCCCAATGCTCAGGAGCCAAGACAAGAACTACCTATGACAATGTTGGTGTCTGCAAAGCGGCCTACAACAAGGACTGC
The DNA here is from genome assembly GCA_964363225.1 of uncultured Verrucomicrobiota bacterium. GTDB lineage: Bacteria > Verrucomicrobiota > Verrucomicrobiia > Limisphaerales > CAYIIH01 > CAYIIH01. The sequence continues at coordinate 3,426 of CAYIIH010000262.1, read as the reverse complement.
CCTCCATCTACATCGGCTGGCACCTACACTCAAGCAGTTGGGCAATGTGTGATAAATGCTGGACAGAATGAGTGTTATGTTCCCAGTTGGGGTCCGGAAAGCGAACCCAAACCGTCCAATAATCCTGAGTGCAATCCATGACGTTCCTGGAACTTGTCGCACGGCCCTACCCATGAGTGCAGTGCCCCCATTGACTTTGCAGTTGCGTTTGCACGAATAGGGTTTTGGTATCGCGATGGCCTCGAATCGCCTGGCAAAACGTTTCAAATACTAAGTTAGGTTTCAAAAAGGGACGGCCCCGAAGCCATCGGTAAGGCTTTGGGGCTTGGTCGGTGCTGATTTTACTGTTGGTTGGTCCCTCACGATGGCAGTGGTCGTGAGGCGTTAACGGCGGTGGCGCTTGGTGGGCGATTTGTCAGCCCAAGTGCGATGAAGAAGCGCTAACAACTCACGATGCTTGGGTAGTTACGGCCTGCGGCACGAGCGCAACGCGCGTTTCTGGATAATGACTAGGTGTACCGGTGTGCGCGTGGTTGCATTTATTGACGTGAACATCTCTAACGCCTGATGAAAAAGAGCTTTCTGCTATTGTCTTTCCTTATTCTGTTTACAGCCGGTGTGGCAAAACTGGTCGAAAGCCAATTGAACGGTACCTACTTAAATGACTATAATCCGGTATTTGACTTTTTTACGAACCGCATGGTCTTTATTTTTGCGGGCACCTTGGAAGTGGGCGTTGCACTGTTTTTGCTAAACTCAAATGATGAAAAGGCCAAATGTTGGGTTCTGCTGTGGCTTAGTGCGATACTCTGGGTATATCGGCTTGCTTTGGTGATATTACAATATCCGGAGCCTTGTAGCTGCATGGGGGGACTCGTTTCTTGGCTCAAAATACCCACGACAGCCGCCAACAACATGTTCAAGGGCATTTTAATATTCCTCTCCTTTGGCTCACTTGCATTTCTTTTCTTAGGTCGCGACACAAGCGGCACCTCGTCGGCGGGAAACAGTGGCGAAGGCGGACATTTAGGCAAACTTGCGTAAAAAGCCAAAGATTCTAGAAAATGGTGGTCTGTGCATTGGCATTTGTTTCCTGTTCCTTGTCGCAGCAACGTACGTGCATCAGCGGCCATGGCACTGTCCGACTCCTCTCTCACGCTTGGATCTATTGCACGCGCTTGCGACTGGAAAGGTTAACATAGATGCCTACCAGGAGAACACTCCAGACAAAGCTGAACAGGAGGGCCACTATTACAGCGACAAGGCGCCAGGGACTGTGGCGCTGGCGCTCCCGGCGTTTGCCGTGGCGGCCGGTTTCCTCTCAGTTGTTGGGATACTGCTGGATTCAAAAACGGGCTGGTTGTTTTCCAGTTGGGTTGCTTGCGCGGGATGCATTGGAGTAATCGCAGCGCTCGGAGGAGGAACACTGTTCGCATGGTTGTCCAAACAAGTGCCAGCCAAGTACGCTCTGATAACGACCCTGGCGCTTTTCCTCGGAGCTGCACCACTGCCATACGCCACCATGATGTTTTCACACGCGCTGGTGGTCGGGTTGCTGGCCATCGCTCTGTGGACCATTTGGCGCCAGACTGAGCAGCCCGTAAACGTGGCAAGCCCCGTTTTCTTGGAAAGTCAACCGTCCGCCCCGCTCCAGCCTCTCTCCACGCCGCATTGGGAAAGGAAAGCATCAGAAAAGTCGGCACGTTGCAGCTTTCCATTTAGAAATCGCTGGGATTTGCTGGCTGGCCACGTTTGCGGGTGGGCGTTGGCCAGTGAATACACGGCAGGGATCGTCGTGATCGGCATCTTTGTTTGGTTGATGTCAACGGACTGGCGGCGGGCTATTCCTTTTTGTATCGCTGCGGTGCCACCATTGCTGCTGATTCCTGCCTACAGTTGGCTTTGCTTTGGCCAGCCCTTCATTCTCCCCTACAGTCTGCAGGCCTCATTCCCGCCCATGAAGGAAGGACTTTACGCGATCAAATGGCCAAGTGCTGAAACTGCTTTCAATCTCATATTCAGTCCGACTCGCGGGCTCTTCTTCTGGACGCCGTTCCTGCTTATGGCAGGAGTAGGCTACTGGAAGCTAGCCACGAATTCGCCTCGATTATTTTGGCTCACCTATGCTGTGCCTCTGGTTCAGATTATTGTCATTTCTGGCCGCACCTGGGACTGGCAGGCGGGGCCGACGTTGGGGCCACGGTTTTTGGCTCCGATTCTGCCCTTGTTAGCGCTGCCGTGCGCGCTGGGGGTGCAGCGACTCCCCAAGCTTGGCATATTGCTGGCGGGTTACTCGATTGCGATCACCACATTAGCCACGCTCACGAACGCCTGCCCACAGGGGGCGATTTACAACCCCCTAACAGAGTTGCACATCCCATTGTTCTTGAAAGGGGAGTTTTCACCCAACTTGGGCATGGCGTTGGGTCTTCCGCCGTTTGCTTCGTTGGCACTCTACTACGCGATCTTGATTGGCGGCATCTGGTGGTTGTGGAAACGGCTTCCGTCAGAGATAACGGTAAGAGACACAACGAACTCCTCGAGATGAAAAACTTCACAGAAACCAATGCGTTTCTTTGGCGTCCGCTCACCGGCTTGACGCTGATCGATATGCTGATGGGTGCTGCAATGGCCTCGCTCGTTCGATTGCTGGATGAATCTCAGGAACCAGGCGCGTCATCCATCAACCTGGGAGGGCGGCGCTGCCGCACCGCCATGAAATCAGGGCCGACCGGCAGGTCGGTCCTACCGACAGCGGCCGGATCACTTGCCCAATGCGAACCAGAAATGGCGTGGAGGCCTTCGACGAATTGCCCCACACACGGCCAGGTTTTGGAGTGCGCCAGTCCTCTGGCGCTTTCGGTGTCCCGCAGCTTCCACAGCGGCAGAGGACTGCCGCACTCCAAGACGCTGTCGCGACAACACCTGGCTTTCTCCGATTCAGGGTCCCAGGGCGGTTTCAAAGGGCAAGGAGGCTTCCCATGAACCTCGATTCAGGAACGCAGCCTTCAGGCTGCAGAACCATCGGCACTTCAACGCGCTGCAGCCTGAAGGCTGCGTTCCTATCGCCTATCCGGTTCATGGCCCCAATGCGCCCCAAAATGGCTTGGAGGCTTGTCATAAACAGGCCGGTCCAATTGGGAGATCAACCGTCTGCTTGGCGGAGGCAGAGCACGCTAAAGCGTGGACTCCAAACAGCGCGCGGCTCAGCCTTCACACTGATCGAGTTGCTGGTGGTCATTGCCGTGATCGCCATTCTGGCCAGCTTGTTGTTGCCCGCGCTGAGCAAAGCCAAAGCCAAAGCCACTGGAGGCTCTTGCCTGAATAACCTGAAGCAGCTCGAGGCCTGCTGGCAGATGTACGTGGATGATCACAACGATTTCGTGCCGCCCAACCTCGCCCTGAATACCAACGGCGCCTGGCGGA
>CAYIIH010000261.1:4863-12782 GCA_964363225.1 uncultured Verrucomicrobiota bacterium | reverse complement strand
ACCTGTCGGGTGAGAACCCGCTTTCGCTCAAGTTCCCTGCTTTGCGATCTTTGCGGTTATTCAACTGCCGATTATAGGTTCATGGTCCCAATGCGCGGAAAAAAGACCGTGAGGGCTTTTCATGAACCGGGTAGCGCCGGCGTCGCGCCGGCGGGTTCGCTCAGCGGCTCACTGGGCGAAGGTCTGGCGGCGTGACACCGCCGGAAACCGCCGCCGAGGACAAGCACGATTTGGCTGAGGCTTTGCCGCACCGCGTCAAATACGTTCTGCAAGAGAGGTTTAGGTTGCGGCTTTGCCGCGCTGCGTCCGTCGCGTCTCTGCGGTTGACCTCCTGGGCGAAGAATCTTGCTCAAACTGCGTGATTCTCCGAGAGAGGACTTCAGCCGACCGCTCGGCCCTGCCCGACTTGGGAAGGTTTCCCGCAAGTCAGATTCCTACCGCCTGGTCGGACGGAGCTTGTACTTCTCGTACAGGCGGGTGTGACGGCTTTCCAGGCTGACTTCCCGGCCGGCGATCCACATTCGCTTCACATTCGCCCGGAGATCGAGAATATCACCGTCGCTCGCGAAAAGCGTTGCTTCCTTCCCAATTTCAATCGAACCCAGACGATCGCCGACGCCCAGGACTTGCGCGGGGTAAAGGGTCACGGCTTTCAAGGCCTCGTCCGCCGGGAATCCAAAAGCGACCGCTTGAGCCGCAGCGTAGGGAAGATTGCGAATGTTGGCCGCGGCAGAAGAACCGGCTCCCGGGCCAAAAATGACGGTCACGCCGGCCTTCCGGAGGATTTCGGGTGCTCTAAAGTGAATATCGTAAGCCTCGGTATCGCGCGCCGGTTGCTGAAACACCCCCTCGTAAATGACCGGGATTTTGCTCTTGGCCAGAAGTTCGGCTGCTTTCCAGGCATCCTGTCCACCGGCCAGAATCATTTTGTAGCTCCTCGTGTTCACCCAGGTGAGCGCGGACTTGATCTGCCGGATTTCCTGGGCGTGGATCATGAGCGGGATGTCGCCCCGGACCAACGGAAGCATGGCCTCCCAGGCCGGTTGCAGACCCGCGTCCGGGGCCGCAGATTTGCCGGCGGCTTCTCGTGCTTTGGCATAGGCGCGCGCTTCCTCGAAAAAGTCGTCGATCTGTTTCAATTTCTTGCGCCGTTCTTTCGCCTGATCCTCGAGTGATTTCCATTTCGATTTGTCCTTGAACTGTTCTCTGGGCGTCGTGTCCAAGGCCATGCCGGGCCAGAAAAGGTGAAGGGCGACCGGTTGTTTGACGGTCAGTTGCTCCGTTGTCCAGCCCTCCAACGCGATCAGTCCGGATTGGCCCGTGACAATGCCGCCCATCGGCAGGGCCAGCGCGTGCGTAATGCCATTGGCTCGGGCCACGGGCAACAATTCGGAATCAGGATTGACCGCGATCCAGGCCTGGACATCGGGAGTGTAATCGCCGACTTCCGCCGTGTCCTGGCTGGCCCGCACGGCGTTGATCTCAGTCAGGCCCAGCGAGGTGCTGGCGGCAATCAAACCTGGATAGAGATGATACCCATTCAGTTTCACCACCCGGTCGGCCTTGACTTTGATCGCCGATTCGACGGCGGCGATCTTGCCATCCTTGATCAAAACCTGGGCCGAGCCAAGCGTAGGGCCGGAGACGGTGTGAACGGCGGCACCTGTGATCAGAATTGTTTCGGCCAGCGACGCCGGTGGCCAACAGAGACAAAGAACCAGCAATCCTGCGGCATTTCGCAGCCAAAGATTTGAGATTTGAGATTTGAGATTTGAAATGTTCCGAGCGGACTTGGCAAATGGCCGGGCCGGCTTCATGGCCGGCTTGATGGAGAGCCTCCCTGCGCTTTGCGCATGCATTGGGACCATGATCTTGGTAGGGCGGCACTGCCGTGCCGCCTGGATGTCAGGGCCGAGCAGCAGTTCGGTCCTACCCGGATTCACGGAAAACCCTCCACCGTTCATCGCTTCAGGAATGAAGCGCCGCATTCCGGAATTACTCGTCATCGCAGTGCCTTTCGGATGAATCGTGAAAATGCTCCAAGGCCTGGTGGAAGAAGGCGGTTTGCTCGGCCGAAGGCTTGGTTCCCGTGGCATCCGAACTCGCCAGCATCTTTTTGGCTTTATCCATCAGCGCGGTTCGTTCCTTTTCCAAAGCAGCAGCGCGCTCAGCGGCCAGGGACCGGTCAAAATACTTCTTTCCTTCGATCCAGGTCTGGAGGCAGAGCGTCGATGAATCGAGCGGAGATTTTGACCACAGCACGAAATCGGCATCTTTGCCCGGTTCGAGCGAGCCGACGCGGTGATCGATGCGCAACTGTTTGGCCGGGTTGATGGTCACAAATTTCAGCGCTTCGTCTTCAGGCGTGCCGCCGTATTTAACGGCCTTGGCCGCCTCCAGGTACAGGCGCCGGGCATGATCGGACGAATCGGAATTGAATGAAACCAGCGCCCCTCGCTCCCGCATCAGGCTGCCGGCGTAGGGAATGGCGTCATACACCTCAAATTTGTAGGCCCACCAATCGGAGAAACAGGAGGCGCCGGCGCCATGGCGGGCGATTTCATCGGCGACTTTGTAGCCTTCGAGCACATGCTGAAGAGTGCCGACTTTGACACCGAAGCCTTCCATCAGGCGCAGAAACATCAAAATCTCATCCTGCCGATAGGAATGGCAATGAATCCAGCGTTTGCCTTGGAGAATTTCGCCCAGAGCTTCCAACTCCAAATCCAGCCGGGGCGGAACAGGCAACATCGGGCTGTTCGTCACAGCAGTTTTGCTGTCGTTCGGGACAGCGGCAACAGAGGCGGAACCCGGCGCTGACTTCTGGTATGCCTGCCATCCCTTGAGGTATTGCTGCGCGGCGATGAATCGGTTGGCGATAAAGGTGCGGACGCCCATGCGGCTTTGCGGAAACCGAGTCGCGTCCTTCTCGCTCCGGCTGGATTGTTTCACGTTTTCGCCGAGCGCGAATTTGATGCCGGGCGGTGCGTCAGACAACTTCAATTCCTCCGGCGCGGCGCCATCCTTGAGTTTGATGATGCAGTTTTGGCCTCCAAGAGGGTTGGCGGAACCGTGCAGAAGGTTGGCGACCGTCAAGCCTCCGGCCAGTTGCTCGTAGATATTGTCGGTCTCGGAATTGACGACATCTCCGATGCGCACCATGGCTGAAGAAGGAAGGGTGCCTTCGTTCACGCCGCCCAGGATCATGCTATGGCTGTGGGCATCGATCAGGCCCGGGGTCAGATGCTGGCCGCGGGCATCGATGACGAGTGGCGCTTTCCCTCCCAGTGCCGGTGGCGGGGTGAGCTTGGGACCAACCGCCTGAATCTTGTTGCTGACGACCAGCAAGTCGGCATTGTCCAGCCGCCCGGCCGGGCCGCACGTCCATAGGGTTGCACCGGTGATCAAAACGGCTGGCGGCGCGGCAATCGCACCGCGGCCCTCACCGGGATGTCGCGCCGTTCTTTGCGAGCGAAGGTCTCGCAACGCGGATTGCTTGCTTGCCTGCTGCTCTTTCGTTTTGTCTGCTGGCGGCGTTTCCTTCGCGTCCTCCACCTGTTTGGCCGGTGACTCGCCACCCGGTTTGTTCTCGGCCGCGCCTTTGGCCGGCCCGGAAGCAGGCGGTTTAACCGGATAAAGACGGCCATCAATCCACACTTCGCGCACTTTGGCTTCGGGATTGAAGTAAGTGCCGCCCTCGACGATGGTCAGGTTCGCGATCTTGCCGGTTTCGATGGTGCCGAGGGACTTTTCCACGCCGCATAAGCGGGCCGGAATCACGGTCAAAGCAGCGAGCGCATCCGTCTCCGAGAGGCCGCGATCCAGAGCGGCGCGCAGGTTCTTGCGGAAATTCTTTTTCTCGGAAAGACCGTAAGTCGTCAGCGCGATTTCCAATCCTTGCCGGCGGAGCAGCGCGGGATTCTCCGGCGCCCAATCCCAAGCGCGCAACTGATCAAGGGACACCGCCGACCAATCATCTTCCTCCGGCAGTTTGGAGATTTCGAGGAAATTGAGCGGCACGATAAAAGGCACGGCGGCGCTCTGGGCGAGGAGGGGTTGGCGCCATTCCTGGCCGCTGGCTCGAACCAGGAAGTCCAGGCTGAATTCGCGGGCGAGGCGCGCGGCGCGGTCCACCATCAGAGCGCTTCCCGGCTCGAAGACAACCGGCAGTTTCTTGTCCAAGACGGGCGCGAGTGCCTCGAGCGCCGGATTGAAGGGAGGGCGTTTGCGCTTCTCTGGATGTTGACGGTAATCGGCTTGGTCCAGTCGATAATGCTGCGCATCGAAAAAGCTCTGCCGCGCGGCCGCAATCACACCCATGAGCGAACGCGGGTAAGCGCCTTCCCTCGCGCTGGTCGTGTCGAAGGCAATATGCTGAAAGACATCCGGCTTGAGGACGGCCTCGTTCGGACCGGAATCGGAAAGGACCACGAAGGCGCTTGTCCCGCGCAGGATGCCCTTTTCGGGAACCACGTTTCCGGCGGTGAAACCGATCTCGCGCAACGCTTCCAGACTCTTGTCATCAGGAGCATAAGTCGATGCGACTCGACGTTCGGGAGTCATCGGCGCCAGCTCATAGCCCGGTCCAGGATTGCCTTGATCGCGTTCCTGGCCGGGCACACCGTAGAAGTTGATCCCGCCGGCGGTCAAAGCAGGCTCAGTGCCCTCGGTTGACACAGTGGGGCTGGGAGATTTCAGACTCAAAAAGGGATCAATCAGGCCCGGATAGATCGTCAAACCTTTCATATCCAAAACGCGCGCATCAGGCGGTGCATCCAGGTCTTTTGCCACGGCTTGGATGAGGCCATTCCGAATCACAATCGTAGCCGGATCGATCATTTCGCCAGGCTTGATCATCACCTTGCCTCCCACGAGCGCATGCACGGCAGGCGGCACCGGTCGATGGCCGGGCGGAAGAATTTCAGCAGCCGAAAGGAGGAAGGAACCAGCGATCAGGCTGATGGCGCAAAGAATGAGCGGGGCGCAAACCGGCTTCCCCAGGCTGCTGGCGCCGTGCAGGGCAAGCTTCATTGGTTTCTTGGCCACGCCAGGCAACCATGAAGCCATGGTGAATGGGAGCGCGGACCTCGGTCCCCAGCACGGTGTCATGGCCAGCGGCGGGCGGACCGAGGTCTGCGCTCCAATTCTTCGGTTCATGCTCAGGCAAGCCTAACCAGCCTTTATTCTTTTTGAAGCACTAAATCGGCGCCGTCGGTGGTGGCTTTGATTTGATCACCGGGTCTGAATTCCCCCGCCAGCAATTTCAAGGCAAGCGGATCGAGGAACAGTTCCTGGATGGCCCTTTTCAGCGGCCGCGCGCCGAATTGAGGGTCGTACCCTTCCTTTGCCAGGAGTTGCTGGGCCGATTTATCGACTTCAAGCGAAAGATGCTGCTGGAGAAGGCGCTTCTCGACCCGCTGCAACTGAATATCGACTATCGCGGTCAACTGCTTTTGGCTGAGCCGATGGGGCGCTTCGGGTCTTTGAGGCCGCAACGGGCGCCGCCAAATGGTTGAGGGTTCATGGTTGAGGGTTGAGAGGGGCTTGCACGGTTTCGTCTTGGCCGATTACGCGCTCGTGGAGGATCTGGTCGAGGCGCAGGAGTTTTCCTTCTCGGCTTCGAGGAGGCGGGGGGACGGGATTGTGGTTTTCATGCCAATAATCCCTTTGGGAAAAGTGCTTCAAGCCCCAAGCGAACTGCTTTCCAGACGCCGGTGAAATCCGGCAAGAAAACCCAAATCCGCTCAACCCGCGCTGCCGATCACGTTCTGGACAGAAAGCCGAACGATGAAGAAGTGCAAAACTTTCTCTTGCCGCCGACGGCGGCGAGGAGTTGAATCGGGTTCGTTCAGAACCAAAACCATGTAGATCAAGATCAAACCATAATTCGCGAGCTTCGGCTGCTGTCCAGAACGAAACTGGTAATTTCTATCGAAGGACCGCGCTCGAAGCACGCCCCGAAAGGGGCGTGCTGAAAGCGTTCCTTCGAGGGCATACCAGTGCCTGTTCTGGGGCGTAAGTAAGTGCGCCCCATTTCATTCTCAGGCACAGGACGTCCTCCAAGGAACAAAAGCCTTCCACCGACAGGGTCGAACGTCACGCGACTGACGCGCACACGGCCCTGATGTCCTTCGACTTCATCCCATTTGCTTTCCGCCCGGCCCGGCACCTGCCAGGAATTGCCGCCGGCGCCCTCTTTCCGCCCCACGCTGTCGCCGAGTGCTGCGGCCAAACCACGCTCACTGACTGCGCGACCCAGAAGCCGACAGCCTCCAGCAAAGCCAACGCGCCCTCTCCCAGCCTCAAGATTCTCCGCAACCGGCAACCAGCTTGTCCTCCGCTGGCGCTCTGGCGATGGCGGCGGTGGTTCGGCCCACACGCGATTTCGGTCCGGTAAACAACAACAAAACAAGAACAGACAAAACACAAACCTATGAAGACAACAATCCGCCTATTGACCTGTGCTGTCGTGGCCGCGATGAGCATGGCGGCTGCAAGGGCCGCACTCAACATCCCGTCCGACGGTTCGGATGGCGCGCTGGTCATCACCGCCAACACGGTGATTGACCTCAGCCAGGCCGTCACCGGCAATTGGGACGCCAACAACAGCGCCAACGCCGGCAAGGGCATCTATGACTCCAGCAAGTGGGCGGTGGTGTTTAAGTACTCCAGCGTCACAATTCAAGGCGGCGCGACTGTCACCTTCAAGAACCACGCCAGCCGCGCGCCAGTCGTTTGGCTGGTCCAAGGAGATGTCACGATCAACGGGACGGTAAGTTTGGATGGACAGGGGCATCAACCTCCGCCTTTGCTGGCTGAGCCAGGGCCCGGTGGGTTCAGGGGTGGGGCTGGCGATTACGCCGTTGGTGCAGCGGATGCGGCCGGGTTCGGTCCTGGTGGTGGCGCGTTCAAAGCGTACGTATCGAACGGATTGTTCGGGGAAGGGGAGGTTGGTGGAGCGGGTAGCTATGGTTCTGTGGGCAAATTCGGCCAGCCAACGTATGGAAATCCTTCTCTGATTCCACCGGTCGGAGGATCGGGCGGTGGGGGAAGGACCGTGAGTAATCTTGGCGCAGGTGTGAAGCGGGGTGGTGGAGCGGGTGGTGGAGCAATTCTCATCTCCAGCAGTGGCGCCTGCACGGTTTCGGGAACCATCCGCGCAAATGGAGGTAACGGGATGAGCGGTGGTGTAGTAAGCTCGATGAACGACTCCACTGGTGGAAGCGGTGGTGGAATTCGCCTCGTGTGCGACGGATTTGTTGCGAGCGGCACTGTTCAATGCCTCGGCGGAAACGGTTATTACAATGGTGGTCTGGGCCGGATTCGCCTGGAACGGGTCACGACCAGCACGAGCACCAATTTCGTAGTCTCGCCCGACCCCAGTGTGGTGGAGTTGGCCAGCGGTGCTACCCCGCAAATCTGGCTGCCAACGAATGGCCCAAGCGTCCGGATTGTCTCCATCGGCGGTAATAGCGCTCCGGCGGATCCACGCGCTGAGTTCGGGGCCATCGGCGCCGACGTTGCTCTCCCGCAAGTGACCAACACCACTGTCGTGGTTGAGACAACGAACGTGGAGCAGGCTTCCGTAGTCAAAGTTCGCGCCACGCCGCGTTCCGACGGCAACTTCACGGAAGCCACCGCCGCCGTCACCTCGGTCGTGACTGAAGACCCGCTCGTGGTTCGTTGGACGGCCAACGTGCCCGTGAAAGACGGCTATTCGGCCATCCAGGTCAAAGTGGTCCGGCCCTGAGTTCGTGGCAGTTCTTCGGTAAAAACCTTCGAAGGTTTCCTGCCATGAAAACTGTATTACCACAAAGCTTGGGGCCGCCGGGGTGTCCATTACTCTGGCGTAGCGGCGTGGGGGGGGGCGGGGCCCCCCCGACCAGCCCCCCCCACAACCCGCCCCCCGCCGCCCCGCC
>CAYIIH010000261.1:1327-4853 GCA_964363225.1 uncultured Verrucomicrobiota bacterium | reverse complement strand
TCTGGGGTCGGGGCGTCGCGGCAGCGCGCCGCAATTCTCCGGCCCCTAAAACAGGGGCGGGCGGCCGAGACGTCGCTACGGTCGCTTGGCTGGCACTGATTCTGTGGCTCTTCGCACCATTCGCCCAAGCCCAGCCGGTGCTCATCCAGCAGGTCATCTCCCGCGAGTTCTCTATCCACGTCGGCGGGGTGCAGACGCCGGAATACAAGCAACTCGTTTCCCGCGAGTGCTCGGTGTTCGTCGGCGACGAGCCATCGCCGCCTCTGAAACAGGCGGTGTCGCGTGAAGTGAGCATCGTCGTCACCACGCCGACCGTGCCCGCGCGGGTGTCGCCCCTGATCGTGACGCCCACGCCCACGGGCGAGACTGTCACGCTCTCGTGGGCTGGCTATAACCAGTGGGCGCAGCGAGACGTGGCGCGCTACGATATCTACATGTTCACGCGCGGTTTCACGAACGTCACTGGAATGACCCACTACACCTGGGTGCCGGGCGAGACCTTCTCAATCACGCTCACCAACCTGCCGCCGTGGGAAGACCATTGCTTCGCCGTGGTGGCGGTGGACGCGCTGGGCGGGTTTGATCCGGTGGTGAATTACGCTGCCGCCTACGTCATCGCCCGCGAACTGGTGTCGCGGGAGTTCTCGGTGTTTGTGGGCGATGAGCCGTCGCCGCCCCTGCGGCAAGTGGTGTCGCGCGAGGTGAGCATCGTGGTCACCACGCCGCAAGTGCCTGCGCCGGTGACAAACCTGCTGGTCACACCCACACCCACCGGTGAGTCAGTCGCGCTGTCGTGGGCCGGCTACAACCAATGGGCGGAACGGGACGTGGCGCGCTACGATATCTACATGCTCACCCACGGTTTCACGAATGTCACCGGCATGGCACGCGTGGCGTGGGTGCGGGGAGAAACATTCACACTCGCGCTCACCAACCTGCCGGTGTGGGAAGATCACTTCTTCGCAGTGGTGCCAGTGGATGCGCTGGGCGGCTTCGATCCGGGCGTGAAGTACGCCGCGGCCTATGTCGTGGCCCGCGAGTTGGTGTCGCGGGAATTCTCGGTGTTCGTGGGCGACGAGCCGTCGCCGCCCCTCAAGCAAGTGGTGTCGCGCGAGGTGAGCGTCGTGGTGATCACGCCGGACGTGCCCGCGCCGGTGACGTGCCTGGGCTGCGGTTTCACGGCGCGAGACTCGGTGAACTCGTTCAGCGCGATTGACCTGGACTGGACGGCTTACAGCGAAGTCGGGCAGAAGGACGTGGCGCGTTACCGCATCTACCTCGGCCCGGCCTATTACGACGACGTGACTGGCCTGGAGCCTTTCGCCTACGTGCCGGCAGAAACCAAGCAGTGGACGCTGACGGGCTTGAACCCTTACGGCATTTACTACGTGGCGGTAGTCGCGGAGGACGTGCTGGGCCACACGAACCCAGTGGTACGCTCGCAATCGGCGCAGGCGTCCGTGGACCGCGTGCGCGAGGTGAGGAATCTCGCGGCAGCCTGCGGGACGAACGTGCTGACGTTCACTTGGCTGCCGCCGGTTGGAGCAGACCCGCATACGAACAACCTGCTGGCCGCCTATCGCGTGTATCTGGCGGGTGCAACCACGCCGGTGACGCTGGACCGGTTCGCGCTGAGTTACACCGCCACCAATCTGCTGCTGGGGCACGGCTATCCGCTCCTCATCACCACGGTGGACAATACGAACCGGGAGAGCGACGGGGCATCGTTGCTGGCGGCGACGCTGGTACCGAATCCATCGGAGACGATGGTGAATTCGTCCTACGGAACGACATGGCTGGCTTGGGAGCGGGTAAAACCGGAGGAAGTGATTGAGCGGTTTGAGGTCTATATGGCCCAGACAAACTTCACGTCCGTCGTCGGTATGGCTCCGGTGCGCACGACGCGTGGAACGTCGGTGGAGTTTCCCGACCTCACCTTTGGCCAGGCCTATTACTTCGCCGTCGTCACGAGGAACATCAACGGATGCGAGTCGCCGGATCTGCCGCTGCGGGTAGTGACGTTCACACCGACTGGGCTGCACCCGGGCGCTTACGCGAACGGAGTGCTCAGCATCGTCGTGAACGGGCCGGTCGGTGCGGACTACGTGCTGCTGGGTTCGACCAACCTGAGCGATTGGGCGCGGCTCCAGACCAACACGCCGGCAGTGTTGCCGTTCGCCATCACGGTGACCAACGTGCCGGGGATGAACTGGTTCTACCGGGTGAAGGTGGAGTAGGTGAACGAAGGGTCGGTCGGCGTGCGGCTGCAAGCCAGTTAGCGTGGACTCCGCCAAGCGCGGAGTGGTGCGGCGGACTCGCGAGCCCGACAGAGCACGCTGGCCGACTCCTTCGGCGTTTTCGTCTCGAAGGCCAGTTCGCCTTTCTTGGAGTCCATCATCACGCGGCGGTGGTTGGTGACTTCGCCAGCGATGAGTTGGCGGCAGCGCGGGGTCAATTCGGATGCACTTCGGCGGGTACTTGCGTGAGCACGAAGTCGTAGATGGCCTGGGCGTGTTCAATGGCAGTGTTCACTTCGGCGACGGAGGGGAATTGCACGACCAGCGTGTCAGGATAGCGGAAAGCGGTGGCGTAGGGATTGAGGACGTCAGCCTGCGCTTCCAGCGGCGCGAAGGTGGAGTCCAACGCGGTGGCGACTTCCAGCAACCGCTCCAGGTCGTGGGTCCGCTCCAGCGGTTGATCACGAAAAGCGAGGTAGCCTTTCAGCGCCTTTTCCGCCGCCTGCTGGCAGTGGTAGATGAGATCATGACTTCTTGGGCGGCGGGGCGTCATTCAAGGCCAGCGCCGATGCTGCAGCGCGTTGCCGTTCCTGGTCGGTCAGCCAGCGGCGGAGTTCTTCGGCGTTCTGCACGCGGTGGCCGGGATGCGGATGCGCGGCCGCCCACTGGCGGGTGTTCTGGCACAGGCGATGGATGTCATAGCCCGCTTCTCGGTCCAATTCGTCTTTGATGCGCCAGACATCTTCAAGAATCGGTTTCGTTTTCATAGGGTGAGTCTCCCATAAGTTCCAGCGGGGTGCAAACCGTCGGCAACTCCCAACCGCGGCGGATGGCCTCCCGCTCCAATCGCCGGAGGATTTGGGCGTTGGCCCGGTGGCGACAGTTCCACGTCAGAAAATAGTCGGTCCGCGCCGCGGAGGCCACCGCCAAATGCACGGCGTCAGTGCGCGCCGCTGGCGGCAGGGCGCCCGTGCGCAGGAATTCGGCCGCCAAATTCTCGGCCTCCGCCGTGATGGTCAGGCTGGGGAGCGTCGCCAAGGCCGCCAGCCGCAGCCTGGCTTGCTCCGCATCGCCACGCGCCGCTTCAGCTAACGTCTCGTCCGAAGTTGTGCACCGGAACAAAGCGCGCCGCAGGTTCCACCAGTCGCGCGTAGCTTGTTGCCGGGCTGCGGTGACCAAGTCGCGGCTCGGATTCGCCACGAGCAGGCTGACGACACTGGTTTCAATGTAAACGATCTCCATGGCTCAATGGCGCTGGTAGAGCGAGTTGCTCTCCGTGTTTGGGATTT
>CAYIIH010000261.1:0-1317 GCA_964363225.1 uncultured Verrucomicrobiota bacterium | reverse complement strand
AGGTTCGACGGGATGGCCCCGCCGTTGTTGTCCCCGAAGCGGCGGCTGATGTCGTGACCGGATGGACGCAGTTTCGGGCGGCAGAAGCTCTCGGCGTCTTCCAGCAGTTTCTTCATCCGGTCGGAGTAGGGCGCGAGCACGCGGCGGACATCGGCTTTCGGGAAGTCGGTTTTCGCAAACCACCAGGCGGTGTTCACCGAGTCTTTCGCGCGGATTTTGCGCTTGTTCACCCACTCAATGGGCGACGGGAGTTTGGCGTTCCCCTCACCCGGCCTTCGGCCACCCTCTCCCCATCGGACGGGGCGAGGGGCATCGGCGAGCCGAAAGCCATGTTCGTCGCACAGGCGGAGCATGACGCGGAAGTTGTAGAGCGAGGGCACCGGGCGTCCGCTCTGGTAGGCGCTGCCAAGGTCGAGCACCCCCTCACCCGGCCTCCGGCCACCCTCTCCCATCCGATGGTAGAGGGACGGGGTGAGGAGCTTGAGCACTCGCTTGATGGGTTCGGCGAACTGGAGCAGCCAGTCCACGTGGGCGTCTTCGGTCGCGTTGCCGTATTCCTTCTGCCGCTGGAGTGCGAACGGAGGCGAGGTGATGACGAGGTCCACGGAGTCGGCAGGCACACGCGGCAGGAGGTCGAGCGAATCGCTGACGTAGGCTTGGCCGCACTCGGTCGTGTAAAGCGGAGTTGGCAGCGCGGCGGGCATGTCAGTGTTCCCGTAATCCCTGTAGTCCATCGAGCCGCGCTCCAGCTCAATGGGCTTGTGGCCTTGCCGCTGAAGCTCATTGAAAACGGCGCGGGCACCGATAGCGCCGATGGCGAGCTTTTCGAGAAAGCTCTCGTCAGTTTTGAAGGAGCGGCGGCCGGGTATAATCAAATTGCTTCCACGGGACGCAGCGTAACATGGCCGGCGTTCTCATGGGAAGCGCGCAGTAAACGAAGAACTTGTTGCTCTGAGTTTGAGACAGGCGAAACGCACGTCCTACTTCTTCCCCGCCTTCGTCTCGAAGACCAGTTCGCCTTTCTTGAACTCCACCGCCACGCGGCTGTGATCGGTGACTTCGCCGGAGATGAGTTGGCGGGAGAGCGGGGTTTCGATGGAGCGCTGGAGGAAGCGTTTCAGCGGACGGGCGCCATAGACGGGATCGTAGCCTTCGCGGGCGATGAGTTCCTTGGCGGCGTCGGTCAGGTCGAGGGTGATGTGGCGGCCGGTCAGGCGGGCACGGAGGAGCTTGAGTTGGAGGTCCACGATCTTCTTGATGTCGGCGAGCGTGAGCGGCTTGAAAAGGACGGTGTCGTCCACGCGGTTCAGGAATTCG
>CAYIIH010000260.1:0-12838 GCA_964363225.1 uncultured Verrucomicrobiota bacterium | reverse complement strand
TGGCTGCCGGAGATCCTTTTTCCTTCTTGACCGCTCACGCTAATGGGTGACCCCTATCAATCGAGTCGTTTGACCTGGATGTTCTTGAAACGGACAACGCTCTTTGGATCGTGGGCCTGAAGCGCAAAGGTGCCGGCGTCGAGCTTGCGCGTGAAATCCGGCCGCGGCTGAGCGCCGTTGGGCTCCGTGTACTCGAGCACGATCTGGCCGTCGATCTTCACCGTCACTTTGTTGTCCTTCACGATAATGTGCTGGGTCCACCACTGGTTATCCTTGGCGGGCGTGCTGGCGATGTTGACCACGTCGTAGAGGCTGCCGGTCTTCTTCCAATCGCTGTGGCTCACGTTGACCTGGCATTCGAAGCCGTATTTCGGCCAGCCGGATTCCTGATATTTGGTGTGAAAATAGATCCCTCCATTGGCCTTCGGCTCGGTCATCACGTCCGCCTTGAACTCGAAATTCTTGAACGGCTGCTCATCGCCAACGTAGAAGAGATGGCATCGTTCGCCGCGGGACACAAGCGCGCCGTCCTCGATCTTCCAGGTGTCGGGGTGTTCGGTGGCTTTCTTCCAGCCATGGAACGTCTTGCCATCGAAGATTTTCACGAATCCTTCCTCGGATTCAGCCGCGCTGAGGCGGGCGATGGCGATACTAACGAGAACGAATGTGGTCAAAAATGTTCGTTTCATAGATGATACATTATACGAACTGACGTCGGACAACAATCACAACATTCTTGCTGTTTGGCCGCCGCCAATTCCTCCTCAAAATCCGCGCTTTCCTTAATGTGAGTCAGGAACCCGTGAAGCCGCCCGCAAGGAAGTCGTGGATTTCCTCAGCGCCCGCGACGTCCGTGGCGATGCGCGTCGCGTCCATGCCGCGATGAAACAGTGACATTGTTAGTCAATCGCGACGTCTCGATCTGGGCAGCAACTCGCGATTGGAAACGTTTAATCCCGCAGGATGTGACAGGTGTAACCGCCGGGATTTTTCACGAGATACTTCTGGTGGTAATCCTCAGCCGGATAGAATTCCGATGCTTTCGTGATCTCCGTCACGACAGGTCGCTTCCACTTGCCCGACTTGTCCACCTGCGCTTTCACACGCTCGGCGGCCTGCTTCTGTTCGTTGCTCGTGTAAAAGATGGCCGAGCGATACTGCGTCCCGATGTCGTTGTGCTGCTGATTCGGCGTGGTGGGATCGTGCATGCGGAAGAAATACCCCAGCAGCTGTTCGTAACTCAGCTTGGCCGGATTGAACGCCACCTGAATCGCTTCCGCGTGACCGGTGCGCCCGGTGCAAACTTGCTGGTAAGTCGGATGCGCGACCGTGCCGCCGCTGTAACCCACGGTGGTTTCCAGCACGCCGGGAATTTTGCGCAGTATTTCCTCCAGGCCCCAGAAACAGCCTCCCGCCAGAATGGCCAGCTCACGCTGCGTTGCGGCGGAGGTCTTGTCCGAAGCGGCCGAAACCGCGCTCGCCTTGATCAAACCCGCCTTCACGAACGGTTCAAGATAAGCCCCATAACCTTCCGCCTCCATTTTCTCCACCGGAATGAACCGCAGCGAAGCGGAATTGATGCAGTAGCGCAATCCAGTTGGCCCCGGGCCGTCGTCGAAGACATGGCCGAGATGCGAATCCGCCTGTTTCGACCGCACCTCCGTCCGCGCCATGCCATGCGCCGTGTCCTGCTTCTCGACGACGCCGGTGCCGGCCACGGGCCGCGTGAAGCTCGGCCAGCCGGTGCCGGAATCGAACTTGTCCAGCGAACTGAACAGCGGTTCGCCCGACACGACATCCACGTAAAGGCCGGGCTGATGGTTGTCCCAATATGCGTTGCGGAAGGGTGGTTCAGTGCCGCACTGCTGAGTGACCGTGAACTGTTCGGGGGACAATTGTTTTCGCAACTGCTCCTGATCGGGTTTTTTCAAATCCTTCATCCTGGCTGGCTGATTGGTTGAACTGTCATTCTGCTGCTCGCGGTCCGCGCCGCGCACCACCGCGACAAGGCCTGCCGCCAAGAACAGGGCGGCGGCAAGGCCTGCGATTTTGACCGATTGCATATTCTTCATATTCTCTACGCTAAAAACGGCTTTGTTGCACTATCCAATAATTCGCACATCCCGGCGAAATCCAACAGAAAAGAATAAACTCTTCCCGCCTCATGGACCCGGCGAAGCTCAAGTGGGTTGCCTGGAGCCACCTTGAATCCGACGAATGCGGCGGGCTGAACGACTGGCTGCATCACGCGCCGCAGGCCCAGCCCGTCTGCACCCTCGTCGGCAAGCTGGTGAGCGTGGATGATTTCGCGATTCGCCCGGCGCGGGGCATGACCCCGGACAATGTCCTGAGCACCGGCCGCTACCGCTATCGGTTCTGCCGGTCACCGCACATTCCGCATGGCTGGGATGCGGGCGTGCCGTTCCAGGAAACGCGCCAGACGTCGTGCGTGTGCGCACCAAACTCGGCCTGCCACAAACCAAGTTCGCCAGGCTCCTCGGCATCAGCGAGGACACGCTTCAGAACTGGGAACGGGGCCGGCGCAAACCGACTGGTCCAGCGAAAGTCCTTCTCATGATTGCCACCAAGCACTCCAAGGTTGTGCTGGAGACGGCGGTGTGAACGCGCTGCAAACCGTGGAACGGCTGGCCGGAGCGGAGAATTGGGCATCGCCGACTGGCTCGGTGGCCGTGTGCAAGCACCACTGACCGGATAAATCGCTGGGCAACTTGGGCGTCGCGCATCGGGATCAGTCGCAGCAGGCGCGCGGCGGGTGGAGATAAGCAGGAGTCTGGATTGCGGACGCGTTGCGGCGGGTGCGGGGCACACAGCCTTTCAAAGCCTCAGTAGGCTTCTGGCTTGAACGGCGTAGGCACAGCGATTCGTGACAGTCTGTTGGCGAGCGCTTGGGCAAACTGGTCTCGATAAGGATCGGCGATACGCGCGAGACGAGAATTGTTCAACTCATTGAGTCGTTGAGTGGGCACGGTGAAGGCGACAGAGAAGTCAACGTAGCCTTCAGGAATTTGGAAAGCCGCATCCTGCTTCAGGAAATACATCCATCCGCGTTCTTGCATCCTTGCGAGGTAATTCCGGATTCTGTTTCGGTCCTCTTGAAGCTTGGAGGTAGTCGGAACCCAGTCAGCCAACGCTTTCCGAATGACTTCTGGATACCGAAACGAATCACGTTCCAATCGCAGCGACGTGTTTTGCGCATTTGTCTCAAGGAACTCCTCAATAGTCGTTTCTCCATCTGCGGACCTAAACGGGAGTCGCTGATAGCGGCATATCTCCATGACCGTGATTACGGGCAGAATGATGGCCATCGGCAGAGAATTCCTGTCTTTCCCGCTCACATCGCACGTCTGGGTGGCAATCACAAAGTGCGAAGTCAGACTGGAATAAACGACGACAAGTTCGGGATGTCCGTCAGGGGTTAGGCTGAACGGCTCGGTATGGAGAGGGGTCCGAGTAGAAGAGTTCAGTCGCCCAAGCAACTCTTCTTGATCGAATACGTGTGCGGGAATCCCTTCTGAAAAAACGACGCTGCCATGCCGACCATCCGAGGCGCGAAAGATCCGCTTCTGTGTGTCAACCATCGGTGTGACTACTTCTTGTCGGAATATGTCTCCCTGCTGGAGAAACTCCGTTACAGCCGTATACGCAATTGTGTCAGCTTCTGGCATCGTTCAGGTCCATCTCCAACCAACTCAGATAGGCACCAGAAGGGGACAAAAGTGTCGTGGCGAGCGCTTTCTCGCGTGGGACTCTAAGCCTTTCGGAAACACTGACTGACGCTTTTCGTCGTTGCTGAATTGCGCGAATTAAATGCGTCGACTCAATTTGGTGGGTTTGGTTTGGCCCTCCAGAGAAAGTCACAAAATCGAGCCAAGTGGCAGCCAGCAACGCCTGCAAACGCGGCTTCAAACCAACCGAGTGAAAGGCCACGCGATGGACAGCAGATGCTGGCAGTCCGCTTGGTTGAGCAGTTTCGCCCCAATCTGTACGAGCTGTGAAAGGCCTTGTAGCTGTACCGAAATCAGAGGATTCGGTTGTTTCCGGTTGTTTAGCCGCAGTTTTCTCAAGTTTTCGCCAATATTCTGCGAGGCGTGGCGCAAAGACGTCATCCGACGAGGAGAGATCAACTGCGCGTGTATCAAGAGGGTTCATGGCTCAAGCAGGTAGCTGACTGACAATGGAGCGAGCGTGAGAAACCACGGCGCTCCATTTTGAAAGGAGTTCGAGCGCGTGTTTCGTGGAGGCATTTTGATCAAGGTCGTGATGGTAGTTAAATCCGAAGTGCATCCACTCTGACGCGGCCTCCAGTGCCTTCACAACCTGCGGTGAAGCTTGAACTCCACTCACAGGCTTTGCATCCACCTTGAGCCGCATCCCCTCCACCTGCATTGAAAAATACGAACCGAAACGAGGTCGTGTTTCGGCACCACCACAGACTCCGAAGGCGACTTTTGAAGCGAAGTGTTCGGCATTCCACTCCTCAAAAGTATTTCCGGCCGCAGGCGCGACGAAAAAATCGAGGTTCATTCCGAGCCCAACGAGAGGAGTGTGTGGAAGCGCACGCAAGATTCCTCCTAACACTCTGTTCAACGGTTCTGTAGTTGCGTCGACATCAGAAGAGGGGAACGTCATTTGGAGGCGATTGGGAAGAATGACTAACTGAAAAGTCGGTCCAGGTATTTGGATTGCCGCTGGGGAGATCAAAATGCCCTCAGATAATTCTTCCGGCTTAAGAATGTCGAACTGGCATAGCCAAACCGGTTTGAATATCGACAGATTCAACTCGTTGGCAACGATCACAACGCTCTTTCCGGCGGAAACTGCCACGCACTTTGGAAAGTTAACTTTTTTCTCGGTCATCAATGTTCTTTTTGACAGGATAGCAGCAAATAGATTCGAAACCATCAATTTCTCGCTCCCGCCAGTTCCGCCTCTAAATCCGCAATCTCCTCAATCTGCGTCAGGAACCACCGGTCCATCTTCGTGAGGTTGAGAATTTCTTCGACGGTGAAGCTGGCGCGGAGGGCGTGGCCCACGCTTCGCTTGATTCGCGATGGGGAAGCCGGTGGCCTTGGACGCCAGCACGGAACTGCGGCTGACGCGCGGGTTCATCTCGATGATGACCCTGCGGTCGTTGTTAGTGGGAGGCGCCATCGCTGCTTGATGGAGAACTGGGTGCGTCCGGCGGTTGGAAATGATGGTTGCAGATAGGCCGTTGCGCAGAATACTTTGGCATCGGAATAAGGGATTGACCCGTTTTCACCCATGACCATCGGACGCAACGATCCCTGCCCCTGCGGCAGCGGAAAAAAATACAAGAAATGCTGCCTCGAAAAGCACGCCGCCGAGGAGCGCGCCAAGGCCCAGACCGCCACACAGGCGGCGGCGGAAGCGCGTCGAGCGCAGGAAGAGGCCGCGCACGCCCAGCGCGAACAAGCGGCGCGTGAATGGAAGGAACGGCAGCCGCCGCTCGAACCTCTGCCCGACATCGATCCCAAACCGGCGCCCAAGGAGCCTGACTGGCCGCCGCTCTCCGAAGCGGACCAGGGCCTCGTGGCTGCCTGGTGGAAGGAAGTTGGACCGGTCTATACGGAGAAGAAACAAGAGAAGAAACGCGAGGGGCAGGCCGCTTGGCTGTTGCAGCGGACCCTGGAATTCCTGGAGCAGCAGCCCCGGCTCTTCCGCCACCTCTATTTGCACGACGAGTTTCTGTTTGAACTGGGCGGCGCTCTGGCGCGCGCGGGGCGGTTGGACGATTACCTCGCGTTGCTGCGACGGCTCCGCCGCGAGCAACCGGACACCTACCTGCAATGCTTCGGCTACTACGACCACGACTTGATTGCCGAGGCGATCCGGTCTGGCCGGCGCGAGGAAATCCAGATCTATCTGGATTTGTTCAAGCAGCATCCGGCCAAACACGTCGATCAGCTCGCGGACGTGGTGGACCTGCTCGCTTGGCGCGGTTTGGAAAAAGAATTGCAGGAATTGCTCACGGCGATGGCGCAGCCGGTGTTTGACTCGCCGGAGGTCCTGGCCGGCGGCTTCGGCCTGCTCTGGCTCACGCACCTGGCCGTGTTCCCGTTTTTTGAGGCCGGAGACGATTCGCCGGAAGCCGTGGATCGGTTGTGCCAGGCGGCGCTGGCGGTCGGGTATCTCGATGAAAGCAATCCGGACAACGCCAAATGCTTTCGCCGCCAGTTGCGGCTGGCCTTCCTACCGCCGTCGGAGGCGGGACTGGACCTCAAGAAGCCACAGGAACAATGGTTTCGGCACGATGTCGCCTGGAGTTTCACCGGCTGGGCACGCCGAAACAAGGGCCTGCCTTGGACCAGCGCCCGCTTCCTCGCGGATGCGCTCCAGGATTACTGGGGCTGGAAGGAGGAGAAGAAGAAAGGCGCCAGCCCCTTCCGCCTGAACGAGGCGCAGCTTGACCATTACCTCGCCCAGCGTTGCCGGAACTTATTTTGGCTGCACGGCGTGCGCGCGGTGACCACCATCCAAGCCTTCCATTACTTCACGGATTACCTGGTTGCGCACGGATACTTTGACGCGGCGGACGCCCGCCGGTTGCAGGCCGGCGGCGCGCGGCTGTTCGAGACGGTGCGGGGCGCGGTGGACGTGTGCGATCCGGCGTATCGCATCTGCCCCACCTACGACGCGCTCATCGCCGCGCCAACGCCGGGCTGACCATCCAAAGCGTCATGGGCCACTTCTGCCACGTCTGTGGACGAGTCCGTGCCAACGAGCAATTCAGCGGTTGCGGTCACCGCGATCACGTCTGCAAACACTGCCATGACTCTGAACAAGCTCTGGAAGACTTCCGCTGACATCGCACCACCACCGCACGATGAATCCCTCCGAATCTTCCACTTCCACTGTCGGCCAGCGCCTGTTGGCCGCGCTGACCACTCAGCAAGCGCAAATCCTGCTCGGACTCGTGGCCCAACACGGCCTGCTGGCAGGTCTCGACGAGAAACTGCGCGCCGCTGATCCGGACCTGGCCGACACGGTTTGCCGGTTCCTCGCTGCGGAGACTTCCACGCAGCCCGTCGTCGCCCCATCCGATCAGAAGGCGCTCGAAACCTGGAACGACTTCTGGGGCGATTGGGAGAGCCGCATTTCCGAACTCGGCGACGCCGAGGGCGCGTATGCCAACCAGGAGGAGCACTGGCACCCGCCCTACTTCGATTCCAGGGCGTTGACCGACGATCTCGAGAAAGACGCCCGGCGCTTGCTGGAGTGGCTGGAGAGCGCCTTCCCGCTGGTGCAGGAGCCCGACCTGTTTCGCGCCAGTCTCGCGGAGATCGAGAGTGGGATTCAGTCGTATCCCGATTGGATGCAGCCGTTCGACGATTGTTGCGTGCTCGGTCCACAGGCCACAACCTGCGTGCTGCGCTGGACCTGGCTGGGATTGGCGCATGAACCATCGCCCGGCCCGCAACTGGCGGACTCCATTCATTCCCTCGATAACGAACTCAAACAGGTCGGCCTTGACGACGAGGCTTGCGTGCAGTTCTTCAGCTCACTGCCCGACGCGGCCGCGCGCGACATCCTCGCGCACCTGGGCAGCGGGGATTATGCGGAGGCGGTCGCGGACATTCGCTCGGTCTGGCATCGCATCCGGCACGAATACGAGAAACGCTTTGATCCCGCCGCCCACCTGCGGACGTGCGCGGAGCACCTCGCCGGCGACTGGCGCTACGGCGAGCCGCTGATCGCCGACGCGCTGGCCCGTGGTGACCTGGCTGGCGCGGAGAAATTCGTGGAAGCGACTCTTTCAAGCCTGTTGCGCTTGAATCCCGAAGAACCGTGGCGGCCGGAACTGAGCTTGTTGCCGGACAAAACCTGTTACAGCGCGGTCGCGGAGGACGAAACCATCCCAAAACTGCTGGACCAATGGGAAACCATCGCCGCCCAACGCGGTCGCGCCAAGCGCGCGGCGGCCTGCCGCTTGCAGCGCGCCTTGCTTAAACACGCGCACGACTGGCCGGCCGTGCTGGAGGCGTTTGCGGCCTTCCGCCACGACGCCGGCGCATCGGCCGTGGCCGGCGAACTCCTTTCCCAGTGGCGCGAGCGTGCCGTCGCCGCTTGTGCCAGCTACCAAGAACCCAACCCCAAGCCCGCAGACTCCTGGATTTATTGGCTGATCGAGGCGCGGTGCGATCCGGTCGCGCACCAGGCGAGTTTCCTCGAACACCTGACCGCGTGGCTGGACTGCTGCGCGGAGAGCGCGGCGTTCTTCGGCAAGCACTGGCGTTCGCTGGCGCTGTTGACGCGCAGCCTTCCGCAAACAGCGCAGATCAAGCCACAGTGCCCGACCTTCCACTCACAGGTGCTGATGCCGGCGACAAACTTTGAAGCAAAGCTGCTGGCCAGCTTGGGAGAGGCGCTGGGATTCCTGAGCGATGCGACTGCACGCGTCGATCCCCTGGCTATATGGCGGCAACATCTGCACACGCTGGTGCCCAGTCCGGGAGCGACCGGCGGCTCCTCCTATCACGAGCCAGCTCTGTGGATGAAGGCGCTGTCGGAGGTCAACTCCGCCGGCTATAACCAACTGCTGGCGCGATGGAAAACGGAATACAAGCGCCGCCGCAATCTCTGGGCGGAGATGTCCGCCGCGAAGTGTCCGGGGATTTAAGCCGGGCCTTGGACTATGCCAGCGCAACAGGAGCGCGTGACGAGACCTTCTGAAAAACTGTTTTCAGCGCCTCCACCAGCTTTTCCTGGGTGAAAGGCTTGTTCAGCAACGCGCTGACTCCCATCGTCTTGAACTCGTTCTCCTCCCGTTCCTCCAGGCGTCCGCTCGCGACGATGATGCCGACCTCGGGCAACATGCGTTTGAGTGCCCGCACAAAGGTGCGGCCGTCCATGTACGGCATGTCCAGGTCGGTAATCACCGCGCGCAGTTCCGCCCGCTTCTCTGCCACTTGAATGAGCGCCTCCGTGCCGTCGGCAGCGGTGAGCACCCGAAAGTTCAGCGCCGTCAGCACGGTGCGCGTCACCTGACGCACGGCGGCTTCGTCATCCACCACGAGAACGGTCTCACCATTGCCGCGGAAGGATGTCGCAGCTTCCAGCGGCGCCGTGGCGGCGGCGTTCTGATCGCTGGCGAGCAGATAGACGGCGAAGGTCGTGCCTTTGTCCGGTTCGGAATAAAGTCGGACAAAACCGCCATGGCTCTTGACGATGCCGAGGACGGTGGAAAGGCCGAGTCCCGTGCCTTTATCCAGCCCCTTGGTGGTGAAGAACGGCTCGAAGATGCGGTCCAGAACCTCCGGCGGGATTCCGGTCCCGGTGTCCTCGACGCGCCACACGACATAGCTGCCGGGCTTAGCCCCCGGGACGGCACTGGCACAGAGAGTGTCAATCTCCCTGTTTTCTGCTTTCAGGGTCAGCGTGCCGCCCTTGGGCATCGCATCGCGGGCGTTGACGCACAAGTTGAGCAACACTTGATGGAGTTGCGTGGCATCGCCCAGGATCGTCCAGAGGTCCTTCGCGTAACTGGTCCGCAGTTCGATGTTCTTGGGGAAAGTGCCATGGATCAGTTTCTCCATCTCCTTGAGCAGATGCCGCGGTTGGAGGAGCAGGCGTTCCCCCTCGACGCCTTTGGCGAAGGTCAACAGTTGCCGCACCATGTCCGCCCCGCGCTTGGCGCTCGACTCGATGGTGTCAATCATCTTCGTCTCGTCCGGGTATTGCATCCGCAACAATTGGGTGGCCATCAGGATGGGCGCGAGTGTGTTGTTGAGATCATGGGCCACGCCGCCGGCCAGTGTGCCGATGCTCTCCAACCGCTGCGTGCGGAGCATCTGGCGCTCGTTCTGCTTGCGCTCGGTGATGTTCCGGGTGATGCCGCTCAGGCGGATAATCTCGCCAGCTTCATTGCGAATTGGCATGCCGGTGTCCAACACCCAGCGCACGGAACCATCGGGCCGGACAACGCGGTATTCCTCCTCAATCCGGGATGACTGGCCATTGAGGAACGCTTGCCAAGCCGCGTGAACGCGCGGCTGGTCGTCGGGATGGATGGCCGTCAACCAAGCGCGAGTGTCCTGATAAAAGCGCTCGGCGGGCAGCCCCCAGAGCTTTTCCACCGCCGGGCTGACGTAAAGCACCCGCTCCGGATTCGGGGCCACAAACCAAAAGCCGTCGTTGCTCTGCTCGGCGAGTTGTCGGAAGCGGTCTTCGCTCTCTGCCAGCGCCGCCGCCGCCTGTTTGCGCTCGGTGATGTCGCGAAGGATGCCGGTAAAAAACTGTCCCTTTGCACTGCTCCACGTTGACAGCGATAATTCGAAGGGAAATTCGCTCCCGTCCTTGCGCCGCCCGTGCATTTCAACAGTTCTGTCCAGCACGTGGGATTTGCCCGTGGAAAGATAGCGGCGCATGCCAGCCTGATGGGCTTCCCGGTAACGCTCCGGCATCAGGGTCGTCAGAGGTTCGTTCCTGACCTCCTCGGCGGCGTAACCAAAAATGATCTGCGCGCCGTTATTCCAGGAAACAATCCGGCCGTTGCTGTCCGTAGAAATGATTGCGTCGTGGGCGTATTGCAGCACTGCCCGCAAGTGTTCCTCGCTTTTGCGCAACGCCGCTTCGGCCTGCTGGCGTTTGCGATGTTCCTCGGCCTCCTCCAGGGCGCGTTTGACCGCCGAGGGAAGCCGGTCCAGCCGTTCCTTGAGCAAGTAATCCGTCGCCCCTCGGTGCAGGCACTTGACCGCCTCCTCCTCGCCCAATAAACCGGAAAGGATGATGACCGGCGCGTTGGGTTGTTTCTCCCGGGCCAGCTTCAAGGCGGAGAGGCCGTCGTAATCCGGCAGGTTGTAGTCGCACAGGATGACGTCGAACGCGGCCTGGTTGAACGCCAGCTCAAAGGATTGCCTGTCGCTGACCAGGGTGATCACGCAAGCCAGCCCATCGGCTTCCAGCCTCTCCCGGATGATCTCCGCGTCGCGCAGGTTGTCTTCCAAATGTAGCACGCGAAAGGAAGGGTTCATTGTGGCTCCTTTTCTTCGGGGGGGTTTGATGCGCCAGCTAAGAGGTTGGCCGTTTGAGAAAGCGCGTGTCGCATGGCTTGGACACGCTGCCCGGCGGCGGCTCGTTGATGACGGCCCAGAAGGCGCTCACTTGCTTCACCGCGTCGGTGAATTCGTGGAAGTTCAGCGGCTTGACCACGTAGGCGTTCACGCCGAGATGGTAGCTGTTGAGCACGTCCTGCTCCTCGCGCGAGGAGGTCATTACCACCACCGGAATCACCTTGAGTTCCGGATCGCTTTTCATTTGGCGCAACACTTCCATGCCGTCCACCTTGGGCATCTTCAGGTCGAGCAGCACCACGGCGGGCTGCCCGTCCGCCCGCCCGGCAAACGCGCCGCGCCGGTGAAGGTAGTCCAGCGCCTCGGCGCCGTCGCGCAGGGCGAGGACCTCGTTGGCGAGATGGTATTGGGCGAGGGCGTCGAGCGCCAACTCGGTGTCGCGGGGACTGTCGTCCACCAGCAGAATGCGTTTGAGGGAGTTCATGGTCTGTCTTTTCTGTTCGCTGTTGCACTGAGGTTGCCGGTTTCAACGTGAGATAAAACGTCGCCCCGTCATTCCGTTTGCCTTCGGAGTGGAACAGCTTGGCCAGCCGTGGCCTGACGGGCTGGAAACTGACGGGTTGAAAACCCGTGCCACGGTGGGACGGCTTTGCAAGCCGTCATCTGACAGGTTGCAAACCTGTCCCACGGGTTTTTGCAGGCCGTCGGGTGACGGGTTGGAAACCCGTCCCACAGTCGTCCGCGCGTTCATGACGTTGCGCCTTTCAAGGTGAAATAAAACGTCGCGCCTTCCCCCGGCTTCCCTTCGGCCCAACTGCGCCCGCTGTGCCGGGCGATGATGCGGCGCACGTTGGCTAGGCCGATGCCTGTGCCCTCGAACTCGTCGGCCCGATGCAGCCGCTGGAAGACGCCGAAGAGCTTGTGGGCATACTGCGGGTCAAAGCCGACGCCGTTGTCGCGGATGAAGAAGGTGAGGGTTGAGGGTTGAGGGTTGAGGGTTAATGCGGCGACTTTCCCGACACTCGTCACCCGACACTCGTCACCTTTCCCGTCACTCGACACTCGACACTCGACACCCTCCATCACTCCAATCTCAATCACCGCCAGGTCGCGCGGGCGGGTGTATTTGACGGCGTTGCCCAGCAGGTTGGCAAAGACCTGCCGCAGCATGGAGGGATCGCCCGTCGCCTGGGGCAGCGGGGAGATCTTCCATTCGATGTGGCGGTCACGCGTGGCCATTTCCAGGTTCCGAATGCACTCCTGGACCAGCCGGTCGAGATCCACCCTGGCTTCATGCAATTCCGCCCGGCCCATGCGGGAAAAGGCCAGCAGGTCGTCAATCAACCGGCCCATCTCGCCGCTGGCGTCGGCGATGGTCTTCAAATAGCGCTGCGCCTTGTCCGAAAGCTGGCCCTCAATCGCGCGCCCCAGCATGTCCACATAGCCGTGGATGTGCCGCAGCGGCGCGCGCAGGTCGTGCGACACGGAATAGGAGAAAGACTCCAACTCTTGGTTGGCTTCGGCAAGCTGGGCGGCCAGCGCGCGCTGCACCGCCAGCGCCTCCGCCACCCGCTGCTCCTGCCGTTGGGCGTCCTGCATCAGGCTCAAGGCCGCCATGCGGGCGGCATCGAGATCTTTCGTGCGCGCGGCCACCGTTTGTTCCAGTTGCCCACGGTGCTGTGTCAATTCCGCTGCGCGCTTATCCTTCTCTTCGTTTTGAAAGAGAAGTTCCTTGTTGGCAATGACCAATTCCGCTGCGCGCTTTTCCTTCTCTTCGTTTTGAAAAA
>CAYIIH010000259.1:10707-12879 GCA_964363225.1 uncultured Verrucomicrobiota bacterium | reverse complement strand
CTGGTTGGGCGCGTCCCTCCGTGCGCGCGGTGGGGGTAGCCGATTCCAGTCTGCGGCGCGCACGGAGTGACGCGCCCTACCAACCATGAGCCAGCCCTCCGAATTATGTTCAACCCCAGGGGGAAAGTATGTCTATGCCATCGTCACTGGGGCCGAGGCCCGGACCTACGATGTGACCGCCATTGACGCCCGCCCGGTGTATAGCGTGAGCGATGGCAACGTGGCGGTGGTGGTCAGCGATTGCTCGCGGGCCAGCATCCGGCCGGAGCGCACCCATTTGGCCGCACACAGCGCCGTCCTGAAACGCTTGATGCTCGAGAGCAGCATCCTGCCGGTGGCCTTTGGCATGATCGCCGACGATCTCAAAGCCATTCGCACCATGCTGGCGCTGAATCAAAAGGCCTTCACCGGGCAACTCAAACGGGTTGCGGGCAAGGTCGAGATGGGCGTGCGGGTCGTCTGGGATGTGCCCAATATCTTCGAGTATTTTGTGGATAACCACCCGGAATTGCGCGCGGCCCGCGACCGCTTGCTGGGCGGCAACCGGGAAGCGCGGCAGGAAGACAAGATTGAACTGGGCCAGTTGTTCGACCAGATTCTCAATGAAGACCGCGAGGCCCATTCCCAAGTCTTTGAAGAGGTGCTCGCGCCTTGCTGCGCCGAAATGAAGCGGTCGCCGGTTCGGAACACAACCGAAATCCTGATTCTCAATTGCCTCGTCAAAGTCGAACAGCAAAAGCAGCTCGAGGACGCCGTATCCGCCGCCGCCCAGCGATTCGATAATAACTACGCCGTGGACTTCAACGGCCCGTGGGCCCCGCATAATTTCGTGGACATGGAACTTAAACTCAGCCCCTCCAAGTGAGGTTGCCCCTGGCTAAATGTTTCTGCTAGACACAATCCTGTTATCGCCTATCCATCTCACGGTGTGGGCGGCGCGCAAGATTCAGACCGCCTTGGCGGAGGAGGAGGCCCAGGAAGCCGGCCAGATCACCGCCCGCCTGAGCGAACTCTATATGATGCTCGAGACCGGGCGCATCTCCGAAGCAGAGTTCGACGCCCAGGAAAAGGAGTTGCTGGATCGAATGGAGCAAATGCAAGGTGCCAACTCCAACCCCAAGCCGGAGCCGGATGACGCCACGGAGGCAGGATG
The DNA here is from genome assembly GCA_964363225.1 of uncultured Verrucomicrobiota bacterium. Lineage (GTDB taxonomy): Bacteria > Verrucomicrobiota > Verrucomicrobiia > Limisphaerales > CAYIIH01 > CAYIIH01. The sequence goes on along the minus strand of CAYIIH010000259.1, from coordinate 11,726 downwards.
AATGAAACCGAGAAACAGCGAATCGGCGAATCGGCGACGGTCTCCATCTCTCTGCCCTCCGTCTCTCCGTCTCTCCGTCTCTCCGCCTCTTTGGTCTCACGGGGCCAGCCATTTTTCTTGGAGCACAGCGTGCTGCGGTTATTGCTCTTTGGCGGCAAGGGGGGCGTCGGGAAAACCACCTGCGCCACGGCGACCGCGCTCAGCCTGGCCCGCAGCTCGGCGAACCAGTCGTTCCTGTTGGTTTCGACGGACCCGGCCCATTCGGTAGCCGACTGTCTGGCCGGGTCGCCGCCGCCGCCCAATCTGAGGATTGAGGAACTTGACTCCTCCCAATGCCTGGCCGCCTTCAAGCGCGCCCACGGGCTCCAACTCAAGGAAATCGCCTTGCGCGGCACCTTTCTGGACGAGGCGGATATCACCCAGTTCCTGGACTTGTCACTGCCGGGTTTGGACGAACTGATGGCTTTCCTGGAAATCGCGAAATGGGCCGAAAGCGGGGCCTTCCAGACGCTCATTGTGGACACCGCCCCCACCGGGCACACCCTCCGGCTCTTGGCCATGCCCGTCCTGATCCGCCAATGGCTCGAGGCCTTGGAGGCGCTGCTGGCCAAACACCGGTATATGACCCGCCTCTTTCGCGGCACGGCTCCGCCCGACGCCGCCGATCGGTTCCTTCAGGAACTGGCGCTTTCGGTTCAGGGAATGGAGCGCTTGTTACGCGATCCAGCCCGGTGCCGTTTCGTGCCCGTCATGGTGGCCACCGAGCTATCTCTCGATGAGACCAAGGCCTTGATCCAGGAACTCGATCGCGCGCACATCCCCGTGACCGACCTGGTGATTAACCGGTTGTTCCCGCGGAATCCTTGCCCCCTTTGCCAGGAGGGACGTGCCCAGCAGGAGGAAGTCCTCAAGCGCGTCCGGGACAACCGGCTGTTTTCTGAATTCAGCCTCTGGGAAGCCCCCCTTTATCCCGGCGAAGTCAGCGGCTCCCAGGCCTTGGCGGCCTTTTGGGCGCGGGC
>CAYIIH010000259.1:0-10607 GCA_964363225.1 uncultured Verrucomicrobiota bacterium | reverse complement strand
GCCGGTTGGGCCCCCACGGACAACCCGGCCTGCTCCGCCTAACGTCCGTGATCCGGGTGCTCCGCCGGCCGTCGCGCGGAGGCTCTTGCTGTTTGCCGGCAAAGGCGGGGTGGGAAAGACCACCCTGGCCTGCGCCACCAGTTTGCGGTTGGCCCGCGATCATCCGGACCAGGAGTTCTTACTGCTCTCCACCGATCCCGCCCATTCGCTGACCGCCTGCTTGGGAACGCCTGTGGGCCCCAAGCCCTGCCGCATTTGCCCCAATCTGACCGGTCTGGAACTCAACGCCCAAGACGACTTTGCCGCCTTGAAGAACCTGTACGCGGAGGAATTGGACGGTTTCTTGAAACACCTCCTTCCGCAAATGGATCTGCCGTTCGATCGTGAGGCGATGGAGAAACTGCTCGACCTGTCGCCGCCCGGCCTGGATGAGGTCATGGCCCTGAGCCAGATGATGGAGCTGCTCGACCACTACCACACCGTGATCCTGGACACCGCGCCCACCGGACATTTGATCCGGCTCCTGGAAATGCCCGAATTGATCGATCAATGGTTGAAAGCCTTCTTTGGGGTGTTCCTCAAGTACAAACAAATCTTCCGCCTGCCCAAGGTCACCCAGCGGCTCATCGACCTGTCCAAAAGCCTCAAGGGCCTGGTGGCCCGACTGAAGGACCCCAAGGAATGCGCCCTGTATGCCGTCAGCATTCCGACCGGGATGGCCTTCGAGGAAACCCGGGATTTGCTGGCCGCGTGCCACCGGATGGAGGTGCCCTGTGCCGCCCTCCTGCTCAATCTGGTCACGCCAGCCGCTGATTGCCCCGTGTGCGCCGCGCTGCATCGCAGTGAATCCGCCATCCTGACCCGGTTCCGCCAGGCCTTTCCGGACCTGCCGCAAACATGGGTGTACCGCCAGAACGAGCCGCGCGGCCTCCCAGCCTTGATCGACCTGGGTCGGGTGCTTTACCAGACCGTCCCTCCACCTCCCGTTGCCTCCACCTCCCGTTCACTACACTATGCCTGAGCTGTCCTGTCATCCCCGGCAATCCGTTTCGTTAGCCGATGCCCTCAGCCGTGTGTTGGACATCGGCGTCGTGATTTTGGGCGAGGCCACCCTGACCGTGGCGGACATTGACTTGGTGTATGTCCAGCTTCAATTGGTGGTCCGCACACCTGAGGGCAGCTCGGTGCCGCCGGTTCGGGCCGACTCGGACTCGGGACCAGGTTCTGGCCCCGGATATGGCTCGCCCCGTGGGATACGCGCCACCGGAACCCAGCCGGATACTGGAGGTTTTATCCCACGGGGCGAGCCGGTCAGCGCCCCACGCCCAGTCCCTCGGACCGGCCCTGCAACCGACCAGGTCTTGGCCCTGCCCCCGCTGGCCCCCCTGACCTCCGTCCCAAAGGGCCCGGCGTCCGCCGGCTCCGGGGCCGCCCCGCCCGCGCCGAGCCGCCGGGAACAAGGACTCGCAAAGCTGGTCTTGGCCTTGCTCAAACTGCTCCACGATTTGATGGAGCACCAGGCGCTTCGACGAGTCGAAGGCGGCTCGCTCAGCCCGGCGGACGTCGAGAAACTAGGCGACGCCTTGATGCGCCAGACCCAGGAAATCGAACGGCTCCAAAAGGAATTCGGCCTCCGGCCGGAGGACGTGAATCTGGACCTCGGCCCGCTGGGCAAACTGTTTTAAAAAAAGGAAAAATACAATGAATACCCAACGCATGCAACATTCCACCGACAGCAGCACGCTCGCGGACCTGCTCGAGCGCATCTTGGACAAGGGGATTGTCATCGCCGGCGATATCAAGGTGAAGATCGCGGACATTGAATTGCTGACCATCCAGATTCGGCTGGTCATCTGTTCGGTCGATAAAGCCAAAGAGATCGGCCTCGATTGGTGGGTCGGAGATCCTGCTTTCACCCGCCGCCAGCAAGAGCAACTCACCGATTCCCTACTCAAGATCGAAGAACGACTGGCGAAGATGGAGGCACCGACGCCCGTGGCGGTTTCAGCGGGGGGGGTGCCCAGTGCGTCCTAATGCCGCCAGCGTCGCGTCGGGGGCGGACCGGTTCATTCCGAAACGCTGTCGGCGCGACGAACTGCCCGGCGCGCTCGCGCAACTGTTTCCCGGTCGCGCCGGCGGATCGGAGGAGGAACGACCATGACCACCGTGAAAACCATTGAAGTGGTGTCGTTATGAGCGATTCGCGCACAAAGCTCGTGCGGTTAGGGGGGCTGCTTGCCGGCATCGTTGCCATCGTTGCCGTCAGCGTCCTGGTTCACCTGGGGTTGCCGGGCGAGCGGATTGAGGCCAGGACGTTTCACGCGGCGGTCGAAGTCCTGGGCGCGCTTGTTGTCATCGCGCTGGGGCTGGTCCTTGTCGTCCGCTGGCGGGAACAATCGCAGCCAGCCCATTACGCCTGGCTCGCGTCGGGGTTGATCGGGATGGGCGTGCTCGACGTGTTCCACGGGTTCGCTCAGCCGGGCCAGGTGTTTGTCTGGTTGAGGAGCCTGGCGGCGTTGACGGGGGGATTGTGCTTCGCGCTGGTTTGGCTGCCGGAGCGTGTCGGCCGGCAACGCTGGGTCCGTGCGGCGCCGTGGGCCGTGGCGGTTGGCGCGGCGGCGCTGGGTTGCGTCTCCCAGGCGCTTCCGCAATCGCTCCCTCTGATGGTCGTCGGGACCGAGTTCACGTCTGCCGCGAAATTCATTAACATCCTGAGCGGGACGCTTTTCGCGGCAGCGTTGGTGCGGTTTGTCAGTTGGTATTGGGCCAGGCCGGACGGCGACCATCTCTTGTTTGCGGGTTTGTGCCTGCTGTTTGCCGCGTCGGGCTGCTCATTTCCCGTTTCAGCGGTCTGGCGGGCGGACTGGTGGCTGTGGCATCTGCTGCGGCTGGCGGCTTGTTTCATCGCCGCGTCCTACATGCTGCGCGGGCTGACCATCGGGCGAAAGGTTGGATGTGGATTGGCGTTGGCGTTGTTGCTGGTGGCGGTTGTGGCCGTTTCTTCGTTTCGCACCATCACCAGCCTGACTCGCGACGCGGATCGGGTGGCTCACACCCATCGGGTGTTGGAGCAACTGGAAGCCATCGTCTCTGGCACGACCGCCGCAGAGACCGCCAGCCGCGGCTACGTCATTACAGGCGACGAGACGTTTTTGAAGCAGTTCGACGCCGCGGTCGTGGCAGTTCACGAACATCTCAAATCGGCGCGACATTTGAGTAGTGACAACCCGGCCCGACAGCGGCGGCTCGACCAGTTGGGGGATACGATTGATCGAAAGATTGCGCTGGGGCGCGAGCGTGTGGAGGCGCGCCGGACGCAGGGCCTTGAGGTCGCGGCGCGGCTGGTGGCCGGCGGCGAGGGCAGGCGGGTGATGGATGAGATTCAGACGGTGGTCGCGGGGATGGAGGCCGAGGAGCGCGAGTTGCTGCAGCAGCGCGACACGGCGGCCAGGGCCAGCGCCCGCAACACGATCCTCGTCACGGTGGTGCTGAACGCGCTGATGTTGGCGCTGCTGGGGTCTGCGGCCTATATCACCATTCACCACCTGCGCCAGCGGCAGCGGGCCGAGGAAAGCCTGGCCGGCACGGCAGCGTATGTGCGCAGTCTCATTGAGGCCAGTCAGGATCCCCTGGTGACAATCGGTCCCGAGGGCAAGATCACCGACGTGAACACGGCCACGGAACTCGCCACCGGCGTTTCGCGTGCGGAACTGATCGGCACGGAGTTCTCCAGCTACTTTACGGAACCGGAGAAAGCCAGCGCGGGCTATCAGCAGGTGTTTGCCCAAGGCTCGGTGACCGATTACCCGCTTTCGATCCGGCACAAGTCCGGTCACGTGATGGACGTGCTTTACAATGCGACGGTCTATAAGGATGCCGCCGGAAACGTGCAAGGCGTGTTCGCCGCCGCCCGCGATGTCACCGAGCGCAAACGGGCGGAGGAGGTGCAGCGCGCTGCCTCGGCCTACGCCCGCAGCCTGATCGAGGCCAGCCTCGACCCGCTGGTTACCATCAGCGCCGAGGGGAAGATCACCGACGTCAACGAAGCTTCCGTGCAGGCCACGGGCGTGCCGCGCGAGCAGCTCATCGGCACGGACTTCTCGGATTACTTCACCGAGCCGGACAAGGCGCGCGAGGGCTACCGGCGCGTCTTTGCGGAAGGATTCGTGCGCGACTATCCGCTGGCCCTCCGGCACGTCTCGGGCCGGGTCACCGACGTGCTCTACAACGCCGGCGTCTATCGCGACGAGCAGGGCCATGTGCTCGGTGTGTTTGCCGCCGCGCGCGACATCACCGAGCGCAAACAGGCCGCGGCCACCCTGCGCCAGCTTAACGAGCAGCTTGAACAGCGCGTCCGCGAACGCACGGCGCAACTGGAGGCGGCCAACCAGCAACTGCGCCAGGAGATGGCCGAGCGCAAACAGGCGGGGGAGGCGCTCAAGCGCATCGAATGGCTGCTCACCCGCCACCACGATCCGACCGAGGCCCGGCAGGACGCATACGCCCCGCCCTACGGCGACCTGGTTCCGCTCAACACCTCCCGGTTCATCCTCAACGCGGTGGGCGCGCAGATGCTGACCGACATTGTCGGCGACTACCTCGACCTGCTCGACACCTCCGCGGCGGTCTATGAGAAAAACGGCGATTACGCGCTGGGCATCTTCTCCTCCGGCTGGTGCCGGTTCATGGACGCGGCCGCGCGCGCCGTCTGCGGCACCGCCGACAACCGCGAGGCCTTGACCTGCGGCCGGTGGCACTGCCACGAGTCCTGCTGGACCAACGCCTCGAAGGTGGCCGTTGCAACCGGCCAGCCGGCGGACATCGAGTGCAACGGCGGCATTCGCCTCTATGCGGTGCCCGTCCGCGCCGGCGGCGAGATCGTCGGCTCCATCAACTTCGGCTACGGCGACCCGCCGCGCGATCCCGCCAAGCTCAAAGAACTGGCCGCCCAATACGGCGTCCGCTTGGAGGATCTGCGCCAACACGCCGAAGCTTACGAGACGCGCCCGCCATTCATCATCGAACTGGCCAAACGCCGGTTGCAGACTTCGGCCCGGCTGATTGGCGAGATCATTGAGCGCAGACGGGCCGAGGTGGCGCTGCGGGAGGAGGAGACGCGCTACCGCACGCTCTTTGAGCAGTCACCCGACGGGGTTCTGATCGTGGATACCCAAACCGGGCTGCCCATCGAGTTCAACGAGATCGCGCCTCGGCAACTGGGCTACACCCGCGAGGAATTCGCCCGCCTGCGCGTCAACGATTATGAAGCCGTCGAAAATCCCGAGGAAACCAAAGCGCGCATCGAGAAGATATTGCGCGAAGGCCGGGACGATTTTGAAACCCAACATCGCCGCAAGACTGGCGAACTCAGAAACGTCCTGGTGACCGTGCGGGTCATTCAACTGTCCGGGCGGCCGGTTCTCCACTCCATTTTTCGCGACATCACCGAGCGCAAGGCGGTCGAGGGGCAACTGAAACGCTCCCTGGCCGGCTTGGAACGCTCGAACCAGGAACTGGAGCAGTTCGCCTACGTCGCCTCGCACGATTTGCAGGAACCGCTGCGGATGGTTTCGAGCTACACGCAGCTTCTGGCCCAGCGTTATGAGGGCCAGCTTGACGCCAAGGCCAAAAAGTTTATCCGCTATGCGGTGGACGGCGCCATCCGCATGCAAACGCTCATCAATGAGCTCCTGACCTATTCGCGCGTCGGCACGCAGGGCAAGCCGTTGGAACCCACCGACTCGCATTCCGCCCTGGGCGAGGCGATCCGGAACCTGGCCGCCATGATCGAGGAGAACCGGGCCATCATCACCAACGACGACCTGCCGACGGTGCGCGCCGACGCTGCGCAACTCGTCCTGGTGTTCCAGAACCTCCTCGCCAACGCCATCAAGTTTCGGCGCGAAGACCTCCCGCGCGTCCACGTGTCCGCACAAGACCAGGGCCGCGAGTGGGTCTTCGCCGTCCGGGACAACGGCATCGGCATCGAACCGCAGCACGCGGAGCGGGTCTTCGTCATCTTCCAGCGCCTGCATACCCGGCAGGAGTATCCCGGCACCGGCATCGGCCTGGCGGTGTGCAAGCGGATCGTGGAGCGCCACGGCGGCAAAATCTGGTTCGAATCCGAGCCGGGGAATGGCTCGACCTTTTTCTTTGCCGTTCCGAAGTAGAATGAGAAAACAATTTCAACCACGGATTACACCGATCACACGGATGGGAATTTCTTTTCTGCCGATCCGTGCCATCCGTGTCATCCGTGGTCAAAAGAACCGGACATGAAAAACTTGATTCACGAAAAGCTGAGTGGCGAGATTATCGGCGCGGCGATGGTGGTCTTGAACGAGTTGAAGCCGGGGCTTGACGAGAAGCTGTACGAAAACGCGCTGGTTATTGAGCTGACGGAGCGCGGGCATTCGGTCAATCAGCAGAAGGTGTTTGAGGTGAAATACAAAGGCCGCCTGATCGGCACGCTGGTCCCGGACCTGATCGTGGACGATCTCGTTATCGTGGATCCGAAAGTCGTTTCGACGTTCAACGATACTCACGTGGCCCAGATGATCGGCTACCTGGCCATAACCCGATTACGACTGGCGCTCCTGCTGAATTTCAAGCACGCTAAACTGGAATGGAAACGGATCGTGAAATGACGGATGAAAGAACCATCTTAACCACGGATGACACCGATGACACGGATGGGAATTTCTTTTCTGCCGATCCGTGCCATCCGTGTCATCCGTGGTAAGAAACCCAGAGATCAGAAACAACAACCAACCCAGCGTCCCTTATGAAATCCATTGAAATTCTGCTCATCGAAGACAACCCCGGCGACGCGGACCTGGCCCGCGAGGCCCTCGAGAACAGCAAAGTGCGCAACACTCTGCACGTGGTGGGCGACGGCGAGGCGGCCATGGCCTTCCTCCGGCGCCAGGGCCAGTATGCCGGCGCTCCGCGGCCCGACCTGGTGCTGCTGGACCTCAACCTGCCGAAGAAAGACGGCCGGGAGGTCCTCGCCGAAATCAAGACCGACGCAGGCTTGAAGCGCATCCCGGTGGTGATCCTGACCACCTCCAAGGCCGAGGAGGACATCCTCAAGACTTACAACCTGCACGCGAACTGTTACATCACCAAGCCGATTGACCTGAACCAGTTCATCAAGGTGGTGCTGGCCATCGAGGAATTCTGGTTCACCATCGTCAAACTGCCGCCGAACGGAGCCAAAAAATGAGCGAAATACTTCGAATCCTCATCGTCGAGGACAATCCAGCCGACACCGACTTCATCCAGGAGCTGCTGCCGGTGACCGGGCCGGTGAGTTTCCAGGTCGAGTCGGTGGTGCGGCTTTCCGAGGCGCTCACCCGGCTGGAACGCAAAGGCATTGATCTCGTCTTGCTGGACCTCGGCTTGCCCGACAGCCAGGGGCTGCAAACTTTCCACAAGCTGCGGGAGGCGGTGCCGGGCGTCCCGGTCGTCGTGTTGACCGGAACCAATGACCACGAAATGGCCGTCCGCGCCGTGCGGGATGGCGCCCAGGACTACCTCGTCAAGGGGCAGGTCCAGGGGCATCTGCTGGTCCTCGCGGCCCGGTATGCCCTGGAGCGCAAGCGGACGGAGGAGGCGTTGCGACAGCAGACAGAGGAACTGCGCGCGCGGAACCAGGAACTCACGCGCTTCAACCGCGCCGGCGTGGGCCGCGAGCTGCGCATGATCGAATTGAAACAGGAAGTGAACGAGCTTTGCCGCCGCCTGGGCGAACCGCTGCGCCATGCGGTGAACTTGCCGCCGGGCGGCGGGGTTCCCAGTGCCGCCCCTGACCCGGCGCCGCCGGGCGGAGGCGGCGCATGACCTGGCCTGGGGCAACTCACCGGACCCAACCAAGAAGAAAGTCATGAGCGAATCGTCCCAAACCTCCAACCGCTCGCAGTCCCGGCTGTGGCGCTACGCGCTGGCCGCGGCGCTGGCGTGGACGGTGTTCATCGCTGCGACAGTGGGTTGGAACATGTTCGGACATTGGCGCGAGACGTTGGACAATGCCCGGCAGGACGCGCAAATCAGCTTTCAGAAGGAGATGCTGTTTCGGCTCTGGGCGGCTGGCCACGGCGACGGTGACGCGCCGGCAACGAACAACGCGCCGTCGAGCCCCCGCCCGTCGCGCGTCGGGGAACGCGCCCTGCCCATCCCGCCTTCCATGATGCGCCAGGCGCAGGGGCACGGCCAGGAACCGCCTGGGCCTCGCAGCCACCTCGCGGGTCTGAAACCGTCGCGGCCCGAAAACGCTCCCGACGCGTGGGAAACCAGGGCGCTCAAAGCGTTCGGGAAAGGGGAAACCGAAGTCGCGTCAGTGGAAATGATAGCTGGCCAGGAATACATGCGCGTCATGCGGCCCTTGGTGACCGAGGCGGGCTGCCTGACGTGCCACAGCGCCCAAGACTACAAGGTCGGCGATATTCGCGGCGGCATGTCCGTTTCAGTGCCGCTGGCGCCGCTGTGGAGCCGCGCGCGTGGCCACTTGGCGTCGCTGGTCATCGTCAACGGCGTCATCTGGCTGATGGGGCTGGGCGGCATCGGTTTCGGCGCGCGCCGCGTGCAGACGCACAACCGGGAGCGGGCCAAGGCGATTGAGGCGCTGCGCGAGCAAGGGGAGCGGTTCCGGCTGGCGGCCGAGTCCGCTACCGACGTGATCTACGAATGGGACATCGGCACGAGAATCCAGTGGTTCGGCAAGATTGACGAACTCATGGGCTATGCCCCGGGCGAGTTCCCCCGCACTTTGGAGGGCTGGGCGAACCTCCTTCATCCGGAGGACCGCGCGCGGGTGAGGGCGGCAGTGGACCGGCAACTCAAGGGCGAAGCTCCCTACAACATCGAATATCGCATCCGAAAGAAGGACGGCGCCTACGGCGATTGGTGGGCGCGCGGCACCGTTCTTCGGGATGCGGCTGGCAAGCCCCATCGTTGGATTGGAGCGGTCACCGATGTCACGGAGCGCAAGCAGGCGGAGCAGGCGATGGAACAGTCCCGCGCTGCCGCGCTGAATATGATGGAGGACGCCATCGCGGCGCGTGACCAGGCAGAGCAGACCAACACCGCCCTGCGGCGCGAGATGGCCGAGCGGAAGCGCGCGGAGGAAGCGCTGCGCAAGAGCCACGAGCACTTCCGGCGCGTCATCGAAGACATCTTCAAGTTCGTGCCCGAAGCGCTGTTGGTGTTCACCCGCAACCTGAATCTGTACAAACAGAACAAGGCCTTCGAGGACCTGGTGCAAACCTACGCTCCAAAGCTCAATTACACCGAGCCGGAATTGAGGGAGGTGCTGCTGAAGGAAATCCAGGCCAAAGCATCCGGTGGCGACAGCGGCGAGATCCGGATTCCACCAAAAAACCGCGATGAACAAGGGACAGGTGGCCCGGATCATTCTGGCGAAGGTGCTGAGCCTGCCGCTCCGCAAATATCTGGCCTTTCTTGAGGACATGACACAGGAACCCAAGACACCTTGTCCGGCCGCCGACCTGGCCGAAAGGAAACAGGCCTATGCCGAGGTGGTCGTCGAGGACGGCGCGCCGGGCTTTCGGGTTTGCGATCCGCGGTTGTTGAAAATTTATCCCGTTCCGGAGTCAAGCGACGACAAGCGGGCCTGTTCTTTGAACTGGATCAACACCCGCAACCGCTTCTCCGCCCACATTGCGCACAAGCTTTTGCAGTGCCAGCGCGATTATTGGCTGTCCGGTCGCGAGGCAGATCTGCGGCCGCTGGGCCTTCAGCAATTCCTGGCGCTCTACCCGCTGGACCACCTGGACGCCAGCCGCCTCTCGCGGCTCCTGGCCCGGCTGTGGGTGCTGACGCCGCGCCACGAGCTCATCTGTCTCCGGCGCCTGTTTCCCTCCCGAAAAAGGGTCGCCGCTCTCCGCATCAAGGAGTTGATTAGCCAGAGCCCACGTTGCCTGAAAGACCGCGAGGTTCAATCAGCGCTGGCCCGGCAGGGCACGGACCTGTCGCTGCGCACCATTTGCAGTTGCCGCAAGGCGCTGAACATCCCCAATCACAAAGAGCGGCTGAACGGCTACTACGGCACGGACGCGGCCTTTGGCGAATCACTGCGACTGGCCGGGAAGAAATCTAGCCGCGTCCCGGCCGAACCGGGCGTGTATGAGTTGAGCCTGCCCTGGAAGCTCGAGTACCCCAAAGGGCGCAGCGAAGTCATCTACCTCGGCTGCACGCGCGACTTGCGCAAGCGCATCGCCAGCTACTCGGTCAACGGGCTGAAAAACCACCGACTCACGGAGTTTCTACGCCAGGGTCAGGTCTTGGTGCGGTTCTGTCGCGCCCAGCAGTACCGCGCGCTGGAAAAAAAACTTCTCTCCAACTTCCGCAATCATCACGGCGTGTTGCCCAAAGCCAACAGCGTGGGAGCCTGAAAATGAAAAAGAACAGCCAGACCGACATTCCGGAACTGATCCTCGAATACAACACGTCGAGAATAGTTTTTGCAGAAGAAGAAGAAGAAGAAGAAGAAGAAGCCCGTCTCGTGGTTTCTTTGAAAGACATCACCGAGCGCAAGCAGGCAGAGGCGGAACTGCGCCTGCAAAGCGCCGCCATGAACGCCGCTGCCA
>CAYIIH010000258.1:0-12900 GCA_964363225.1 uncultured Verrucomicrobiota bacterium | reverse complement strand
GGAATGTTTTCGGCGGGACGCCGAAAACTGCGGGCGCGACGCCCGCGCTCCCCTTCTTGATTGCATACGGCTAAGAATAAGCCCAACCTCGATCGGCCAGGATTTCCTGCCCGGTAATGGCGTTGGCGGCATGGCTGGCCAGAAACAGCACGACCGGGGCAATTTCGGACGGTTGAATCAGATCCGGAATGCTCTGCGATTTGAGAATGAGGTGTTTGCCCGCCGGCGTGATGAGGTCCCGCAGTTGGCGCTCGGTCATGATCCAACCCGGCGAAACCGCGTCCACTCGAATCCGGCGCGGGCCCAGCTCGCGCGCCAGAGAGCGTGTGAAACCGACAATGCCACCCTTCGTGGCGACATAGGCGCTCATCTGGGCCGGCGCAATGTGAAAGGCCGTGGAAGCCAGGTTGATGATTGACGCTCCCCTGGCCATAGCCTTGACCGTTTCGCGACTGGTCAGAAAGTAAGCGCGCAGATTGCGCGCGAACAGACGGTCCCAATCTTTGACCGAAGTGGCTTCCAACGCCATGCGCGGGTCTGCCGCCGCGTTGTTGACCAAAACGTGGATTTGCCGGCAACGGGCCTTGATTTGAGCGACCCACGGGCAAATCTCCTTTTCTTTAAGCAAGTCCACCTTCTTGAAGAAGACGCCGCCGCCAAGTTCTGCCGCCAGTTTGTGGCCGGCTTTGACATCAATGTCGCAAAAGAAAACGCGCGCGCCTTCCTGGTGAAATGCCCGGACAATGGCCGCGCCGATTCCGTTGGCCCCGCCTGTCACGAGGACATTTTGATTTTTGAATTCCGGATAATTTGGCATGCCTGTCTGGATCAGCCTCTGGCCGAATCGTCGCGAGCCGCGCCGGTTCTCCCGGCGGGCAGGGAACCGCAGAGGCGCGATGAACGCAGAGGAGTATCCTCGGTTTGCTTTCTCTGTGTCTTTCGCGTCTCTGCGGTCTGCATGGCTTCTGCCTTTGGTTGCGGCGGTGCCATACTGCGTTTTACTCCCGCTTTGAGCACAGCATTAAAGGCCATCTTTGACTATCTCTTGAGTATCTCTGCACTGCGCTTACTCCGCGCCCATGCGCTTGGCCCAGTCATTGAGGCTCATGCCTTCGCTGATATTTGAAATGCCCGCTTGGCGCGCTATGGCCAGGAAACGGCGCACCAAATCGGCGCGGGCATCGCCGGAGACTCGTTTCGCAGCCAGCTTCACGTACCAGACAGGCAAGCGGGCCACCTGCACCCGGAAGCGCACGTCATCGGTTTCGGCCAATTGCTCCGCCTTGTCCAGCAACTGCTCGGCGCTGTTCATGGTTTCTTCGCCCAAATAAGGCGCGGTTGGCGAATCAAAAATGTGGGCATGAAGACCTTTTTCGCGCACCGGCCGGTGGGTCATGTCCAAGTAAGCGCGCACGCTGTCGGCCGCTTTGCCAAAGTAATTCTGCAGAAAGTCATTGATATGCCGCGACACATCGGTGTTGGGGTTCCAGAGCAATTTGGCCAGCACGTAGGCGCGCAGCGGCCCCATCTCGCCCTGGCCGCCGCCGGAATAGTTGCCTTGCTCGAACAATCCTTTCACGCCGTGCTGGACGAAAAAGCGCACGTTGGCCTGGAGAACATCAAAGTTGGGGAAGGGCTGCTGGTAATGAGCGAAGTTGGGCGTGTAATCCCAGACGTAGAGCAACGGCGCGACCGGCTGCCAGGCGATGATGTCCTCGCGGAAACGGCGGTTCTCATTGGACGGGCAGCTTTCCAGCGGATGCGCGAAGCAGCATTCGATTGAGCAAAGGCGCACGATGACATTGGAGCGGGGCCGCAGGGTTTTGGGCGGCTTGCGGGTGTATTGGTAGGCCAGCGTGTCGAGGCGGATGTTGGGATGATCGGGCTCGATCGCTGCGCCGATCTCATTGACAAAGCGAATCATGGAGGCGACCGGGCTTCCTTCGGCATCGTCCAGGGCTTTGCACTTCTCGCATTGGCACCATTTGCCGGTGTCATTTTGCGAGACGCTGATGATGGTGGCCTCCGGATGTTCCTTGATCCATTGTCGGACGCGCGCGATGGCCATCTGGAGCACCTCGGGATGGGAGAGGCAGCGTTGAACGTAGCCATCCACTCGTTTTCCGTCGATGAACGGGAAGTAATCGGGATGTTCCTTGAAGAGTTCCGGCGGGATCAGTGCGTCAAAACTGTGCACAAACGGATAGTAAGCCACGGCGCTCCCGCCGTGCTTGTCCTTCAGAGAATGATGATTGCCATTCAGCCGGTGCCGGGCGGCGAAGTCGGCATTCCGCATCATTTCCCTCCAAAAATCCTCGCGATATTCCAGGGCGGGGATTTGCGTTTCGTCCAGCTTGGGCAATACGACGCGGTCGCGCTGGGGCACGACTTCGAGTTCCGGGGTAAACCAGCGCACGCCGAGCTTTTCTTCGAGCAGCGCATAGACGCCGTAGAGCGTTCCGCGCGGCTGGCCGCCGGCAATGACGAGCCGATTGCGGAGCGTGCGCAGGACGAAGCCATCATGGCCCAGTTTGGCAAAATCAATCTTCGGATTCAGCTTCTTCAAATGCGCGTTGTCCCCGAGGAGGATGTCCCGTGAACCGGCGCGTTCGGCGTCGGTGACGATGGGCAGCTTCACCTTGCTGATGAGTTCGACATAACGCTGCAATTCTTCGGCGGCATACCGTTCCGATGGAATGGCGTTGGCCGCCACGACAATGCGGTAGCGGCTTTGGCCTTTGTCGGCGATGGTCAGGTCGGCCTTGGACGCGGTCGCCATGCCGAAAGTCATCAGCAGGATCAGGCACAGCGTCTGCCCTCTTTGAAGTTGGATGATGCGTGGTTCCTGTGCGCTTTGTCTCAGTGAGTCTTTCATGGGTTGTTCCTTTGGTTATTGAATGTTGCGATTACATGGCGGCATGCCGAAGCTGAAGTTTTCCGTTTTCACCGGGCGTCAAGTGAAGCATCTTGCCGGTAAATTCTTGGCCGTCCAAAGAAAACTTTGCTCCTTTTGGATTTGCCACCAGCACGTGGATGCCATCGGCGGTCGTGACGCGCGCAGCGGCGATGTCCTGGCCGGGCGCAATGCGGCCATCAGCCAGCCTGACTGCCACGGGCGCAATCTGCGGCTCGGAAGCGCCGTCCAAAGCCACGCACCAGAGGCAAACAGCCTCTTTGGCCCGGCGCCGGGCAATGACGAGGGGGACACGGTCTTCGGTGTGAACGCCCACTCCAGTCGCAACAATAAAATCACCTTGCTCACCGCCGGCCATGGACCAAAGGACTTGTTTGCTACCACCTAAATCGAAGCGACGTTGCAGGCCACGCTCAGAACTTCGAGTCAGTGCGTCACGCAGGTACGAATATCCCGGTTTTTGAGGCAGATCGAACGGCTGGGCGTCCGCAGGCGGCGTGGCCTGGCCGAGGTTATGGTAGGCAAGGTCAAAAACGTGTTCTTTGGTGGCACTGATCTGATCGATGAACACCAGCAACTTTTCCCCGATCAAGGAAGCAGTCCGGCGAAAGGTAACAAAGTCATAAATCGGCCCCGCGTCGGCCATCACAGCGCTGAAGTCTTTCTCCGCCACAAAGGCTTCGCACTTGCCTTCGGCGGGATTCTGCGACTTTTCATCCACTGTCAGTGTGTTATGCGCCAACGTGCTGCGGAACCAGCCGGCTTGGATGGGAACGCCGTAGTTGGCCGTGCCGGGATCGGGCGCGATGATTTGTCCCAAACCGTAAAGGACGAAACCGAGCTTGTCGGGATGCCCATGGCCTCCGCCGTGCGGACCGTAATCCAGGCAAAACCAGGTCGCGTCTTTTCCCTGGCCGGCGCTGAGGATGGCATAGCCTGAGGCGGGGAAATTGCGGCTCTCCGCGGCCCAGGCCGGCGGCGAGCCTGAATCAAGAACGCCATGCAACAGCGCGAGGTCCGAATCGCGTTTGGTTTGCGCGAGCACGCGCAGGTAGCGGTCGTCTTTGAAACGGGCATAGGCCACTTCGTAAAGAGCCGCCTGGCCGGGAACGGCAACGGTGGAGGAATCATTAAACGCGGGCAGGCGCAAGTCGGGCATGGCCAAAGCCAGCGGTGCGTCGAACAGGCTCTTGAGCTTTTGATCGTAGAGGTTGGTGCCGCTGTGATAGGCCGCTTCCGTGAAATGGACCAGGGCGGAGACCGTATAGAAGTGGTAGCCCCAGGCGCCTTCGTACCACAAGCCGTCCGGCATGATCCCTTTGGCCAATTGCTGGTAGAAACCGGAGTCGGCGTTGAGCGCCTCGTCCACCAGCGCTCCGTCGCCCAAAAGCAGTCCCGTCAAACCGACCGCCGAGTTTTTCCAGCATTGAATGTTATGAATGCCCATCTTGTGCTGGCGGATGACGCTGGTGGCCGGATAGAGCAACCCCTCTTTCACCTGCTTCTGTTCGGCTTCGGAAAGCGTGTCCCATATACAATCGGCGCCTTCCACCATGGTGATGAGCCAGGTGGATTCGTCGAGCGTTTGCGGCCCCACCTTGCCCCCGCCGACTTTTGCTTCACCGCGAATATTGTGCAAAGGATAGCTTTCATACTTTGCCGCATAGGCCAGCAGGATTTCCTTGGCTTTCAAGGCATACGGCTGCTCGCCTGTGACTTGATAAACGAGGCCCAAGGTGCGCAGGGCGCCCGCCAGGCGGTTGTGGTCGGACGTGATGACCACCTCATCGTAGGGATAGCCGGTCAGCACCTCCTGATCGACCGGACAAACATGTTGGGTCGGGCCTTTGGTCTGAAGTCGCGCCCCATGCTTGGGGCAAGAGTAGTAGTGGTACCATTGCCCCCCTTTGGCGGGCAGTTTTATTTCCGTTCCCAGCCATGGGCGAGCCTGCTGCAGGAGCGCGGCGAAGCGAGTCTGGGCCCAGTCGCGCGTGGTAATCCGATTTTTAATCACGGAAAGGTCCTCCCGCGAGAAGAGCAGGCGGGGATGGGGCAGCGGTTTGGCTGGGGTCTGGACGGCCGCCCCTCTCATGATCGCCGGCCAAAGCAGAGTCATGAGAAGGAAACAAACAGATCGGTTCATCAAAGTGGTCGTTCGTTATCTAAAATTGTCTCAGCTGCGGAACAGCACCTGTTACGTCCTGCCACTGCTACGCACACCCGATACTGGCGGAAAGCTGCCATTCAAGATTATTGACGTTGAGCGGGCGCTTTATTTTCAGGCCTTTTATAAGAAGAATACTGCCGAAATTCCCAGCCAAGCAGAGATCACCCCTTATTTGAGCGGCCAACGAATGCCCGCTTGCCCAGCCGGTGGCACCTACCGCATCAAACGCGTCGGAAAGTATCCGTCCTGCTCTCTCTGGCAATCCGGCCACACGCTGAACAACATCAACATGGACGAGGATTCGGACCCGGATTGACCTGAAGGCCCAGACTTGCCATCCCAAAAGAGGTTGTCATTATTGCGGCAAACCAGATGCCCTTTGCTTATTTAGCAGCGTGGAATCATGACGATTGATGACGAACCGTAACCAACAGTTCAGCCGGGATAGCTTCACCCTTATCGACACCATGCTAGTGGTGGCGATCATCGGGCTGCTAGCGGTCATTGCTGTGCCCAGCTTCGCCAAGGCGCGCAACAACGCCCGCGTCAAAATCTGCATCTCGAATTTGAAGCAACTGGAGGGGGCCAAACAACGCTGGGCCTTGGAGAACAAGAAGGGCGATTCCGCCACTCCTACCGTAACGAATATTGTCTCTTACTTGAACGGCCAGCGCATGCCCGTCTGTCCCGCCGGTGGAACCTACCAGCTTAAACGCGTCGATAAGAATCCAAGCTGTTCCCTGTCGCAGTCTGGGCACACTCTGAATAACCTCAATATGGACGAAGATGCCAGTCCAAATTGATTTACAGCGAGCAGCCCCGGCGGTAGTCGCGATGGATAATGCGATCTGCCTCAGCACAGAGACCCACGCTTGAGCAATGACCCAATGTCACTCTGCTTGCTTCATGAGCGTCACGTCAGCTTTGTACTTGCCGGCGATGTTGAGAGTGAGAACGCCTGAGTTTTCGTCGGCCGCGCCCTGCAATTCAATGGGAAGCTCCTGGGTGCGCTCTGCTTTCTCCAGGGGAACCCGCAGCAACGGTTGTTTGTTCTTGGCGAACACAACCAGTTCCAAAGCGCCCTTGTCATTTTTCTTGGTGCCCAGGAAGAAGAGCGGCAGTTTGTAGTCCCGCTCGTCCGTCGCCACCGTGACGATCCGCAATTGATCATTCGGCGTCACTTTGCCGTTAAGCGCCGGCGCCAGCTTGAGCATCCATAACTGTCCCAGTGGCAGAATCTCCTTATCGGCCTTGGCCACGGTTTCGGCGGAGATCTGCTTGTCGGGTATGACCAGGACCGCGACGTCTTCCACGCGGAGGGCGTTGGGCTTTTGCACGTCGAGCTCCATTTTCAGGGGAACATTCTCGAGGGCATTCTTGGTCAGCACCAGGGCGATCTTCTGCGCTTCTTCCAACGGCACCTGTTCCTGAGCTGAAACGGAAAGGATGACGGCGGCCAAACTGAGAACGGCAATGATAATCTTCATAGAATAACGATGTTTAGTTACCGGATTAAAATGATTATGACGCTGCGATTCCTTGTTGGTTACACATCTCAAGTTGAAATGGCAAGGCGCCTTTGAGTTTTAATTTTCCAATGCCGCAACGATCGGGCCAGGCAGATCAATCCACTTTGGCCGGGTCGGCATCCACTTCGGTCTTGCGCCCCGCTTGCACGCGCGCAATCTGCTCGGCGACGCGCGCCACATTGTTCGCTCCGGAGTGGATGACAAAGTCGAGAGCGAACCGGCGGCTTTGGCCTGGCGCCAACTTGGGCACACGACCGAAAAGCCGTTCCACCCGGCGATTCTGCGGGAAACCGGTGCCGGGCTCCAGGCCGGTGACGTAGCCTTCCTCCAAAGCGGTCGTGTTTTTCCAGAGCGTGAAATAAGGAAGCTGCTCGACTGAGAAAGAGACCGACACAGCCCGGTCGGCCGCAGCGTTCTGGAGCATGACCAGCGCGCGGCCCTCGTTGTCCGCGTAGGGAAGGATGCAATAGACCTCTTCAATGAACCCTTTCGTCGGACCGCCATACTCGGCGAACTGAGCAACACTCTTGGCCGCGCGGGCATTGAAGGGGGTGACTCGCTGGATGGCGCCGACGAACCGGGCGCCCTTTTCCAGCAGCGGCGGCCCGAAGTTGGAGTGATAAATCAGTTGGAATTCCTGATCGAACGCGCCGTGGTTTTTAATCGTATCCTCGATGCGGAACGAACCGGCGCCTGGCACCGTGGAAATCTCCGTCCACATCTCCAGCTTCGGCCCATAAAACATCCTCTCGTCCACACGGCCGCGAATGCGGATGCGATGCGGTGGCTCGCGGTCAATGACCACTTCGACCTCCGAAGCCGGGATATTGCCAATCTTGCCGTGCAGCGTCAGGTCCATTTCCGCTTCGTCGCCGACGTTGTTGATGAATTTGTCTTTGCCAGGATGCCCGGCAAACTCGAGGCCGCAACGAACCATCCATTCATTGAAGCCCTCCAGCCAGCCCAGGCCGCCGCGACTCTGCAAGTTGACGTGCTGTGGATGGACCACTTCCTTGACGGGTGAATCCCAACCGAGCCGGACATCGCCCATCTCCACTTTCAAGATGCCCATGCCGCGCGTCGGAATGGCGGTGAACCTCAACGCCCCGTTATCAACCTCGATCACATCCACGCCTTCCTGTTTGCCGCCGTGCAACGTGTATTTGCGCACCGACCACGGATTCGTGCTCTGCGGAACCAAATCACGGTGTGTGATCTGCCAATGATCCAAATGAAGGCCGCGTTCGCTGCTGGTCAAGACCTGGCGAAAAGGCTCGCTGGCGGTAGTGGAGACAAGATTGGTGGCAAGCATAAGTAGAGGAAGAGATTTCAACATGGCAGTCGCCCGTGGAGAACCGGCAGGAGCAAAAACGGATCGCGTTGCCCACAGGTCCGCGCGCCACTTCCAGCATGAAGCTGGCGGCCTGGCGTTGTTTGAAGCGATGGAACCGGGAGCAATTCGCAAACCGTGGTCAGCTCGCTCAAGGTTTCTTGTCTGATTTTTCTTCGATACGTTCCAGCCGTTTTTCGATTGAGTCCAATCTCTTGCCGATGCTCGGCTCGGCATCTTTATGTTGAACCTGGATCAAGGGTGGGATGGCCACGCATCCAGTGAAGAAGCCAGCACCCAAAGCCGCCAACAACACAACCAGCAGTTTCGTTTTCATTTCCGTCTCCATCCGATCATGCATTTTGCAGGTTAAAGAATATGACCAACGCGCATGCCCTTGGATCGTGCCATGCAGCCATCGGCTTGGCAATCGTAATTGGACCGGCCTTTTGGCCGCCGTCCTTGCACCGCGCAGAGCGGCCACGTTGAGCGCGGCGATCAACGCCGTGTCGGGCAGGAAATAGAGAGTGACGATCTGCACCGGGCTTTCCGCGCACGCCAGCGCCCCTTGCAGTATGCACCGCAGCTTCCCAAAATCTTGGGACTGCTCAAGCTGAAATGGATCGAGCCGTTGCCCAATTATTTCCCGCGACGCTGATGCGTAACCAGTTTACTTCCAGTCGGTTAGAATTGAACTGTCGGCGCTTCCCGCTGGTCGCTGGGCGCTTCAAAAAAGGGCTCTTCCTTGAACCCGAACATGCCGGCGATAATGACGGTCGGAAATGTCTGAATGCGCGTGTTCAGTTTTGTGACGTTGTCGTTGTAGAACTGCCGCGCATAAGCCACGCGGTTCTCCGTGCTCGTCAGTTCCTCTTGCAGGGAGAGAAAATTCTGGTTGGCTTTCAAATCCGGATACGCTTCCGCCACCGCCAGCAAGCGCGCCAAGGCGGAACTGAGCTCGCCTTCCGCTTTCATGACCTCCGCCGGCAAGGTGACGCTGGTGGCTTTGGCGCGCGCGTTGATGACGCGTTCGAACGTTTCTTTTTCGTGCGCTGCATAGCCCTTGACCGTATTGACCAGATTGGGAATCAGATCATGCCGCCGCTTCAGTTGCACATCGATCTGCGCCCAGGCATTCTTGACCGCTTGACGCAACGTTACCAAACCGTTGTAGGTCCCCATCAGCCAAAGGCCGATGACGACGATGAAGCCAACGAAAACAAGGAGTAAAATGATGAGCGGTGTCATGCCGGCACTTTACGCTCCTAGCAGAGTTTGGCAACGGATTCCGTGCTACAAAGCCCCACCGGTTTTGTAACCAATAATATCGTTTCTTTAGCCGGCGCTCTTCATTATGTTCCAGCGATTTTTATGAGATACACACGCGCGCCGCTTTGGGAGCGGTTTCAAAAGTATTACACCGAGTTCCCCTCGCTTGGCTTGGCCATGGACCTGAGCCGAATGAACTTTGCCGATGATTTCTTTGATGGCATGGAGGCGCGGATGCAGAAAGCCTTTCAGGCCATGGCCGCGTTGGAAGAAGGCGCCGTGGCGAATCCGGATGAGCAAAGAATGGTTGGCCATTATTGGCTGCGGAATCCTGACCTGGCTCCCTCACCTCAACTCCAACAGGCGATCAAGAGCACGCTTTGGGAAGTGGAATCGTTTGCCCGAGACGTCCACACTGGAACGATCAGGGGCGCAAATGGTCCGTTCAAAAACCTGCTGGTGATCGGCATCGGCGGATCTGCCCTGGGCCCACAATTCGTGGCTCATGCCCTGGGACACCCGCAAACAGACAGAATGCGCGTTTTTTTCTTCGATAACACGGACCCAGACGGTATGCAAAAGGTTCTGTCTCAATTTGATGCTGAGCTTGGTCAGACCCTTTGCTTGGTCATTTCCAAGTCGGGCGGAACAAAAGAGACGCGAAACGGAACGTTGGAAGCCAAGGCAGCTTACCAGCAAAACGGCCTGAGATTTGAAGCCCATGTTGTGGCCATTACGAAGGCAGACAGCGATTTGGACAAACTGGCCTTGGCGAATAAATGGCTGAAAACATTTCCCATGTGGGACTGGGTTGGCGGACGGACGAGCGAGACTTCCGCTGTTGGTTTGCTGCCTGCAGCTTTGCAGGGTATTGATATTCATAAGCTTTTGGATGGCGCCGCCGCTTGTGATGCGATTACCCGGATAGAAAGCGTTAAAGAGAATCCTGCCGCTCAGTTATCATTGATGTGGTTTCACAGCGGTAACGGTAAAGGAGCTAAAAACATGGTGATTTTGCCGTATAAAGACCGCTTGGAGGTCTTTTCCAGATACCTCCAGCAGCTTGTCATGGAATCGCTAGGCAAGGAATTAAGTCTCAACGGCCAAATCGTTAATCAAGGAATCACTGTCTTTGGAAACAAAGGTTCAACCGATCAACATGCTTATATTCAACAACTTAGAGATGGACCGAATGATTTTTTCGTTACGTTCGTTGAGGTGCTGAGGGATGGAATCAGTCCATCGATTGAGGTCGAAACCAACGTCACTTCGGGAGATTATTTGCACGGCTTGCTGCTTGGAACACGTCAGGCACTTTATGAAAAAGATCGCGAGTCGATCACTTTGGTTCTCAACGAGCTTTCTCCGTTCGCGGTTGGGGTCTTGATTGCGCTTTACGAGCGAGCGGTTGGTTTCTATGCGTCATTGGTCAACATCAATGCGTATCATCAACCCGGTGTTGAGGCAGGCAAAAAGGCGGCTGGGGCAATACTCGACCTTCAACTAAGAATTGTGAAGCACCTAGCCGAGCAAGAAGGCTGTCCATTGAGCCTGGCTGAAATTGCTGATGGAATTGTCGCTCCCGATGATCAGGAGATCATTTTCCACGTCTGCGAGCATTTGGCAGCAAATCCAGATCGTGGCATTAATAAGATTCAAGGTCAGACTCCATTTGCGGCTAAATACGTAAGAGTGTAGAAAAAGAGATGTTTGTTTATCCCAAAAGATACGACGTGATCGTGCTTGGCGCTGGCCACGCAGGTATTGAAGCTGCATTGGCGGCGTCCCGGATGGGATGCCAGACGCTCCTCTTAACCATCAATCTGGATACGATTGGCCAAATGTCCTGCAACCCTGCAATTGGAGGTTTGGCGAAGGGACATCTGGCCAGGGAAATCGACGCTCTGGGTGGGGAAATGGGAAAAGCGACTGATATGACCGGGCTGCAGTTTAGGATGTTGAACACGAAGAAGGGATCTTCCGTATGGGCACCGAGAGCACAATGCGACAAGAAAGCATATCAATTTCGTCTTAAATGGATTTGCGAGCGCGAGCCTAACTTGGAGGTCAAGCAGGGGCAAGCAACGAAGCTCTTGCATGCTGGCGGCTATGTTCACGGTGTTGAGACTTCGTTCGAGGTCCAGTATATGGGGACTGCGGTCGTTGTCACTACCGGGACTTTTCTGCGCGGTCTCATGCACATTGGCACAAATCAACAATCAGGGGGAAGAGCAGGCGAGTCTGCTGCCATGAGTTTATCCAATTCGCTCAAGGAAGTGGGATTGGAATTGGGGCGACTGAAGACAGGAACTCCGCCGCGTTTGGCGAGGAGATCGATTGATTTCTCGAAAACTGAGACTCAGCCCGGCGACGAGCCTGTGCCGTTCTTTACTTATTGGAAGGACGACTTGTTCCACGTGGAACACTCAGGAATCAATCCTCAGGACATCGGGCATTCCAAAGGCAAATATCCGCCAGGTTCCATCTTGGATCGGCTGAACGGCCAGCTTCCTTGTTATATCACCTATACGACAGAGGAAACCGCAAAGGGGATTCGCCGCAATTTGCATAAGTCGCCGATGTACTCCGGCATCATTGAAGGAATTGGGCCGCGCTATTGTCCGTCTATCGAAGATAAGATCGTCAAATTCCCAGAAAAGCCAAGACACCAGATTTTTCTGGAACCGGAGGGCATTGCCACTGACGAGATTTACGTGAATGGCTTTTCGACCTCTCTTCCTTACGAGGTCCAGGTCAACTTAGTGAGAACGATCATCGGCTGCGAGAATGCCGATATCCTCCGGGCAGCTTACGCAGTTGAATACGATTTCGCTTTCCCGACACAGTTGAGTCCTTCCATGGAAACCAAGGTCTGCCAGAACCTCTACCTGGCTGGCCAGATCAATGGGACATCGGGTTATGAGGAAGCCGGTGCTCAAGGGTTGCTCGCGGGGATCAACGCTGCCCGCCGCACTCAAGGAAAGGAGCCGATTATCCTCCGCCGGGACCAAGCTTACATCGGAGTGCTAATCGACGATTTGGTAACCAAGGGGACGATTGAGCCTTACCGGATGTTTACGTCGCGAGCTGAGTACCGGCTCTTGTTAAGGCAGGATAATGCAGACCTTCGTCTTTCTGAGATGGGCAGGCAGATCGGCTTGTTGCCAATTCGGAATTATCAGAAGTTTGTTGCCAAACAAAAAGCCATTCAAGAAGAGATGCTCCGCCTAGACGTAACCCGGTTCGGTTCTCTCTCGTTGGCGCAAATGCTGCGCCGACCGGAGATTCGTTATCAGGATCTGCCATGCCGCAATGCCGATTTATCCTCTGAAGTGATCGAGCAGGTGGAGATCACGACCAAGTATGCTGGATACATTGAGCGTCAAGAGACGGACGTGATCAAGTTCAAGAGCTTGGAAGATAAGCAGATACCTGGGTGGATCAACTACGGCACTATTCCAAGTTTGCGAACAGAAGCCAGGTTGAAACTCGAGAGAATTCGCCCGGCCACCTTGGGACAAGCCTCACGCATTTCCGGAGTTACGCCTGCCGATTTGACATTGGTAATGATCTGGATGAAGCGCGGTCCTCAAGACAGCACTCGATCTCTTGGTGCAGTGCAGGGGGCACGAGATTAATCTGATTCTGCTGAAAAACCCGCTGACTACTTTTTAGCCCTTGAAGAGGTCGG
>CAYIIH010000257.1:0-12939 GCA_964363225.1 uncultured Verrucomicrobiota bacterium | reverse complement strand
AAAACTGGATGAGTCCTCCTGTAAAGCCGAAATGTCTCCTGAGGCACTAATCACCAATTACTAATCACCGATTTCCCATCACCCATCACCCATCACCCGTCACGGAAATGCCGTCTTATCTTCGTGCGGCTCCAGCTTGGCAATGGCGGCCATGATTTCATCGGCGATTTGCCGGTAAATCTCCTTGAGCCGCGCTTTCGAGCAGCTTTTTGCTTCCGCCCGAAGCGTCACGAAATCGAGCGGCTGCCCAAACTTCACTATCACGCGGAAGGGCCGGGGAAATCGGTGCTGCCGCCGGTACGCTTCGTACGTTCCGAAAAGACGCACCGGCACCACCGGGGCCGTTGATTTGACCACCGTCAGGCCAATGCCCGACCGGGCGTGCTGGAGCCGGCCATCCCTGGTGCGAGTGCCTTCGGGAAACAAGATGATCGCCCCGCCGGCCAGCAAACGTTCCAGGATGGCTTTAAGTCCGGCACCGCCGCCGCCCTCGCGATCGACCGGCACGACGTGGACAGAACGCAGAATGGGCCCGACCAAGGGGAACCGAAAGAGAGTATCGCGCGCCAGGTAATTGATTTCGCGATCGATGGCGGAGCCGATCAAAGGCGGGTCCATAAAACTGGCGTGATTGGCGGCCAGAATCAGCGGGCCGGACAAAGGCACCCGTTCCACATTGAACACGCGCCGGCGAAAATAGCCGGCAAAAATCAGCCGAAAGAGCAGCCAGGCAACGTAGTAAATGAACTTCATGCCTTTGACCCAAGCCGCTTCTTAATCTCGGCGATGATCAAGCTGCTGGTTTGCTCCGACGTCATGGCCGAATTATTGATCACAGTGGCGCCCAGCGGGATCATGAGCGGCGCAGCGGCGCGCTGGCTGTCGCGATGGTCGCGCGCGGCCAGGTTTTCCTGCACCCCTTCGGCCGCGCGGCGCTTGGCGCGTTCATCGAGGGTCGCGTCCAGGTAAAACTTGAATTCCGTATCGGGAAAAACATTGGACCCGATGTCCCGTCCTTCCATGACCAGGTTCCCGAAACGGACGCATTCGCGCTGCCGCTTCTTCATCCATTCGCGGACTTTGGGGACGGCCGCCACGTGCGGCACTGCGGCGCTGGTTTCGGCGGTGCGAATTTCCTTTTCGGGATAATAACCGTCCACCAGCAACCGCACCTGGCCGTGGTCGCATTCCAGGGAAGTCTTCCATTTGCGGCACACGGCGGCGACTGCTTTCGCGTCGTGCACGTCCACTTCTTGGCGCAGGCAATGCCAGGCCAAGGTGCGGTACATGGCGCCGGTATCGACATAAATGCAGCCCAGCGCCTTGGCCACCAGCTTGGCGTTGGTGCTCTTGCCGCTGGCGCTGGTGCCGTCAATGGCGATGACAATGGGAGAGATCATCAATTGGGGATTGCGGATTGCGGAGTGCGGATTTTGCAGGGCGCATCAGTACCCGCCTTCGTGCCAGCCAGGAATGGCGAATGGGCAAGGCTGTCGTCGGCTGGCGGGAAGATGCGCCTGGCCGTAACCATGCAGTTGGATTCGGGGAGCGCGACCGTCCCGGTCGCACCAGTCGGCGTCCCGCCGACTGGTTCCACGGTGGTGGTCGTCTCCCCAAACAGGGTTCAATTTCGGCGGCGAATTGTTTTCGGCGGGACGCCGAAAACGGCGGGCGCGACGCCCGCGCTCCCCTTACTAATTGCATGCGGCTTAGTCTGCAAACAAGTCCGCTTCGTCCAGGCGCCGACCGCTGGCGGCGTCGAGAATGGTGGCGCCCAGGCCCCGAGGCTCGGCCGCGGCCAACTTTTGAAAGAAGTTCGGAAACGTCTTTTTTACGCACGCCGGATTCTTGATTTTTATGCCCGGAACTTTCAATCCCAGAATCGCAAAACACATGGCCATGCGATGGTCATTGTAGGTCTCGATCTCGGCGCCGTGGAGTTCGGATGGATAGACTTCGAGAGTGTCGCCTGTTTCGATCACCTTTGCGCCGCACTTGGTCAGCTCCGTGCGGAGCGCCACCACGCGCTCGCATTCTTGAACGCGCAGGCGGCCCAGGTTCGTAAAGCGCGCCGACCTGTAAGACGGCCCGCCGACACCCGGGTCGAACTGCGCTTCTCCAATTGGTGCGAGAACCACCGCCATCATGATGCTATCCCCCAGGTCTCCTGCGCGTGAAAGAATGTTGGTGAGCTTCAAAAAGCCAAAGAGGGCTTTGTGAAACTGTTCGTCAATCTGCCAACCTGAGCTTGGCCACGACTTCACATTGACAGTCGAACTAGGTGATCTCCTTAACAGCCAATCGGCTGCCCAAAAATAACTGCCGCTGGAAGCGTCCGCCTCTATCCGGAATCTCCCGCCTCGATGGGGAAAGACTTTGACCAGCTCCGAACTCATCCGCACATAAGGCGATTCCTCCGCATTTTCGCCGGCTATCTCGACCTGCCAGCCGCCCGTCTGCGCGCACAACAACAGCGCCGACGCAAACTGGGAGCTTTCTTCGATGCTGACCCGGCATCTTCCAGGTCGCGGCCCGCCTCCATGGATCAGGGCGGGCAACTGGTCGTTGGGCGAATCAATCCGATAGCCAAGGTCGCGCAAGGCCTGAAACAACGCGGCTTGCGGGCGCTCGTGCATGCGCCGCACGCCGCTCAAGCGATAAACGCCCTGCCCAAGGCAAACCATCGCCGCCAGGAAACGGGCCGCGGTGCCGGCGTTGCCGACGAGCAGTTCGAGCGGCTGTTCCAGCGTGCCGCCCCGCGGCACTGTGCCGCCCAGACCGTAAACGGTGATGGTCCGGTTGCAGGTTTCCTGCGGGTCGGGAGCGACGTTCACCATGAAGCCAAGTTCCTGGAGCGACTCGACCATGACCTGCGTGTCTTCGCTCCAGAGCGCGCCCTGCAGCGTGGTTTCCCCTTCGGCCAAGGCGGCCAAGATCAGCGCCCGATTGGTAATGCTCTTGGAGCCGGGCACGGTGATTTCGGCATGCACGGGCGTCGAGAGCGGGATGATTTCGATCAGTTCGGGCAAGGGCATGGCGGTCTGCTGAGTGTGAGGCGTGAGGCGTGAAAGGTTTAAGCCGTTAAATGGTTAAATGGTTAAATGGTTAAATGGTCAATGGTTGAATGGTTAATGGTCAATGGTTAAATGGTTGAATGGTAAGGGCGGCAGCGCGATCTGCGAGCATTGAACCTGTTTAACGCTTTTAACCATCTAACTTTTTCACCGTTTGTCACCGGCCAGGATCAATTAAGAGATTTGCAGTTTGAGATTTCGAATTTGGGCTCAAGCGCAGGGTGGACTCATTCCGGCGATGGCGAGGCGGCCTGGCTGCACCACTGGTCGCGCCGTTGTTTGGCTTTTTCAAAGAATTCGGTGATGGCCTTCTCGTCCTGGTTTTCCAAGGCTAGTTGGAATTCCTGCAAATCTTCGATGAAAACACCCAGCACGCGGGCCAGATTCTTCCGATTGGCCAGCGCGATATCGCGCCACATTTCCGGGGAGCCGGCCGCAATGCGGGTCGTGTCTCGGAAGCCATTGGCGCAGAGCATGGCCTGTTCTTTGGCATGAGCCGGGCTGAGGACGTAATTGGCCAGCTCGGCCGCGACGACATGCGGCAGGTGGCTCGAGCGGCTGACGAATTCATCGTGCAATTCCGGGCTGAGGACCAAAGGCCGCCCGCCCACGCCCTGCCAAAGTTCCTCCGCGTGCCGGACCGCCATCGGCGGGGTCTTGGCCGTGGGCGTAATGGCACAAATCGCCTGCACAAACAGATTCTCGCGCGCGGCGCTCATCCCCATCTTTTCCGCGCCGGCCATGGGATGGCTGCCAATGAAATGCCCGCCCGCGCCGGCGACCAGCGGTTCCATTTCCTGGATCACGCCGGCTTTGACACTGCCCACGTCGGTCACAATGGCGCCGGGTTTGATGGCAGGAAGCATGCGCTCAGCCACGGAACGCATCTGGCCGAGGGGGATGCACAGGACGATCAGGTCGGCCTTCTCGACCGCCTGGTGCAGATCACACGTGGCCCAGTCTGCCACGCCGAATTTCTGGCATTCGGCAATACTGGCGGTCCGGCGGACGTAGCCCGCGACCGTATTGGCCAGCCCGCGCCGTTTGAGGGCCAACCCCAACGAGCCGCCGAGCAGGCCAACGCCAACCAATGTCACTTTTTGCCAGGGCATGGAACGGCATTAAAAGAGAAAACTGTAGAAGGAAAAAGGAAAAACGGGCTGCGCGGACCAAGGCGGCTCCAAGAGCGGGTACGGAAAATCGATTGTGGCCATCGTCCTCCTCGTCGTTCTCGTCCTCGTGCTTGATGTGGAGTTCATTTTCGAGGACGAGGACGACGACGAAAACGAGGACGAACAGACGCTCTGGAATTTCCGGACACGCTCTAAATTCCGAAGCCCGAAGGTCGAATCTACGTTTTGCCTTGAGCGGCTTCCCGGACCCGCTCGAGGATCACATCCGAGATGTGCGGCTCGGAACCAATGCTGGCGGTGTACCAGAGCAGTTTGCCCTGCTTCTCGGTTGGGTTGCGCCAGCTTGGCCGGCCTTGCTTGAGCCGGTCACGGACAATGCGTTCCGGTTCGCCCAGCATGACCGGAATATCCTCATACGAATGCAGGCCGTCGCTGATGAAGAAGGGGACCACAATGAGGTTTCTCAATTGGGCCAGCCGGTAACAGTCGCCAATGCGCGGCTCTTCTTCCATGAAGATGGCGTGGACTTCACCATAAACATTCTGCGCCCGAATCAGGTCCGCCTGGCGTTCGATGGCTTGGCGGGAGTTCTCATTCCTCCCGGTGCCATGGCCGGCAACGAACAAAGCCGTCTCCTGCGGCCGGGGCGCGCGGGGGAAGGGGTGCTTCTCGATGATGTCGCGGGCGCGGGCCAGCAGCACGCCGGTCATGCTGGGATGCGTTCCGATCGGGCCGCAGTACAAAAGCGTTTGGCTGCCGCGCTCTTGCACCCGCGGAAAATCGGGCTGGCCGGCCGCGCGCAAGCCCAATTCGCGCGGGATGGCCTCCTCCACAAAATAGCCCTCGCTGATGAACAGCGGCACGATGAAGACGCGCCGCACCAACGCGCCGCGCACCACGCCGGCGATGCCCGGTTCCTGTTTCCAGAATCCTTCCAGAACTTGAGCGAAAATCCTGCGGCGCCGAAGCTCCTGCGCGTGCTGGGAGATGGGAGCGGCGGAATCGGCGTTGAGCGTCGAGCCATGTCCCACCAGCACGAGCGCGGCGTCTGAAAAATCGTCGGTCGTCACCAGGGATGGTTAGCCCACCTGCGCACAAACCGCAAGTGGGCTGGCCCGGACGAAGGTGCTTAAGATCAGCGGGGGCGCAGCCGTTCTCTTAGCCGTCTCTATGCAATAAGGTTTGTCGGAAAGAAACCGCCGAGACGCGATGGACGCAGCGAGGCAAAGCCGCAGCCGAATCGTTGAATCGTTGAATCGAAGCAACAAGCGCATGCAAAATTTCATCGCAGCCTGCGAACAATGTGGACTATTGCAGTGCAGAGAAGATTGGTCTTGGGTGGGTGGAAACCATCCATCATCCAGTGACCGAATCTGCTTTGGCTCATCTTTATTCCTCTCAGCGTCCCTTGCGTCTCAGCGGTTCAATTGGCCGCGGTCCCGCCGCCGATTTGAATCGCACCCCGCCAACAGCAGGCCAGGCAAGACCTTCGAATTGGCTGTGCGCTGTTTCTCGGCAGCTTTTCCAGAAACTCCTTGCCCTTTCGTCAGGGCCGACCCTATCTTGAATTCGCAATCCCAGAGATGCGTCATCACGATTTCATAGTCATGCCAATGAATGTTTTCAAATTGCCTGTTTTATCGCTCTCTTTCGTTGTATTCTGGCTGCAGGCCGGTCAGCTTTGCGCGCAAACCCCGGAATGGATCTGGCACGACAACAAGGGAATCGCTCCGCAGGACAATGAAGTCCGGTTCTTCCGCAAATCCTTTACGGTCGATGGCCCGGTCACAAAGGCCGTCCTGACTGCTGCCGGTGACAATGCCGCGACCGTTTATCTCAACGGCAAGCAGGTCGCAGCCAACAGGGACTGGAACAAACCGGCCAGGGTCAATGTCACCAAAGAGATCAAAGCCGGCGAGAATCTGCTGGCCATTCGCGGCCGGAACGAAAGCAGCGCTGCCGCCGTCATCGCAAAACTGGAACTGGCACTGCCCAACAATCAGAAGCAACTCATCATCAGTGACACGAGCTGGGTTTCATCCGCAGTGGAAACGGAGAATTGGTTTCAGCCCGGTTTTGCCGCCACCGGTTGGACCAAGCCGGTCAGCCTCGGCAAGCTGGGAGTTCATCCCTGGGGCGATGTCATGGCCCCACCGGCCGCCCCGCCGGCCGAAAAGCTGGCCTTGCTGCCCGGTTTCAAAGTCGAACTGCTTCGTTCCGCGGAGTCCGGCGAAGGTTCGTGGGTGAGCATGGCCATTGATCCTAAGGGACGTCTGATCCTCTCGCCGCAGGAAGGCACCGGCAATATGCTGCGCGTCACCTTGGATCAATCCGGCCAGTTGGAAAAACTCGAAAAAATCGATCTCCCGGTCGGATCGGCGATGGGGTTGCTTTACGCGTTTGACAGCCTTTATGTCAGCGGAGCAGGGCCCAAGGGCCTGGCGTTGTACCGTCTCCGCGACACCAACGGCGATGATCGCTATGACGAGGTTCAGTTTCTGCGCAGATTCGACGGCGCGGGCGGGGAGCATGGTTCACATGGCTTAGTTCTTGGCCCCGACAAGATGCTCTATTACGTGCATGGCAATTTCGTGAAGATGCCGGCGGACCTTTCCCCAGACTCGCCCCATCGACATTATGCCGAAGACCAGCTCCTGCCCCGAGGCGAGGACGGCAACGGGTTCGGCGTCGGCATCAAGCCGCCCGGCGGTTTTGTGGTGCGCATGGACCCCGAAGCGAAGCAGTGCGAGCTTTTTGCGGCTGGATTTCGCAATGCCTATGACATCGCCTTCAATCCCGACGGCGAACTGTTCACGTTCGACAGCGACATGGAATGGGATTGGGGCATGCCCTGGTACCGGCCCATCCGCATCAATCATGTCGTCAGCGGCGGTGATTACGGCTTTCGCGAGGGCACCGGGAAATGGCCCGGCTATTATCCCGACAGCCTTCCGGCCACGGTCGATATCGGCGTCGGCTCGCCCACCGGCGTGAAATTCGGCGCGGGCAGCGCCTTTCCGCCCCAATATCAACAAGTTTTCTTCGTCATGGATTGGTCTTACGGCCGGATCATCGCCGTGCATCTGACTCCCAAAGGCTCCACATACTCCGGCACGGCCGAAACCTTCGTCAAAGGCAAGCCGCTGAACGTCACCGACCTGGAATTTGGCCAGGACGGCGCCATGTACTTCACCACCGGCGGACGCGGCACGCAATCGGGTTTGTACCGCGTGACCTACGTTGGGCCACGGCCTTCAACCCCTCCGCCCGCTGCAGCAGAATTGCAGGCGGAGAACGAAGCGGCCCAGGCCCGCGCCTTGCGTCATAAACTGGAGGCTTTCCACGGGAAGAAGGACTTGGCGGCGCTGGATTTTGCCTGGCCGCACTTGAACAGCGAAGACCACTGGATTCGCTACGCGGCACGCATCGCCATTGAAAGCCAGCCGGTCGAGCTTTGGCAACGGCGGGCCTTGGAAGAAGAGCGGAGCAACGCTTCGCTCACGGCTTTGCTCGCCTTGGCGCGCCTGGGGAAACCGAGCCTGCAACCGGACCTGCTGGAGTCCTTGAGCCGTCTCTCGCCCCAAGAGTTGAGCGAAACGCAGAAACTGGAAGCGTTGCGCGTGCTGAGCCTGGCCTTCATTCGCATGGGCCAACCCGATGCCGAGATCGCCCGGCAGGTAGTGGCCGCGCTGGAGACGCTTTATCCGGCGCAAAACGAAAAGCTGAATCGCGAGCTGGCTCAAT
Organism: uncultured Verrucomicrobiota bacterium; assembly: GCA_964363225.1. GTDB lineage: Bacteria > Verrucomicrobiota > Verrucomicrobiia > Limisphaerales > CAYIIH01 > CAYIIH01. The sequence continues at coordinate 4,988 of CAYIIH010000257.1, read as the reverse complement.
TGATGATTTATCTCGAAGCGCCCGGTGTGATCGCCAAAACGCTGGCGCTGCTCGAAGCGGCTCCAAACCAAGAGGAGCAAATCCATTACCTCTTCCATTTGCGGACGTTGAGGAGCGGTTGGACGATGGAACAGCGCGCGCGCTACTTCAACTGGTTCAATCGCAGCCGCGACGGCCTGCAACATCCGGCGGAGGTGATCAAGTGGTTTTTGGATGCCGGGCGCGAGTACAGCGATGGCGCCAGCTTTCCCAAGTTCATCGCCTACTTCCGCAAAGACGCCCTGGCCACGCTGACTGATCAGGAGCGGGCTGAACTGGCCCCGATCATCACGGATCATACGCTGGCGGCCAGGTCGGTGGCCCAACGCGGCTTTGTCAAAGATTGGAAAGTGGAGGACCTGCTGGCCGATCTGGATCAGGTGGCCAAAGGACGTTCTTTCCAGAAAGGCAAGGAGGCCTTTGCCGCCGCGCAATGCGTCACCTGCCATCGGTTTGACAACGAAGGCGGCTCGGTTGGCCCCGAACTGACCGCGATTTCGAGCCGGTTCACCCGCCGCGACATCCTGGAATCGCTTCTCGAACCTTCCAAAGTGATTTCCGAGCAGTTTCAGAATATGACCCTTTTCCTCAAGAACGGCGATGACGTGACCGGGCGCGTCGTGGAAGAGACCGACCAGAAAGTGGTCCTGGTGACCAATGCCTTGACCAACGACCGCACCGAAGTCAAGAAGGCCGACATTGAAAAGCGAGTGGTCTCTACGGTTTCTGCGATGCCGGAAGGCTTGGCCTATGTGCTGGCCAAGGAAGAAATTCTGGATTTGCTGGCTTATCTCGAATCCGGCGGAAAAGCGGACACGGCGGCGTTTGGGAAGTAAAAGGGAAGGAGTTTGGCCGTTGGAGAATTCACGTGCGGCCATCGGCATGAAACAATTCAAGCTTGCCTGAGAAATCAAATCGCACTATTTCACAGAGAACATTTATGAGCACAAAAACCGTCACCTCCCTCCAAACCGTCACCAAAAACGTCCGCAGCCTCGTGGAAGCCGCTCTGGCCGACTCAGGCGGATTGCTGCGCCTGGCGCCCTGCTGGGTGCCCCGTTCCTTTCTCCAGCCCGGCCTGCGGCTCAAGCTTCATCCCGATGACACTTACGCCTACGGCCTGAACCGCGGCGGCATTGATGAGCGCTGGTTCGCCTCCACTACCCCGTGCGCGAATGAGAACCGCACGCCGGATGAAGGCTTGAGTTACGCGATCGTGGACGGCCAGCGTTTCACGTTGCAGCAAGCCGTGGCCGAATGCGGACCCGATCTCATCGGCAAGAAGATTTGGAACAAGTACAAACGCTGGCCGGTCTATTCCAAGTTCTTCGACAACATGGGGCCAATTCCCCATCACATGCACCAGTCCCAAAAGCAAGCCCGGCTCGTCGGCCAGGAAGGCAAGCCGGAGTCTTACTATTTCCCGCCGCAACACAACAACGTCGGCAACAATTTCCCCTACACGTTCTTTGGACTGAACCCAGGCACAACCAAGGCGCAAGTGCGCCGTTGCCTGGAGAATTGGAACAAAGGCGACAACGGCATCCTCGATCTCTCGGCGGCGTATCGCCTGAAGCCCGGCACCGGCTGGCTGGTCGGCCCGTGCATCCTGCATGCGCCCGGCTCGTTTTGCACCTATGAGCCGCAATGGGGCTCGGACGTCTTCGGCATGTATCAAAGCCTCGTCGAAGGCCGGGAAGTCCCTTGGTCGCTGCTGGTCAAAGACATGCCCAAGGAAAAGCACCGCGACCTCGACTTCATCGTCAACCAGCTCGATTGGGAAGCCAACGTCGATCCGAACTTCAAGGACAATCATTACCTTGAACCCGTCCCCGCGGCCGATACGCGCAAGGAAGGTTTCGTCGATCGCTGGATCGTCTATGGCAAGGTGGGCGGGCAGCAACTCTTCACCGCCAAAGAACTCACCGTCGATCCCGGCGTCAAATGCACGATCAAAGACAACGGCGCTTACGGCCTGATCACCGTCCAGGGCAAGGGCCGGATGAATCAGATCGCGCTGGATTGTCCCAAACTGATCCGTTTCCACGAGTTGACCGAGGACGAAGTCTTCTGCACCGAGACGGCGGCCAAGGCGGGCGTCACCTTCGAGAATACGTCGGCGGTCGAGCCGCTGGTCGTGCTCCGTTACTTTGGTCCCGATGCGAACCCAGACGCGCCGGAGATGGGGGCTTACAAGAAGAACAAGTTCAGTTGAGCCGATTCCGCGCCCGTTTGATGGCGCCGGCGACCGCCGTGCCGATTAGTGTGGACGTGCTGAGCCTGCCCAGGGCGTTGCGCATGTTGGCCGACTGGGCGGGCGTGAAGGAGACAGCCCTTCTGCCTCCGCAGGCCACGGGTGTCGCGCCAAGTGATCAGTGGGCAGCCCTTCCCTTCTGCCCCCAGAGGCCACGGATGTCGCCCGGGAATGTGGCTGCCTGCCGCTCGCCCCGGCGATGATTGGCGCGATGGTGCATCTGCGCCCCACGGCTTGGCTGGACGCCATGGAATTCCTCCGCAGCCGCGACCTGAAGGAGTTCCGTCCCGCCTTCCCAGACTATCCCCACCTGCTGCGCGCCATCGCCGTGAGCGTGGACGAACTGCCGCCCGACGACCGCGAGCGTTACCTCGACCTAGCGGTGTTTCCCGGGGACGCGCCGATTCCCGAAGGCCCGCTGCCAGTTGAATGGGATTGCCTTTCATGGCGTGAAATGATTTATTTCACGGCATGAACGGCATTCGTCCGCGCTGGTTCCTCCGCAATCTTGAATCTGCCCTGAACGTGCTGCCCGTGACGGTCGTCACCGGCGCTCGCCAGACAGGCAAAACCACCTTGGTCAAATCCCTCGGCCCGTCCCGCGCCTTCTTCACGCTGGATGATGTAGGCGTGCTCGACCAAGCGGAGCGTCATCCCGATGCGCTGCTCAGCAGCCGCCCGGTCACGCTGGATGAAGTGCAGCGCACCCCGCCGCTGCTCCTGGCCGTCAAACGGGCCGTGGACGAGCGCCGTCGCGCGGGCGACTTCCTGCTCACCGGCTCGGCCAACCTGCTGCTCATGGGCCGCGTGGCTGACACTTTGGCGGGACGGGCCATCTACCTGGAACTGCCTCCCTTCTGCCCGGCGGAATGGCAGCAGCGGAAGGACGCCCTCCTCCCGCTCGACCGGCTCTTCGCCCCCGACTTTGACTTCCGGGAATGGCCGGCCGAAGCCGGCGACTGGCCGGCCTGGTTGCTGCGGGGCGGTTATCCTCCGGCGCTCGCCCTCGGCAGCAACTCCGACCGCGCGCTGTGGTTTTCGGCCTACGTGCAGACCTACCTGGAACGCGACCTGCGTCAACTGAGCGCTGTGTCCAGCCTCCCGGACTTCCAGCGCGTGATGGCGCTGGCCGCTCAACGCACGGGCCGACTGCTGAACCAGGCTGACGTTGCCCGCGACGCGGCGCTCACGCATCCCACCACCCATCGCTACCTGAACCTGCTGGAAACCGGCTGCCTCGTCACGCGCATCCGGCCCTTCGCCACCAATCCCAATGTGGCCCTCGTCAAAACGCCCAAACTCCTCTGGACGGATTGCGGCCTCGCGGCGTCGCTCGCCGGCCTCAAAACCCCGGCGGAGGTCACGGCCCGTCCCGATGCCGGCTTCTGGCTGGAACAAACCCTGTTCCAGACGCTGCAAACCTGGCGGGCGCTGGACCCGCTCCAGCGCAAGCTCCATTTCTGGCGCGACCGCCCTGGTCACGAAGTGGACTTCATCCTCGAACAGAACGGGAGACTGGTCGCCCTGGAAATCAAGGCTGGCAGCACCGTGACCAGTTCTGACGCGGCCGGCATCCGAGCGTTTCGCGATTCGCTCGAGAAGAAGCCATCCCTGGTGCGAAGCGTCGTGTTGCACGCGGGCCAGGGGCGTCCGCTGGACACCGACATTCTGGCGCTGCCGTGGGGCTGGATGGTTGCAGGCGGGTAGAACACGCCGACGACCGCGACCGTTGCCTCGACTTGGCGGTGTTCCCCGAGGACGAGCCGATTCCCCAAGGCCCGCTGCAAGTGCTCGGGGGCGTTAGAGCCTGTTTAAAATTGCGAGGGGCGCTGCGGCGAGGGATTTTGGCTGGGGCCAAGGCGGCGAGGCCGGAGCATCCCCGCAGCGGGCTGTAACGGCCGAGCCAACACCGGCCCCGGACAAATGACCCGCCGCCCGGAGGGTTTTCGCGGAAAAGACCGCCTGGCTTCGTTGCTCCTCGGTCACAGACCGCTGCGGGTATGCTCCCTCGTCGCGCCTCGCCATTCGGCCTTTTCCGCGAAAACAGCACGCCTCGGAATTTTCAAACAGGCTCTTCCGCCCGCGAAGACCCGTGCCTGCACGGACCGCCTGGCCGCTCGCTCCCTGGCCACCCTTCAGCAAGTCGGAGGCAAAACCGCGCTCCTGTTCCGCGACCTCCAAGGAGGGGCCAGTCCCGGCTATTGGCCAATGCCGAACGACTTCCCATGCTCGACTGGGCGATTGCCGGGACCCGTTTTCAATCGTGAGAAGCTGGATTTTCGGATAATCCTTGTCGTGCCAGAGCTTCGATTCGTAACGCCCCGCCTCAACGGCTTCGTCCCGCCAGGGTTTGGTGGGCTTTTCGAGTGTCAGGTGCCAATCTCCATTGGTGCTGAGGGGGATGAATTTGATCGCGTCGAGATAATCGTAACGGCGTGCGGCGACAGAAATTATCAGCTTGCAGAAGTATCAATGGTGAGGACTGCCGCTTGCCCTGCCCGTGGGAGGAGTTACCTCGGGATGGCGGTGAGGCAAGTTCGCTCCAGAAGGTAGCCGTGCGGAAAATCCGCTACGATTGATTGGCCCTTGCTGTAAATCTGTGCGAGGCCGTTTAACTGGAAGTTCAGCATGGATACAGGATCAGAACACGGAAGCTGCGGCGCATTATTTGATACCTCTTGGGATTGGAGGCTGG
>CAYIIH010000256.1:0-13041 GCA_964363225.1 uncultured Verrucomicrobiota bacterium | reverse complement strand
AGTAAAGATCCCGAACCCCTCATTTGTAAGGTAGGTCTCAAGCTGTTCCCAGTAATTTTTATCGCTTCTTATCTTCTTACACCAGCCGCATATCGGTATCAGTCTTTCCTTCCTTTCGGCTTTCAGCCTTCGGCGTTCCTTCGGATTGCGGATTTCATTTTCGTCCTGTTCCGTGGGTTGCCACCCACGGCTATTCACATCGATCCCCTTCGGGGATGGCGTGACCGCGCTCCTTTCGGATTTCGTCCTTCGGACTTCCTTCGGCTTTCGGATTTCGGATTTCGGATTTGGCCTCGGGTATTTCATTTCACCTCAATCGCATGGTTCGGGCAGACCTGGCGGCAGGAATCGCAGCGCGTGCAAAGGTCCTGGCTGATCTCGTGCTTCCGGTAGGGCATCATCGGGATGGCGCTGACCGGGCAATGCTGCGAACAAATCGTACAGCCGGTGCAATCATCGGTCACCTGGTATTTGATCAGGGCCACGCATTTGCGCGCCGGACAACGGCCTTGGAGGTGGGCCTCGTACTCCTCGCGGAAATAGCGGAGGGTGGTGAGCACCGGATTGGGCGCCGTCTTGCCCAGGCCGCACAGGCTGCCCTGGCTGACTTGCCGGGCCAACGTCTCCAGTTCGTCCAAATGCTGGCGCTGGGCCTTGCCCGCGCAGAGACGGTCGAGGATATCGAGCATCCGGCGCGTGCCGATGCGGCAGAAGGTGCATTTGCCGCACGATTGGTCCTGCGTGAACTGCAAAAAATAACGCGCGATATCGACCATGCAGGCCGAGTCGTCCAGCACGACCAGCCCGCCCGATCCCATGATGGCGCCCACGTCGCGCAACGATTCGTAGTCCACCGGTGTGTCCGCCAGCCGCGCCGGCACGCAGCCGCCCGACGGACCGCCGATTTGCACCGCCTTGAATCTCCGGCCCGGCTCGACGCCGCCGCCGATTTCTTCGACGATCTCGCGGATGGTCGTGCCCATCGGCACTTCGATGAGACCGCCGCGGCAGATTTTTCCGGCCAGAGCGAACACCTTTGTGCCTTTGCTGGTCTTCGTGCCATAGGCGGCAAAGGCCTCTGCCCCATGCCGGATAATCCACGGCACCAGCGCCAGCGTTTCGACGTTGTTGATGAGCGTCGGCTTGTTCCAAAGTCCGGACTCGGCCGGAAACGGCGGGCGCAGCCGCGGCATGCCGCGACGCCCTTCCACCGACGCGATCAGGGCCGTTTCCTCTCCGCACACGAACGCGCCGGCGCCCTCCTTGATCGTGAGGCGCAACGGGTAATCGCTGCCCAGCAAACGGTCGCCCAGCCAGCCGCGCACCCGGCAAAGCTTGATGGCCACGCGCACGCGCTGGACGGCCAATGGATATTCGTGGCGGATGTAGAAAATTCCCTCGTGCGCGCCGACGGCCAGCGCCGCGATGCCCAGGCCTTCAATAACCCGAAAGGGAAACGATTCCAGGATCATGCGGTCCATGAACGCGCCGGGGTCGCCTTCGTCGCCGTTGCAGATGACGTATTTGATGTCGCCGGTTTGCTGGCGGACGACGCGCCATTTCGGGCCGGAGGGGAATCCTGCGCCGCCCCGGCCGCGCAAGCCGGAGCGTTCGATGGCCGAGATGATTTGTTCGGGAGTAAGCAGCGGCAGATCGGTCCTTTCGTTCCGCAGGCCGGATTCCGTATTCCGCGCTTCCAGGCATCGCCGCAGCGCCGCGAATCCGTCGTGGGCGATGTATTCATCGAGGTCCAGGGGATCGATTTGGCCGAAATGCTCGGTGGCAATGTGCACCTGTCTGCCCAGGAAGGCCGACACCGAAGGGTCGCGCGCGCCCAGGGCGGAGCCGGCGATCTGGTCCTCCCCATCGTCCAGCAACAGGCCGTCCAGGGCCTGTGTCCAGAGCCTGGAAACCCGTTGCGCCACACCGCGCGGCTGAAAATGGCGCCGCACCAAATCTCCCGCCTGGCCGGGAGCCAAACCGGAGTAGAACTTGCTCGTTTTGCCGGGCAGGGCCACTTCCACCAGCGGGGTGCGATGGCACATGCCCACGCAGCCGACGCGTTTGACCACGACGTTTGCGCCGGTCTGCTGGACGCTTTGCTGCAAGGCCTGGAACAAACGGTCGCTTCCCTTGGCCATGCAGCAGGAACCAAGGCCGACGTGAATTTGCGCGGCGGTGTTGCTGCCGGGATGTTGCGTTTCCTCGCCGGACGTGATCGCAGCCTCGGGCTCTGTTTGCCGCGCCAGAAAATCCTGGACGATGCCCGGCAGTTTTTCGGCGGTCACATGGCCGTAGGTTGCTTGTTCCATCTTCAGCACCGGCGCGAGGGTGCAGCAGCCCAGGCAGGCCACCGGCTCGATGGTGAATTGCCGGTCGGGATCGGTGTCATCGCCGGCAGGAATGCGCAACCGGCGGCGCAGGGCGTCTTCCACCCGTTCAGCTCCGGTGACGTGGCAAGCCGTGCCCCGGCAGACGCGCACGATGAACTTGCCGACCGGTTGATGCCGGAACATGTCGTAGAACGTCGAGACGCCGGTGAGGGCGGCGGGTGTGATCTGAGTCGTGTCGCACACGCGGCACAGGGCTTCGTCCGGCAGATAGCCGTAGTGCTCCTGCAACGCTTGCAGAATCGGAATCACCGCATCGGGCGTGCGTCCGATCCGTTCCACCGCCTGGTCGGCAAAGGTCAGGTCAACGTTGGGCATGGGTCAGTTGAAAAACCACGGTTGAACGCGGCTGAAGTAGAGAGCGAGTAGCCTTGGCGTCTCGCCTGATGCAAAGGCGGCGAGCCTGGCGTTCGCCGAAGGCGAGCACATTCCGGGCGTGACAAGAAATGCTTAAACTCCAGTGTTCGCCGAAGGCGATCCACGTGAATAGGTAAAACCCACGGAGCAGCGGCCAGAAACGGCCCGGCCCTGAAGGGGCCGAACAATCGTTCCCAACCTCAAACCAGATAGCGTTCATCGAATTAAATTCCGGCTTTGATGAGCGGTTCCCGACACTCGTCGCGGAACGGGACCGTCTTGTGTACAGATTTGTTTGACCCCTTCAGGGTCAACCGACATTGGGTGGCCTGTTCCGTGGGTTGACACCCACGGCTATTCACGTTGGTCCCCTTCGGGGACGAGTCAGCCGCGGCTTGGAGTTCTCTGGCACCGCATTCAGACTCAGCAAGAGATGGACGGGAATATCTATTCCTCATCCGTTTGCGGTGGCGATCTTCAGCGGTTGTCAGTTTCATGGCTGTTTCGCCAGCTTTTCTTCTTTGGCACCGATGCAAAAGAGGGTTTTCGAGCCGCGAATGAAAATTCGATTCTGCACAAAAGCCGGGCTGGCATAAATCGATTCTCCCATCTCTGTCCGTGCCAATTCCTGGAACTGCCGGCCCGCCTGGAGCACGATGGCGGCGCCTTTCGTGCCGAACAAATAGAGCCGGTCGCCCACCAGACTGGGTGAAGCATGGCATTCCATGTCGAAGTCATGTTCGTACTGTTTCGCGCCGTCCTTCACGTTGTAACAGGTCAGAAAACCGCCCGAGTTGATGATGAAGACCAAATCACCGTTGCTGACCGGGCTGCTGATATCGGGGATGTAATCCTCGGCCGTCCAGGCGAGGTGAGTCTGCGTGACATTTCCTTGGCCGTCAGGACGGAGGGCGATCAGCTTATCGGACGGACTGACCGCCAGCAGCATCCCACCCGCGAAGACTGGCGAAGGTGTGACTTCGCCATTGAGACAATCCGCGCGCCAAAGCTCGGTGCCATCGGCGGCGGCATAGGCGATCACCCACGGAACGCCGAGCGTGATGATCTGCGGTTTGCCCGCCGCCTGAATCACGACCGGCGTCGCCCACGAGCTGGGCACGGGACGCTGCCGCTGCCAGACGATTTGGCCCGTCGCGCCGTCAAACGCGTAAAGTTTCGATTTGTGTTCTTCGCTTTCACCTTGGTCGAATTGCACCAGCAAGCGGTCTTGCCACACTGCCAGCGATGCAGCATGCCCATAGGCATTCTTGGGCAGGCCCAGGTTTTTTGCCCAGGAAAGTTTGCCATCGAAGGCAAAGGCCGCCAGATCGCCATTGGCAAAGATGACGTAGGCGCGACGCCCGTCGGTGGCCATCGTCGGGGCTGCGAAGCCGGTCTGCTCGGGGATTTCCGGCAATTGGGCCGGGCTGCCCGGCACATTTTCCACCGGTTGCCGCCAAAGCAGCGCGCCGGTTTTGACGTCGAAGCAGAACACGTGGCGCTTGGCGACATCGCCGCCGGAAAGGAAAACGCGGTCGCCCCACACAACCGGCGAGTTGAAGCCGGGGGCCGGCACCTCGGTTTTCCAGGCCAGACCCGCGCCGGTGGTCACGTCCCAGGTGATCGGCGTGTTCGTATGAATTGAAACGCCATTGCCGTCCGGCCCGCGAAACCGCGGCCAGTTTTTCTGCATGTCCTCGAGCGAAGCGAAATCAGAGGCGCCGGCGCCGGCGGCAGCACTGCCACCAAGCAATTTTTCCAAATCAGCCGGGCGGCTGGGCAAGGCTGTGCCGATGCCCAAGGCGAGCGAAAGAAAACCTGCGGCCACCGCGACACCCAGCGCCGCGACGGACCAGCGGGCCCGCGCCGCGGCGCGGGCGGCTTGCTCGGCGGCATTGGGTTTAGGCTGGGGCAGGGGAAGTGGTTTGCGCAGATCCGCCGCTTGTTTGGCCGCGAGCAGGAAAATTACCGTGCCGCCCAGCAGCAGCCACGCGCCCGAGTTGGCCAGCGACAACTGGCGGAAATATTGGTGGCGCAGTTGCAGGTCCAGCTCGCGGATGCGCTGTTTGAGCGGCTCATCTTGGGGCGCGGCGACCAATTTATCTTTGTACTCCTTGAGTTGGGTCGATTTCAGGGGATCGTCCGCCTTGGACAGGATGTGAAAAAGAATCAGCGCCCCGCAGATCACCAGGCAAAACAACGCGGCAATCTTCCACGTCGCGGCGGACGCGCGATAGCGGGCATCGACCTGCCCTTCGCGGGGTTGAACGGAGGGTTGCGTTGGGGCGGTCGTGGTCATCGGATCAATCGTGAGCTTCCTGTCTCCGCTGGAACACATCGGGCGGCGCTACGCATGAATCTCCCCCCGCTCCAACCAGTCAGCGCCGTGCTGATCAGCTCTCGGACCAAGATGAGGGATGTTACCGGGTCGTTGCAGCACATACTTTCGTTTCGGGGGCGACCAGAACGGTCCCGGGGGCGCCGGCGGGCAGCAGTCCAAGTCGCACGCGTTCGTTCGGGCAATACTCGAAGCAACGGGCGCAGGCCAGACACGCTGCCCGGTCGGGCTCGTAATCGGCGCGACGCCGGCGAAGGGACAAACTGATCAACTTTACGCCGATGACCAGTCCTACCCAAGCGCCGAACAGCCAGCCGCCCAGCACAAATCGCCGCCGGATGTCCGTGGCTGCGGTCAACAACTCTATTGGACTTTGGCCGGCGCGAAAGAGGGCAAGGTCCGCCGCCGTCCGAGGGCCGGCATGAATCAGAGTTGTCTCTTTGCCGGCATACTGCTCCGCCAACGTCACCGTCCGATTCAGGCGCGAGGCGGCGGTGCTGAGCTTCGATCCTGTCCAACCGCCGCAGACCAGCAACAGCGGCAACAACGCCAGCAGCCAGGCGAGCCGTTTTCGGTCGGCGAACAACGCGCGCGGGCTGGCCGGGTTCGAGGCCGGCTCCTGGATGGCACCGTAGGGACAGGCGTTTTCGCACAGCCGGCATTGCGTGCAGAAATCGGGTGTGATCGTCACCCGCCATTTTGACACCGTGGCGCCCAGGCGCAGCAGTGCGCCGTAGGGGCAAAGGAAGCGGCAGTAAGGCCGGCCGACAAACATTCCCAGCAGTAAAAATGCCGCGCCGAGCAGCAGCATGGTGAAGCTGCCCGACATGCGGAACAGCGGCACGAAAGGGTCCCATTCGCATATAACAAACGCGCTGCCGGTCGCCGCGAACAACACCGCCGCGCCGAGATAAACGTAAGGGAGTACGCTCAAGCCTTGCTCCAGCCAGGACGGCACCTTCAGCGGCTTTAGCAGCACCAGGTCCTGCAACGCGCCGTGCGGGCAGACGGCGGCGCAAAATGCCCGGCCCGCAAACAGGCTGACCGCCAGCGGGGCGACGAAAAAGGCGGTCACCACCGTCGGCACCGCGTAGCCGCGATCGAACAAGGCCAGCGTGACATTTTGCAGCGAACCGATGGCGCAGACGCAGCCTTCGCGATAGAAACCGAAGTAGATGAGCGAGAAGATGGACAGCGCATACACGCCCTGGCGCGAACGCTTTTTAAACACCAGCCAGCTCGCCAAGCCCAGCGCCGCAACCAGCACCGCCACGTCGAGATACTCCAGGAGGAGCGCGCGCGCCGGAGGCGTTTGCGTAGCGGGCAGTTGGTAGCCGCTTTCAAACTCGGGCGGCGGAAAACGCTGTTCGCCGAAAGCGGCGCCGGTCAGAAGGCAGAGGAGGAACAAGACAAGGTAAAACACTCTGCGGAATTCGTGAACGGCTTCTCGCTTGGCCATGATCCGGCGGGGCGTAGCGGCGGACTGGCGTCCGCCGGTGGAGTGCTGCAGCGCCCGCCAGAGCGCCGCTACGAAGGCGAGGTTCATGGGCTGGCAACGCGACCAAAGAGGCCGGCAGGCTGCCACCGCAAACCTTGTAGGAGCCGACGTCAGGAGGCTCTTGCTTCCTACGCGCGAATAATGAGCCTCCTGACGTCGGCTCCTACAAAGTTGACGTTGGCAGTGCATGCTCAATGCCCCACGGTCTTGAGCAGGTAAGGATGGCTCACCGGGACGCGCCGGAAAGCATCACCGGGACAAACCCTGGCGATCGCGCATTCATTGCAATTGACGCACCGGTCATGCCGCACCTGCATGAAGAGCGAGCCGTTGCCGAAGCGGTTGCAGCCTTCGACACATTTGGCGCAGCCGATGCACAGTGGTTCGTCGATCACGTATTCGTAGTAGGGGTCTTCGACAAACTTGCGTTTGATGGCCGCGGTCGGACACAACTGGTTTTCGGCGGCGGTGTTCAGGTCGTTGGGTTCGGGATTGAAATAGCCCGTGCACAACTTGCAGTACCCGCAAATCGCATGGGCATGAACACACTTGACGGCCGACTGCTGCAGGACGCATTCGGTGGCGCACTTATCGCAGCGCAGACATTTTTGCGGATCGATCTGCCAAAGGGTCGCTCCAGAAGTGCTCCGGCCAGCTAGCGTGCCGAGCAACCCGCCGACGCCGGTCATGGCGGCAACGCGCACTCCGCCGCGAATGAAGTTGCGGCGGCTGACCGGGGCTTCTGGCTTAGGCGTGGCATCCATGCTGTGGCTTTATGCCCCCTTTGAGCTCGAGGGCAGACGCTCCAGTCAGGCCGGTCTTGCGCCTCATGATCCGCACGTCGCCGGCAACCAAGTCCAAGACGTAAACGCGGCCTTGCGAATCCACCGCCGCGTCCAACCCGCCCTGGGCGCCGTCCGACGTTTCGACCGCGCTCGCCTTGGCATTTTCGGCAAATGACTCCGATCCGGCGACGACCGACTCGAACGTTCCGTCTGCGCCATAGACCTTGACGCGGGGCAGGCCTTTTTCGCAGGTGACATAGCGGCCGTCGGACAACATGGCCAGGCTGATGGGATTGCAGCAGCCGCAGAAGCCGTCGATGGCGGCCGAGGCTTTGCCCCAGGCGAATTCCAGGTCGCCGTTGAACGTGTAGGCCTCGACGCGGTGCCGGCCGGGGTTCGTGACACGCAGCAGGCCGTCCCGGGCAATTTCAAGATCGAAGAACGGGCTGGGCACGATGAAACCGGGGATGTTGCGCTCCTGGTTTTTCTCGCCGATGCGGCCGATCAATTTGCCAGATCGGTCATAACGCAGCACCAGACGATTCCCGGCATCGGCGGCGAACACGTCGTTTTCGCCGACCGCCAAGCCGGTGAACCAAGTCTTGCGGCCTGGAGACTCCCAGACCGCCGTGCGTTGGCCTTTATGATGATAGACCTCCAAATGGTCCCGCAAGCCGACGAAGATCGTACCGTCGGCGGCCACGGCGAGGCAGCGTGGTTCGGCTGCGAGGGCGATGTCCGTTCCGGCGTTGCCTTGGCGGTCCAGAATGCTGACGTACTTGCCGGCCGCGATATGCAATTGGTCTTCCGGCCCGATGGCGATGCGCCTCGGATCGGCATGCGGACTGCGGATTTGGCCGATTTGCTCGTAATGAATCAGTTGCGGATCGGTCTGGCGCCAAGCATCCAGCTCGTAGGCAAAGGGATGCGCTGTCGCTTGGGCAGCCGCTGGTGAGGGTCTATGACGCAGCCGCATGGCCACGGCGCCGCCGATTCCCAGCAGTCCCGCAGCGCCAATTCCGTACTTGAGGAAGGTCCGCCGGCAGAGAATTCTTTTTGACGGGTTCATGGCTAAGTCCTTGTTGGAGTGTGCCGGGCAGCGAGGGCGGGCGGCAATCCGCAACTTGAAAACACTCCGCAGCCGTGACACAGGCCGCGATTCAGGCACGCGCCCTCTCCGGCTCGGGAGCGATGTTTAACAGCCAGCACCGAGCTCAGGACGGCGAGGGCTGCCAGCAGCGGATAGCGCGCGGCGGCGCGCCAAAACTCGTGGCGGCTGCAGGTCTTCATTGATTCCAACGGCATCATTGACCGCTTAGGGACTAATGTTTCTTGAGAACCGAATTCTGCTCGTAACAGTTACTCTGCTACAAGGTGAACTTTGAGGTAAGTCTCGGTCGGAGCGGCCATAAGTTGCTACCTTTGTTTTGCCAAAAGCTAACCTTTTTTTGTCCTGCCACGCTGGCGGATTGAGTTATGGCCTGCCGCAGTGACGCGAAAGGCTTCTCGCAATGTGCTGGTCTGCCACCACGCAACGCCGGGTGTCCCCTGATTCAGTCTCCCTTTTCTGGGTTAGTGAGCAGCGAGCAGGTCAGAACTCCTCGTGCAGCACATCGAGGACGACGACGAGGACGATGCCCAAAATCGGTTTTCCGGACACATTCTGAAGGAAGGTTGCGGGAATGAAACCAGCACGGTCCGGTGCCTATCGGCCTGTGACTTCCAAGCAGACCATTTTGGTCAGGTCCCGAGCGATGAGCCTGCCGCCGGCGAGGGCCATTGGGCCCCAGGATTCGCGTCCGTTCAACACCTGGGCCTGAGCGAGTTGAGTGTATTTGTCAGGAGTCGCCTCAATGAGAGTCAACTTGCCGGAATCGTTCAGGGCGAAAATCAATCCGCCCGCCAAGAGGAATGATCCCAAGCCGAACGACGGGCTTGATTCGCTGGTCCACTGGACCTTCCCATCTGGAGCCAGGCAGACAAATTTCCCATCGGCTCTGACTCCGTAAAGGTGTCCGCCATAATAGACCGGTGTGTGCTGCGTCGCTCCGAAAACCTCTGGCGCCAGTTTAAACACCTTTTGCGCCGTCAGCCGGCCGCCCTCTTCCTGCAACTGCAGCATTAAACTGCCCGCGTCATATCCGCCCGACAAAAAAACACGGCCATTGTCCAGAATCAGGGGCGAAGGCACGGTGGCGATGCTGATTTTCCAGGCCGTTGTTTCCCAAAGAATTGAGCCGTCCTTGGCCGACACGCCCGCGACGCCGTGGCTGCCGCAATACACATACATGCGGTGGCCGGCGAATTCCATCGGCATGACCGAGGAATGGGTCATTTTCCAGCCATGCGGATTGGGCGTCTGCCAGAGCGTCTGGCCGGTTTCACAATCGACAGCCAGCATTAATGCGTCTTTGCCGCCGGGCGCCAGAATGGCCACGCCCCTATCAATGAGCGGGCATTGACCCGCATACCATTGTGGAACAGTGGCGCCGTATTGCGAAACCAGGTCCAGTCCCCAGCGCAACACGCCGGTCGCGGCCTCCAGGCAGACGACGTGGCACTTCGGCCCCATAGCCACCACGTATTTCTCGGTCACGGCCGGGACGGTCCGCGACATGCCATGATTGCGTTTAACCGAAACCGGATAAGCGAAACGCCAGATTTCTTTGCCGTCCGCCAGCGAGAGACAGCGCAAAGCGTCCTGTTTCTTCTCGTGATCATAATCCATCACATAAACACGCCCGCTCATCACGGCCGCGCCGGCATACCCTTCACCCACGTTAACGGACCACAGTGGCCGTGGTCCGGAGGCGTCCCAATTCCTGGCCAGGTTGAGCGTTTCGGCGCTGATGCCATCGGCGCCGGCACCGCGGAACCGGGGCCAAGTTCCGGGTAAATTGGCCGGCTGCCCATCGAATTGGCTTAATGTTCCCGCCAGCACGGGATTGGATTTGGGCCCGGTATCGCCGTTGGCGGGCACTTGATCTGTTCCCGGCACGCGCAAAACCGGCCGCAGGCCGGGTTCCATAAGCAGCCACACCGCCAGCACAGCGATGGCCATCACACCCAGGCCCCAGGGCATCCAATTGTCGGATTTCATTGTTCTCGTCTGTTCAGCGCGCATTATGCACTACAGACCGAGCCGAAGCCAAATCCATTCAAAGCCAGGGGTCTTTGTCGCCTGCCGTTGTTTTCTAAGAGCGTGTACGGAAAATCGATTGGGGGCATCGTCCTCGGCATCGTTCTCGTCCTCGTCCTCGATGTTGCCTTCAATTTCGAGGACGAGGAGGACGACGAGAACGAGGACGAACAAATGTTCTGGAATTTCCGTACACGCGCTAAAGGCTTGAAACCAAACAATGCGTCCAGTATCGCTTGATCGCCATGCCAACCAGCGCTGATCCTGTCTCCAATGCTCCCAACGGTTTGCCATCCCCGAGGGCCATCGATATGCACGTTCACATGGTGGGAAACGGCAGCGGCGGCACCGGCTGCTGGATTCGGCCTTCGGCGTGGCGTTGGCCGTTGCAGGCCTTGATGGCGCACCACATCGGCTTGCCCCTCAGCGCGTTGAGAGAGAATCTGGACCAGCTTTACGTTGACCAGCTTTTGCAGTGGGTGCGCGGGTCTTCGCTGGATGCCGTCGTGATCCTGGCGCACGAGCAAGTTTATGATGAGCAGGGGAAATTGCGGAAAGACTTGGGGACTGCCTATGTTCCAAATGATTACGTTCTGAGGCTGGCGCGTGCGCACCGGGAGTTTCTTCCGGCGGTGTCGATTCATCCGGCCCGGCCGGATGCGTTGGAAGAGTTGGACCGATGTGTGGCGGAGGGCGCTGTCATGATGAAATGCCTGCCCAACTGCCAAAACATCGACTGCCGCGACCGCCGTTACACCCGCTTTTGGGAACGCATGGTGCAAACGGGCCTGCCGCTCCTGGCCCACACCGGGGGCGAACACACGGTGCAGGTGGTGCGTCGTGAACTCGCGGATCCCCGGACGCTCGAATGGCCGCTGCAATGCGGCCTGACCGTGATCGCGGCGCACAGCGGCACCAAGAGCGGCTTGTTCGATCCGCAATATTTTCATCACTTTGTGGAAATGACCCGGCGGCATCCCCGGCTCTACGGAGATATCAGCGCGTTCAACGTTCCGATTCGCGGGAGCGTCGTGCCGCGCTGTCTGCAGAAGCCGCTCGTGGAGCGCATGGTGCATGGGAGCGATTATCCGGTGCCGGTGTTTGGCCACTGGGCCTGGCTGCAAGGATTCGTAGATTGGAAGGCGTTTCGGCAATGGGAACGGCAGCCGAACGTCCTGGAACGCGATTATCAGCTCAAACGCGCCATGGGATTCCCGCCGGAGACTTTCACCCGGATCAGCCGGATGTTGCGTCCTTCTCTTCCGGCAAAGAGCGCTTGAGCCAGGAAACTCGACACGCCGCATCCAAGAGTGGCAGAGCGCAATGCGCTCCGTCTCGTAGCGCACTCGGAAGCTGCTCCCGTTTGAAGGCGGAAGGCCTCTTGGACGCATGAGCCGCTGGGGCTGGAAAAGAAAAGGCCGCACCAGCAGCCACGAAGCGGCTGACCGTGAATAGCCGTGGGCGCCAGCCCACGGAACGACGTCCCCCCCAACCGGTGCGGCCCTTGCAGGGCCGGACAATCATGTGCCGGGGGCACCCGCAGGTTGCACCTGCGGCTATTCACGTCCGGCCCTCCAAAGGGCCGACGATCCGGGTGCGGCGGCGGCATCTTCTGGGGAGAGCAACAGTGAGATATCGCCCTGCTTCACCCACTCGCCGTCCCTCTCACCCCAATGTGGGAGAGGGTGCCCGAAGGGCGGGTGAGGGGTTTGCCGGGCACGAAGATTCACCGTTCGGTGGACAGGCCGAACTCCTGCGCCAACCTGGACACGAGCTCGCAGGCAGGTATGAATGCGAAGGCTTGCCTATGCGGCCAAGGCGAGTTTCTCGGCGACAGAGAAGATGTCGTCGCGGTGGGTCTTGAGGAAAGCGCGGACGCGGGGGATGGAGTCGGCGGCTTGGAGGTCGGCTGGGGTGTTGATGGCGGCGGGGTGGAAGACGCTTGCGAGGAGGAGTTGAGCCATCATGGTGTCCCTCGTTTCCGGTTGGCGCATGGGAGCGGCAGGTTCCGATGGCTCGTCCTCTTCGCCCAATTCAGACGGAGGCATTTCGGCGAGCTCGCGGACGCGGGGGTAGAGTTCGAGGAGCAAGTCGCGGAGGGCGTCGTCGGAGGCGGTGGATTCGAGGAGGCGGACGACTTTCAGGACGAGGGGCAGGATGCTGCCTTCGGGGCCGAAGGAGGCGAGTTCAGCTTCTTCCGTGTCGCTGAGGGTTTCGCCAAGGCGGGCGCGGGCTTCGGCGAGGCCAAGGCGCAGTCCGAGCGGAGAGCGGGGTGCAGAGGCGGCGAGTTGCTGCTCAAAGTAGTCGCGGGCTTCGGTCGCCCGGTCACGGGCGAGCATGAGGAAGCCGCGTGCTTCCACGAAGGCGGTGCGGCATTCGCCGGTCAACTCGTCGGGTAACGTCAGCAGGGCCTCGGCTTCGGCAAAGAGGCGTTCGCGTGCCCCGGGGGATTCCGCGCGACGCGCCTGCCACTGAAGCAGGAGGGCGCGTCCGAGACGTTGTGCGGGACGCATTTCGCTGGGCGCAGGCATGGC
>CAYIIH010000255.1:0-13094 GCA_964363225.1 uncultured Verrucomicrobiota bacterium | reverse complement strand
CCCAAGATCTTCAAGTCGCACAAACTGACGCGCTCGAACCAGATCTGGGAATCCAAGATCAAGGAATTCTACCACTACCAGGTCGAGCACGACCTGCTCTTCGACGCCATCCGCAACGACAAGCCCTACAACGAAACCGAGCGCAGCGCCAAGTCGTGCCTGACCGCCATCATGGGCCGCATGGCCTGCGAATCGGGGAAGGTGATTACCTGGGACGACGCCCTCGCCTCCAACGTCGAACTGGCGCCGGGCCTTGACAAACTCACCTGGGACGGCGACGCGCCCGTCATGCCGGACACGAATGGCCGTTACCCGATTGCTGTGCCCGGGCAGACGCAGGTGCTCTAAACCTCCCGGTGCAGCCAAGCCGCAGCCAAAGGGCGGGGACGCGTTCCACCGCGTCCCATTGATCAAACCATGAATTTGGGGACGCAGTGGAATGCGTCTCCGCCCGATTCAGGGGACCCATGCGCGACCGAAAAGGCCGGGAGTTGCTTTCCGTGACTCTGACTTTCAGAGCGCGGACTTCAGTCCGCTTGACCGTTGGCCCGCCGAGCGAAGGCGGACTAAAGTCCGCGCTCCGTTCGTGGTGCGTGCGGGCCATCGTTTGCTGGCTGGCCTGTTCGCCGTGCCTCATCGCCGCCGAAATCAAGCCTGCCGACGACACACCGCCGCCGCTCTCGCCCGAAGAAAGCCTGAAGCGATTTCAACTCCCCGCCGGCTTCCGCATCGAGTTGGTCGCGAGCGAACCGCACCTAGCCGACCCAACAGGCATCGCGTTTGACGCGCGCGGACGCATCTTTGTCTGCGAACTCCACGGCTACAACCTCGAAGGCCATTACGAGGTGCTGGAGTTGAACAAGACCGGCCAGCTCGACAAATCCGTGCGCCGCATCCTGGCCAGCAAAGAAGCACTCGAGCGCGCGGAGAAAGAGACGTACGGCACGGTCAAACTGCTCGAAGATACCGACGGCGACGGGCGCATGGACCGGGCGGCGGTCTGGGCGGACCGCCTGCCGGCCTGCTACGGCGTGGTGGCGGCGCGAGACGGCGTGATTGTGCTCTGCGCGCCGGACATTGTTTACCTGGCGGACCGCAACGGCGACGGCCAGGCGGAAGTGCGCGAGACGTTGTTCACTGGATTTGGCGTGGGCGAACTCTGGACGCGGATCAGCCATCCCCAGTGGGGGGTGGACAATTGGATTTACGCCGCCTGTGGTGACGGCAGCGCCGGCACCATTCGCGGGCCGCATCTGGCCACTCCGGTCAAGCTGGGCCGCACGGGCTTTCGTTTCAAGGCCGATGGCAGCCGCTTCGAACCGGTCTCCGGCGGCACCAGCGGCTTTGGCCTCGCGCTGAGCGACTGGGACGACCGCTTCCTCGTGTCCAACCAGCAGCACGCGCTCTACGTCGCGCCGCTGCCATACCGCTATCTCGCGCGCAATCCGCATTACGCCGCGCCGAACACGGTCGTCAACATCAGCAGCTACGGCCATCCCGCGCAGGTTTTTCCCACCGCCCCGCCCGACCCGTGGCGGCTCCGGCGCAGCCAGGAGCCGGATTGGGTGAAGTTCTACGGCGCCGCGGAGACGACCATGGGCCTCGTCACAGCCGCCTGCGCGCCGCTCGTTTATCGCGCAGACCAATTCCCCGTCGAGTACCGTGACAACCACTTCTCGTGCGAAAGCGCCTACAATCTGATCCACCGTTGCGTGCTGCAAACCGCCGGCGCGAGCTTCAAGGCGGTGCGGCCCCTGGAGAACACTGAGTTCCTCACCTCGACCGAGCAATGGTTCCGGCCCGTCAACCTGGCGGTGGGCCCCGAAGGCGCGCTCTACGTTGTCGATATGTATCGCGAGATCATCGAAGACTACTCGGCGATTCCGCGCTATCTGCAACAGCAATACGGCCTCATCAAAGGCCACGACCGCGGCCGCATCTGGCGCGTGCTTTATGAACAGGCGGCCCTGCCGAGCCAGGCCGGTTTGGCAAAGGCCCCGTCCCCTCCGGACAAAGCCGCGCCCCCGGTAAGTTCGGAGGCCCATCCTCCCCTCACGCCGGGCCTCTCCCTCGTGGAAAGGGAGAAACTCAAGCCATCGACCCGGGTTCTTGCCGAAGACGCTTCGGTCACCACTTTGGTCCGCACCTTGTCGAGCGGAAATGCCTGGCTCCGCCTCACGGCGCAGCGGCTGCTCGTCGAGCGCAAGGATAAATCCGCCGTCACGCCGCTGGTTGCCCTCGTTCGCAATGGACCGACGCCGCAGGCGCGGTTGCACGGGCTCTACACTCTGGACGGCTTGGACGCGCTGGAGCCCGTGCTCGTCGAAGCCGCCCTGGGCGATGCGCATCCTGGCGTGCGCCTGCACGCGCTGCGCCTAGCCGATCGGTGGCTCGATCAGCGCCCGGCCCTGCTCGAGACAGTTTTGCGGATGATTGACGATGCGGATGCCAAAGTGCGGCTGCAGGCTGCCTTCACCCTGGGCGGAACGCGCGACGTGCGCCGGTTGGCCGCGCTCGCCACGCTGGCTTCGCGCTACGGCGACGACCGTTGGATGCAAGCCGCCATCGTCAGCTCAGTGCCGGAGTCCGCGAGCCATTTGCTGAACGAGATTCTGCGGCAAACCGGCGGCGCGGGAGTGGGCGGGCATTTGTTCAAACCGCTCGCCTCCGTGGTGGGAGCGCGGCAACAAAACGAGGAGATCGGCGATCTGCTCGAAACCATCACGAGCTTCCAGGCCGCCGAGGTGGCGGCGGTCCAGACCAACTGCCTGGCCGGCTTGCTCGAAGGGTTGCGCCGTGGCCAGCCATCCGTGCTCACGGCGGCCAACGGGCTGGCTGCATGGCGCCAATTGCTGGCGAGCTCCGCTCCTGAAGTCCGGACGCTGGCCCTGCAATTGACGAGCCTGCTGCAACTGGCACAAGCTCCCGAAATCCTCGCTGTGTTCGAGCGTGCGGCGCAGGAGGCGCTCGATCCGCGCCGCTCGGTGCAGGAGCGGCAATCCGCCATCGCGTGGCTGGCCGGCGCGCCCTTTTCCACACTGGGGCCGGCGGCCAGGAAACTGCTCGAAGCCCGCCAGCCGCTGGACGTTCAGCTTGCCGCGGTGGCAGCGCTGGCCGCGTCCGACGATCCGGCCGTCGGCCCGGCCTTGCTGGCCGGCTACAGCGCCTATTCGCCCCGGGTGCAGACGGCGGCGCTCGACGCCATTTTCCGCCGGCAGCAGCGATTGGCGGCGCTGCTGGATGCGATGGAGAGCGGGAGTTTTCCGCCGCAGAGCCTGGATTCCTTGCGCCGCAGCCAGTTGCTCACGTTCTCCGATGAAAAGACGCGTCGCCGAGCCGAGTCCCTGCTGGCTCGCCAAGTCACCGACCCGAACCGTCAGGAGGTCCTGGCCCGTTTCCAGGCGGCTCTGGCAGGATCGCGCGATACCCAGCACGGGCAGGCGCTCTTTCAGGAACACTGTGTCAAATGCCACAGTGTCCAGGGCCAAGGCGGCCAGATCGGCCCGGACTTGGGCGGCGCCAAGGGCCGCGCCGAGGAGACACTGCTGCTCGACATCCTCCAACCCAGCGACACGATTACGGCCGGCTACCACAGTTACATGGTGATGACCCTGAGAGGCGACCTGTTTACCGGAATTCTTTCCGCTGAAACCGCGACGAGCGTCACGCTGCCCAGCGACGATGGCACCGAACAGGCGATCCTGCGCAAGGACATCGAGTCGATCACCGCGTCCGCAACGTCGATCATGCCGGAGAACTTCGAGGAACTGCTGCGCCCGGGAGATGTGGCGGACCTTCTGGGATATCTGCGCGAGGCCCTTGGTCCGGGTTCGCCAGTTTTGACGTTGTTTGATGACGACCGCTCCTTCGCCGAAGCGCTGAACGAAGGCGCAGGCGCCGCTGCCGTCTCGACCGAAGACCGGCTCTCGGGCCGGGCCTGTTTGGTGATCACGCCGCCGCAGCGTTTCTCGGCGCAGATTGCCGGTTGGAACCATCGCATCCTTGAACATCCCGGCGCGGGTGAGTACCGTTATTTGCAGTTCGCCTGGAAGTCGCCGCGCGGGCATGGCGTGATGCTTGAACTCGCCGCCGATGGCCAGTGGCCGCCCGCCGGGCAGGCGCTCCGCCGCTATTACTGCGGCCACAACACCACCGGCTGGCAGGCGCGCCAGCTCTCCCCGCACGTCCCCAAAGACTGGACCGTCGTCACGGTCGATCTCTGGAAGGACTTCGGCGTTTTTACCCTGACGGGCCTCGCCCCGACCGCGATGGGCGGCGCTGCATTCTTTGATGGCGTCCGACTGTTGCGCACGCTGGATGCGGCCAGCCACGGTCCTGCGGCTCAGCAGTGAAGGACCGGGCCGCAGGTTGGGACTTGTGGGCAGGTTGGTATTGGTGCAGTGTGACGGAACTCAACAAACGATAGGATCGAATTATGTCAGACACAAACAAGACAGGAGCAGCTTCTCAACAATCACGCCGGACATTCCTCGTTCAATCCAGCCTGCTGGCCGGGGCGTCCATCGCCGGCACTTTGGACGTCGGTCGCAGCGCCTACGCCGCGGGGAGTGATGTCCTTAAGATCGGCTTGATCGGTTGCGGCGGCCGCGGTTCCGGCGCTGTGGCCAACGCGCTCTCGGTCAATCCGAACGCCCGTTTGACCGCCATGGCCGATGCCTTCGCCGACCGCATGGACGGCGCCCGCAAGGCTCTCAAGCAACAAAAAGGCGATCAGATCGCCGTCGATGACAGCCGTTGTTTTTCGGGTTTCGACGCCTTCCGCAAGTTGCTCGACACCGGCGTCGATGTGGCGATTCTGGCGGAGCCGCCGCATTTCCGGCCCAGGCATATTGAAGCGTGCATCGACGCGGGCGTGCATCTGTTTGCCGAGAAGCCCATGGCCGTCGATGTGCCCGGCGTGCGCCGCGTTCTGGCCGCCGGGGAGAAGGCGCGCCAGAAGAAGATCAGTTTCATCAGCGGTTTTGAAACGCGCTATTCGGAGACCGCGCGCGCCGCCGTGCAGCGCATTCATGACGGCGAGATCGGCGACATCGTGGCCATCGAAGGCGTGTACAACACGGGGCCGTTGTGGCATCGCGGACGCCAGCCGGATTGGACGGAGATGGAATTCCAGATGCGCAACTGGTACTACTTCACCTGGCTTTCGGGGGATCACATCGTCGAGCAGCACGTCCATTTCCTGGACTTCGTCGGCTGGCTCATGCGCGAACAACCGCCGCTGCACGCCTGGGGTTACGGCGGACGCTCGCAACGCGTCGAGGCCAAATACGGCGACATTTTCGATCATCACTCCGTGGTCTTTGAGTATGCGAACGGCCCGCGCGTCTATGCGATGACTCGCCAGCAGCAGGGCTGCTTTGACGGAGTTTATAGGACGGTGTTCGGCACGAAAGGGCAACTGCGCCAGGGCGGCACTCGCAAGCAGTCGGGCATTTACTCGAACAAAGGCGAACTCAAATGGCAGCCTGAGTCCGACCGCGCGGATGCGGAGGTCAACTGCTTCCGGGAGATGTTCGCCGCGATGCAGGCGGGCAGTCCCATCAACGACAGTCTGTCCATGGCCCGGAGCACGATGCTGGCGATCCTCGGTCGCATGGCCACGCACAGCGGGCAGCGCATCACCTGGGACGAAGCCTTCGCGTCGAACAAGGTGCTGGCCCCGGAGCGTTACGCCTGGGACGCAAACCCGCCGGTTCTGCCTCGGCCCGATGGGACGTATCCACACCCGATCCCGGGAGTGACGCAGGTGCTGTGACTTGTGCAAATCGCGACCTTCGCCCGGACTGCCGCCGCCCAGCGCGCGCTGGCGCAAACCAGCCACGCCTTCGCGCTTTCCTTCGACGGCACGAATGACCTGCCTTGACGATCTGGATATGAAAAGAAGCTCAGCCGCAACTGTGCAATTCGAGCGCGGCCAATTGAACCGCAGAGACGCGATGGACGCTGAGAGGAACGAAGAAGAGCCAAGTCAGATTCGGTCACTGAAGGGTGAATGGTTTCCGCCAAACCGAAACTTAATCTTCTCCGCGTCCATCGCGTCTCTGCGGTTTCTTTCCGGCTACCCTTACTGCAAGGAGACGGCTGAGGAACCATGAGTGCCTCAACAATTTAAGACAAAGTCCTCAGTTAACAGCTTTATGATCACACGACGAACTTTCTGCAAAGGAGCCCTGGCCGGCTTGGCCGGCGGCGCAACTCTTTCCCAACTGCCGGTGGAAGCGGTGGCGCCAACACCAGCCGTCAAAATCCGCATCGGCTCGTGCCGGATCGGCCTCGAAGACGCGAAGGAGGCGGGCTTGGACGGCGTCGAGATCGGTGTCGGCAATGCGGCTGAGAAGCTGCACGTTGCCGACCCGGCGGTGCGCCAACAGTACAAAGAACAAATGGCCAAGACGGGCCTGACGATCTCGTCGTTCATGATGGGCTTGCTGAACTCCAATCCCTTGGCGGTTGATCCGCGCGCTCCCGCCTGGCTGGAGCAGAGCATCGACGCCGCCAAGGACCTCGGCGCGGGCGTCATCCTCGTGGCGTTCTTCGGGAAAGGAGACCTGCTGAGGGATGGCCAGGTGAAACAAGCCGACGTGGACGTGGCCATCCAGCGGTTGAAGGACGCCGCGCCGCGGGCCAAGGACGCCGGCGTGATCCTTGCCATCGAGAACACGCTTTCGGGGCGGCAAAACGCCGAGATGCTCGAGCGCATCGGGCACCCGTCGGTGCGCGTCTATTACGACGTCGGCAACTCGACCGGCAAAGGCTACGACGTGCCGGCGGAAATTCGGTTTCTCAAGGAACGGATCGCCTGCATTCATTTCAAAGACCGCGACCGTTACCTCGGCGAAGGCCTGATCCAGTTCGAGCCCATTGCGGCTGCGATCAAAGCGATCGGCTACCAGGGTTGGATTGTCATGGAAACCGCCAATCCGTCCGGGAACGCGATGGCCGACGCGAAGCGCAACGCGGCTTTCATCCGCCGGCTGTTCGGCCTGGGCTGAACAGGCCCGGGAGAATGATTGATTCAATAACCCTAAACCACGCGCAGCGCACCTCTAACCTTGAAGGAGCAAACCATGAACTCTCCACAAAACACACCGCCAAGCCAAACGACTCGCCGTGACTTTCTTAAAACTTCCAGCCAGGCCGTGGCCGGCGCGGCCCTGGCCCGCGTCATCGCGGCGCGCAATTATGCCGCCGAAAACAACACCATCAAAATCGCCCTGGTCGGTTGCGGCGGACGCGGGAGCGGTGCTGCCTTAAATGCTTTGTCCACCAAAGGTCCCACGAAGCTCTGGGCCATGGCCGACGCTTTCGAGCCCCGGCTGGAGTCGAGCCTGAAGAACCTTGCCGAGAAGTTCACTGCCCAAATGGAGGTGCCGCCGGAGCGCCGCTTTGTCGGGCTCGACGCTTTCAAGAAGGCCATCGACACGCTCGACCAAGGCGACGTCGTGCTGCTGGCCACACCACCGGCGTTCCGGCCGATTCACTTGGAATACGCCGTCCGGAAGGGCATCCACGTCTTCATGGAAAAATCGTTTGCTGTCGATGCGCCGGGCGTGCGGCGGGTCCTGCGCGCGGGCGAGCTGGCCAAGGAGAAAAACCTGAAGGTGGCCGGCGGCCTGATGTGGCGCCATGACAAACCGCGCGAGGAAGCCATCCAGCGGCTGCATGACGGTGCCATTGGCGATCTCATTACGCTGCGCACCTATCGCATGCACGGCCCGGTGGGTTACCAGCCGAAGCAGCCCGGCATGACCGAACTGGCCCACCAGATTGCCAACTACAACAGTTTTACCTGGCTCAACGCGAGTTTCTTTGTCGATTGGCTGATTCACAACATCGACGTCTGCTGTTGGGCCAAGAACGCCTGGCCCGTTTCCGCGCAAGGCATGGGCGGTCGTTCGGCCCGCACCGAGCCGGACCAATTGTTCGACCATTTCATGGTGGAATACTCGTTCGCCGATGGCGCCCGGCTTTTGGCCCAGGGCCGGCACGTCAACAATTGCTGGGATATCTTTAGCGATTTCGCGCACGGCTCGAAAGGGTCGGCGGTGCTCATGGAAAGCCTGGCGGCGCCGAAGCCGAGGATTTACCGGAATCAGGTCCAGACCCCGGAGAACGAAATCTGGCGTTACAGCGGCCCGCCGTGCGATCCGTACCAGGTGGAGCATGATCTGCTCTTCGACGCGATCCGCCACGACAAGCCATATAATGAAGCGGAACGTTGCGCCAAAGCCTGCCTGGTGGCGATCATGGGGCGGATGGCGGCTGAGTCAGGTCAAATGATTACTTGGGAGGAGGCAATGGCCTCCAATCTCGAACTCGCGCCCGGCTTGGACGGCTACACCTGGGATTCCAAGCCGCCGATCGTCCCGGATGCGAATGGCCGGTATCCGGTCGCGATTCCAGGCCAAACCAAGGTCCTTTGATCTGAGAGCCTGTTTTCCTGCTCGCCTCTTCTCCTGCGAGCGGCTACGTTCGCAGCGTATGACAACGTTGACCGCCCATTTCGACGGCAAGGTGCTCATCCCGGACGAACCGGTGAGTCTGCCGATGGATTGTGCATTGGAAGTGCGTGTGCAACCGCTCAAGAAGCGCGTCCCACTTTCTGCCGAGGACCGCCCGCTCATGAAGTTGCTCAGAGCCCTTGAGGAAGTTCCGGAGAATCCTGACTGGCCAACGGACGGAGCCGCCCAGCACGATCATTACCTCTACGGCCTGCCCAAGAAACCATGATCCTCGTGGACAGCGGCTTCTTGCTCGCGTTCGCCCAGCCCACGGACGCACTCCACCGGCGAGCCGTTGCGTGGGCGCAGTGTTTATCCGAGCTGCTGCTCGTCACCGAGTACGTCCTTTGCGAAACGGTCAACAACCTTTCCAAGCGCGCCGACCGACCGCGCGCCCACCGGATCGTTGAGATGATCTCGGGCGACCCGAACTACACCTTGGTTCATGCTTCCCCCGAGCTGTTTGTCGCCGGCCTCCAACTCCACCGCGACCGTCCGGACAAGGAGTGGTCGCTCACCGACTGCGTTTCCTTTTGCCTGATGCGGGAAAGGGGCATCACCCACGCCCTGGCCTACGACGTCCACTTCGAGCAAGCCGGCTTTGAAGCGATCCTTCGCCGCGATCCGCCAGCGTGATGGACAAACCGCCTCGGAGCCGCGTCTCGCGCGTATCAATGCGGGCACCGCGCTTGACCGTGCCGTCCGGTTCAAAACAGCTCATTGCATTCACGCTTTGTGCGGTTAGAATGCTCCCATGACAACGAAAGCCGCCACCGCCAACGGCCTGAGCAAGCACGACGCGAAGTATCGCGCGCTCATTGACGACTGCTTGCGGCAATTCAGGGAAGTCCAGAAAGACATCCGCCGTCAGCAGGCCCGGGCTGAACGCCTGCGCGCTGCATCCCGCCGCACCATGAACGACACCTGGGAGGTCTTGCGCCGTGTGGAAGCAACTCTTTGAGCTTGAGAATGCGTTGCTCCGTCTGGAACGCCGCCTGCCGCCCCCCAAACCGCCGAAAGAGCGGAGTTGAGCCCGGCCCAAACCGAGTTCGAACTTCGATCTTACGGCATCACCGCCCGATAGAACCGTTGTTGGTTCGTGGCGGTCCTGTCCTGGAAGTAAATCGTCGCGTTCGTTCCGCTGCTGAGATTCGTGACCGACTGCCAGTCCAGCAGATTCGGGGACACTTGCACTGTGGCGCTCCGGCCAAACAAGTCGCCGATGGCCAGCGCAAATCCGCCACTCGTCGTTACGCCGAAGGCTGCCAAGTAGGGCCGATTCACGATGTTCGGGTCTGTGCCTGCCAGATACTCCTGCAAGTTCGTCAGGCCGTCGCCATCCGCGTCCGCGAGCGCATCACTCGGATCATCCGGCCGCAGCCCGTGAGCGAGTTCCCAATCATCCGCCATCCCGTCGCCGTCGTTATCCACGCCCGCGCCGCTCGGCAGGACGCGGCTCGCCAGCGCCAGGCCTGACGCCAGCCCGCCGCTGTCCACCGACCACACCGCGTAGCGCACGTATTGTGTTGCCCAAAGCCCGGTCACGTTAGTCTCGCTGAACAGCCCGATCCCCGCCGGCACGTCGCCCGCCTTCACCCAATTCGTTCCTGGCATCACGACGCGCCAGACTTCGTAACGCGCCACGTCGCGGTCGTTTTAGTCGTCGTCCTCTGAGAGCGCCCACATCAGCACGTTCGTCCGGTCCCCTCCCAACCGCGCGACCACGGCCGTCGGTGGTGTGGGCGGCGTTTGCGTCAGCGCCACCGACAGCGGCGCGGAGAGCGGACTCTCGTTGCCCGTCGTATCCACCGCGCTCACGGCGACGAAGTAATTCGTTCCCAGCGCCAGTCCGCGCAGCAGGCAGTTCGTGCCGGTCACGCTGACGGGTGACTCCGCCCCTTCGACCGCCGCCGTGCCGTCCCAGGGCGGCCTGGCCGTTCCGGCGCGGTAATAGACGCGATAGCCCGCGATGTCCGGTTCACTATTGGTTTGCCAGGACACCCAGACGCGGCTCTGCCCCGCAGATGCCAGGACATTGGCCCGCGCAACCGGTGGAACCGCGTCCATCAGGTTGATCCCGACATGACCGCGCGCATCGCCCGCAGCCGAACTCACGCTCACGCTCGCGTAAGTGCCGCCCACCGGTGCCCGCAAACGCACCTGAAGCACTCCATTGGAATTGGCGACCTGAACCCCTGTCCGATTGGTGCTTACATCTGCATCGAGTAGCTCGATTCCCGCAGCATCGACTGTGAACAGCCAGGCGTCGCTCGCAATGCCCCCCGTATTCAACAGCAAATTCGTGAATCACTGCCTCACGTTGTTTTTGGCGCAGCCGGCTTGAAATAAAGAATCCTGGCCCCGGCATAGTTTTTCCATGCATCGTCATTGGAAATGATCGTCAGATTGTTTTGTCGCGCGGTGGCCACGATCATTTGATCGGAGGGATCTTTGTTCGGAAAATGAGGCAGGGTCGCGGAATCAGCGCCCGCTTCCGGCGTGATGGTCAGCAATCGAATCTGCGGCGTCAGCGCGGCGGACAACCAGGCCAGAAGGGGCTTGCCCAAGTCCAGCTTCCCCTGCGCTTGTTTCCACGCAATTTCCCGCAAGGAGACACAACTCGACCCCAATTCGGCCTGGGTTTGCGCCAATTGCACGCATTTCATTGGCAGTCGATAAGGCTCCTGGGAAAGCATGAACCACACCGACGTGTCCAAAAGGTATTTCACCAATGCGGCTCCTCCGTCGGTTGATTGAAATCATCCGGCAAGGACGGGCCTCCCGCGTTGCCACCGATAAATGAACCGCTCACTTTCTTTTCGGGAATCAGCCGGGCGATGACGTTTCCATGCCGCTTGATGCAAACCGACTCACCGTGTTCAACGAGGTCGAGAAAAGCGGAAAGCTCATGCTTTAACTCTCTGGCGGTGGCGGTTTTCATGGGGCACAAATTGTGTCACAGAAGCCTAATAGTCAACCCACGAATCGACTTCTGAAAAATGAAAGGTCGTCTATGAGAACATGGGAGCAGCCCGCCCGCCGGATGCGCTTTGGAAAAATGTGAAGCCGACTTTGCCTTGTTTGGCCGGATGGGTTGGGCAACTCCCCCGCATCTCCAAAAACTTGTCGATACGCTTGACCAGATCGCCGGAAGCGGCAAAGACGCAACGGACACTCTTGAGCTTTGAACCTCGGCTTCCCGCCCGGTGGAACCCACTACAGCCCGGAGGGCGAAGAATCGGGAAGACAGCACGAAACCATTGACTGACCCGTTTAATCACCCAATTCGGTGCAGATTTGGTTCTTGCGCGGCGCCTGCCAATACACCGTCAGCAATTCCATTTCCGGTTCGTAATAAACTTTTGTCTGTGCCATATCGTGTCGCCTTCTTTGATCGCGTCGGTTTGATACGCGGTCACCAAGAAACCGTCGCCGTTCAGCCGACCAGCAAAGGTCGTCAGGAAAGCCGTTGCAAGCCGTTGAGGAAATTCCCTTCAGCGCACATCACTTGCCTCGATTAACGAATTGGCAACACATTTCTACCCGTCAATCCAAAATGGGGCGCAGCCGCCAGCAGATGGGTATCGTTGCTGTAAACTTCGTTGAAACCGTTCTCCTTCGCACACGTCAGGTGCAAGGCATCTCCCGTGCGCAACGGCACATTGTCCGGCCATGCGGCAAATCGCGCGGCCACTGCATCCAGTAAATCGTCATCCACGGACAGCCAGAGCCAGACACCGGCCTGTTCGTCAGATTGAAACGCTCGGCGAACCTCGCTGGCTTGAACGGAACTCAGTTTCCCCTCGCGAACGTGTCGTTTGAGTCCGGAGAAAAACTCCGCCCGCGCCCAGCGGCAGGAATACTTGTTGGCTTCCTGTTCCGCCAAAGCCCGGACCAAGTCCGCGTGCGGCTCGTTCAGGTAGCACTTCAAGATGTAAGTGGTGTCGAAGTAAATCATCCGCGATCCCGATCATCCGAAACTGCCTGAGCCGAATCCGGCGTTTCGGGCAGCGACGCGATCCATGCCTCTCGCTTCGGCAGTGGCTGGCCGGACTTTCCCTCCGGCTGAAAGCGCTTGAGCAACACCACCGGCTTTCCTCCGTCCATCACCACCACCGGCGACTCCATGGCGGCACGGATGTAACGGTTCGTGGCACGCTGCAATTCTTCGATCGTGACGGCATTCATGGCTTCCTTGTCTCACCTTTTAGGCTGCAATGCAACTTTCCGAATGAACGAACGCTTTTTTATCAACTCCAGACGATCTGCCAAATCCGGATGCTTTAAAATGATTTTCTGCCAATAGCGCGTTGATGTCCGGACGGTGAAACCCAGCGGCATTCCGATTTCAAACAGAATTGTCGAATCCTCGTCCATTCGATCACTTTTAGGGCGACGCCGCCCGGGAGAACCGCTGGCTGTAATCCGTCGCCGCAGAGTCGCGGAAATACACCGTGGCATTGGCGCTAACGAGATTCGTAAGCGCCGCCCGGTTGACCAGATCGCCGTAAACGGCCAAGACGCAACGGACACTCTTGAGCTTTGAACCTCGGCTTCCGGCCCGGAGGGCGA
>CAYIIH010000254.1:11587-13136 GCA_964363225.1 uncultured Verrucomicrobiota bacterium | reverse complement strand
TCGGACGTGGACGCGTATGCCAAGGACAAGATCGATCTCGACGCTTTCAAGAAAAAGGCCGCGACCGCCATCTATTGAGCAGCTTGAACCTATAAACGGCAGTTGAATAACCGCAAAGATCGCAAAGATCGCAAAGCAGGGAACTTGAGCGAAAGCGGGTTCTCACCCGACAGGTGATCGCGTCTATTCTCCGAAGTGCCTGCTTTTCTTTGTGTTCTCTGTGTTCTCTGTGTTCTCTGCGGTTGAACTGCTCCTTTTCGGTTGCAGGAGTGGCGGCTTCTTCCCAGCCATCTGCACGCCCCGCGACTGGAAAGCCGCCACTTCGGCTCCTGGAAGAGGCTTTACTCGTAGCGCAGGGCGTCGATGGGATCGAGCTGCGAAGCTTTGCGGGCGGGGTAAAAGCCAAAGAAAATGCCGATAGCGGCGCTAAAGAAGAAAGCGATCACAATCGAGTTTGTAGAGGTTAATGTTGCCCAACCCATCTTGGCGGAAAGCAGCCGGGAGCTGCCAACACCGAGCAGGATGCCGATCACACCGCCCACGACGCTCAGCGTGACGGCTTCGATGAGGAATTGCAGGAGAATGTCCCGGCCACGCGCGCCCACCGCCAGGCGAACCCCGATTTCGCGAGTGCGCTCGGTCACGCTGACGAGCATGATGTTCATGATGCCGATGCCGCCGACGAGAAGCGACACACTGGCAATCGCGCCCAGCAATACGGTCATGACTTTCGAGGTGGCGGTGGCGGCTTCGGAAATCTCCTGTTGGGTTCGCACGATGAAATCGTCATCGCGGCCTTCGCCGATACGGTGGCGCTGGCGCAGCAGCTCGGTGATCTGCTCTTGCACGTTGGCGAGCAGTTGCGGGGTGGCCGCCTGGATAATAAGCGAGCGGAACGTGGTGGCTCCGGAGAGCCGCTTCATGGCGCTCGTGTAGGGAACGAACACCACATCGTCCTGGTCGCTGCCCATCATGTTCATGCCCTTGGAGGCCAGGGCGCCCACGACGGTGAAGGGGGCATTTTTGATGCGGACAATCTGGCCGATCGGATCGCCATCGCCAAACAAGGTTTGGGCGGTGGTCCGCCCGATCAAAGCGACTTTGTTCGCATTGCGAACGTCCTGCTCGGTGAAATTGACGCCATTGGTTACGGGCCAGGCGCGGATATCCACGTATTCAGCGCCGACGCCCATGACTTGCGAGTTGATGTTCTGGTTGGCGGCGGCCAGTTGCGCGAACGAGCGCACTTCAGGGCTGACACCGCTGACGCCGGAAATCTCCTTCCGCAAGGCTTCGTAGTCCTCTTTGGTCAGCGTGCCGGCACTGCCAAAACCCATGCTGAAACCGCCGCGTGATACGTTGCCCGACAAAACAAGAATGACGTTTTGGCCCAGGCTGGCGATTTGGGCTTCGACTTGCGCCTTGGCGCCGTTTCCAATGCTGACCATGGCAATGACCGCGCCGACGCCGATGATGATGCCGAGCATGGTGAGGAGGGTGCGCAGCGTGTTGCGCCGCAGGGCGCGTACGGCGATGCTGAATGTCTTGA
>CAYIIH010000254.1:0-11487 GCA_964363225.1 uncultured Verrucomicrobiota bacterium | reverse complement strand
AGGGTGCGCAGCGTGTTGCGCCGCAGGGCGCGTACGGCGATGCTGAATGTCTTGAGAAGAATCATGGGCGAATGAAGAAGGAAGAATGCAGAATGCAGAAAAGAATCATGCGTTTCCTCGTGCGCGTTTGGAAATCGTGGTGAAGATAGAAACCAACTCATTTGCCTCGACGACAAGCGGTTGGAGGCGTCTCGTGGGCATGAAATTCTCTTCAAGAAGTAATTCCAGCCAATAAAGCGTCTCGTCTGCTTCTTTCAAACAGTCACCAATCTTCGACATGAACTCTGCCTTCGACCGCGCGCGATTCGCCTCCCGGTAATTTGCTCCGACAGAAGTGCCAGACCGCAAAACCTGCTTTCCCAATATCTGCGCCGCAGTCTCTTTAGGAAGCGCCGCATAGAGTCGAATAATCCGCCGTGCAAACGTCTTCGTGCGCAGACCCAAATCTACTTCTCCATTCTTCATTCTTCCTTCCTCATTCTTCATTCAGGCCAACTGCACGGCTTGTTGCTCCAGTTCAAGTCTCTTGAGTTCTTCAACGGCGTTGAGACGGTTGGCCACCGGTTGGTCGCCGACGATGCGTCCGTCGCGCATGACGACGGTGCGCATGCCGTAACGCGCGATGTCCAACTCGTGGGTGACCATAAGGACGGTCATGCCGCGCCGGTTGAGGTCCTGGAAAATGCCCATGATCTCAATGCTGGTGTGGCTGTCGAGGTTGCCGGTGGGCTCGTCGGCCAGCAGGAGCGTGGGCTGATTGACGAGCGCACGAGCGATGGCCACGCGCTGCTGCTGGCCGCCGGAGAGTTGATTGGGATGGTGATCGGCCCTGTCACCCAGGCCGACCAGTTCGAGGGCCTTCACGGCGCGGTCGTACTGCTCGCTGCCTCTAATGCCTGGCCGCGCATACAACATGGGCAATTCGATGTTCTCGAGGGCCGAGGTGCGGGAGAGCAGGTTGAAGCCCTGGAAGACAAACCCGATTTTCTGGTTGCGCAGGTCCGCGAGTTCATCACGGTCCAGCTCGCCGACGTCCACGCCATCGAGGAGGTACCGCCCCCCGGTGGGGTGGTCGAGACAGCCGATGATGTTCATCAGGGTCGATTTGCCGGAACCGCTCGCGCCCATGATGGCGATGAATTCGGCCGGCTGAATCTCCAGCGTGACGTTCCGCACGGCGTGTACGTCCACCTCGCCGGTGTGGTAGGTCTTGGAAAAGTCCTCCAGCTTGACAACAGAATGCATCGTGTGGATGACCAGGCGCTTTAGCGCGGCCGGAAACCGCCACCGCCACCGAACGGGCGGCCAAACGGGCTGGCCCCTGGCGGCGCCTGTGTGCTGGCAGCAGTGGGAGTGGGGGTGTTCAAACCGGTGATGACGACATCGCCTTCTTTCAAACCTTCCAGCACTTCGGTAAACGAGCCATCGGTAATGCCGGTCTTGACGGTCACCGCTTGAGCAAGCTGCTTCTCCTTGGCCGCCAGTGAATTGGTTTTGGCCAGGAGGTAGAGGGTGCGAGTGACCGGCCCCTCTTGCGTGGCGCGCGAGACACCGCCGCCACCGCGATTGCCTCCGAAACCCGGCGGGCCGCCCTCACCAAAGCGGGAGCGCATCCGTTCCCGCATGGCGGCGCGTTCTTCCGGGCTCATGTTTTCAAAGCGACGGCGCATTTCCTCCCGGTCCGGCCTCGGGCCGCCGTCACCGTCGGGCGGCGACTGGGCGAACGAAGATTCATTGGTGCCGGACGGCGCGCCCGACGTAGCGCTCTTGTTGGTTGAGGTCGGCGCGCCGGCGGAAGCAGTGGCGGCGGTTTTGGCCGCCGGATTCTCTGGTGGACGAAAGCGCAAAGCGGCATTGGGGACCTTGAGGACTTTTTGTTTTTGGGCCGTGATGATCGAAGCGTTGGCGGTCATGCCGGGGCGGAGCTTCAAATCCGCATTGCTCACTTCCACGATCGTGGTGTAGCTCACGACGTTCTGATTGGTGTTGGGGGCATAACGCACCTGCTTGACCTCGCCTTGAAACTGACGGGTCGGAAAGGCATCGACGGAGAAGTTGACGCGCTGCCCTTCCTCGACCCCGCCCACGTCGGCCTCGGAGACCATGGCTTCAATTTCCATTTTGGCCAGGTCGTTGGCGATCTGAAACAGTTTGGGCGTGTTAAAACTGGCGGCCACGGTCTGGCCGACCTCGACGTTGCGCGAAATGACCACACCGTCAATCGGCGCGAAAATAGTGGTTCGATCCAGGTCGGTTTGGGACCGCATGAGGGAGGCTTCGCGGATTTTGACAATGGCTTCGGCCTGGTGCAGATCGGCCATGGCTTTGTCGTAATCGGACCGGGAGATGAGGCTGTTCTTGTGCAATTCCTCGGCGCGCCGGGCATTGACCTGGGCCAGCTCCAACGAGGCGCGGGCGTTGGCCAATTCTCCTTCGGCCTGCATGACATTGGCTTGATAAGTGGCCGGCTCGAGTTGGGCGATGACCTGGCCATTGGTCACCTTCGAGTTGAAGTCCACGTTGATTTTCTCGATGGTGCCTGAGACCTGGCTTCCCACCTCCACGTTGACCACCGGCGTCAACTGGCCGTTGGCGGTCACGAGTTGCGTGATGTCGCCGCGGACGACGGTGGTCGATTTATAGTCGGGCGCCGTTTCTTTGGGCTGCCTGACGTAGGCGACTCCGCCCGCCACCGCTCCGCCCAGGACCAGGAGGCTCAAGAGCCACCTGACCCAACTCGATTTCTTTCTTCCTGTCATAAGGTTTCTGTTTTGCTGCCCGGACCGTAACGCAATTCGGCAGCCATGTCCAAGCTGTTAAGCACTTACCCACTTGAAGACTCTCCGCCGGCCATATTGGTTACAGACGACGGCCGGGCATCACCGGCTAAGGCCCGTGCTCCGCCGGCTTGAATTTCTTGCGCATGAACTCGGCTCGTTTTTTTTCCATTTCATCCAGTTTCAGGCGTTGTTCCGGCGTCAATTCGAGCGCGCGGGCGATTTGTTCATTGGACTCGCGAAACAGTTCATCGATTTGCTGGACCGTTCGGGAATGAATGGCTTCCATCTCCAGGACGCGCTTTTCCAGGAGTGGTTCAAGGCGCTGCATCTGAGAGGGAGACAGCTTCAACTCGGCTTGCAGGCGCTCGCGAAAGAAAGCGCACATTTTCTTGGAGGAGGGCGGCTTGAACATTTCCTGTTTCGCCTCTTTCCAGGCAATGACGCCGCCCGAGATTCCGCCCGCGACAAAGATCGCTGCCAGATACGAAATGATTTTGCCTTTGGTCAATAGATTCATGGCAGCATGCTCATTTGAATGGCGGAGTTGGCGACGACCCGCGCGGCCGGCTCCTGTTCCTGCAACGCTTGATAGTTCAGGGCTAGGCTCAGAAACATGATCAGTCCGGCGCCGATCAAGCCGGCTCGGAGCAAATAGACCCAGGGCAAGGCCTCGCCGCCCTCCTGTTGCGCTCGCCAATCGGCCAGGACGCGGGTGTCGAAGCCGAAGGGCATCGGGGGCGGAGGTTGGGCGGGAGCCAGACGGGCTGCTTGGGTCAGGCGTTTCCAGTAATCCGGTTTCATGGCGTCGCTTCCTGCATTAACTTGGCAAACTGTTTGCGCAACTTCATCCGCGCGCGGAAGGCGCGGATTTTGATCATGGCCGCGCTCCAGCCGGTCAATTCCTTGACTTCCAGGACGGAGCGCTCTTCAAGGTCGAGGAGGCTGATGATCAAGCGGTCTTTGGGCGGCAGACTTTTCAACATTTGTTGCGCCAGATCACGCGCGGCCAATTGATCCGACGGGTCCGGTCTCCGATCAACCAGGACAACCTTATCGAGCATGTCAGCTTCCTCCTGGCGGAGATCGGCCCAGCGCAACTCCGGGCGGCTCTTTTCCGAGCGCAACGCATTCAAGCAGGTGTTCACGGCGACACGAGAGACCCAGTGTGTAAAAGGGACGCGGCCGGAGTATTGGCCGAGGTGGGCAAAAACCTTTGCGAACACGGTTTGAGCCAGATCTTCTTCATCCATCCGCCTGGGCAAGTGCGCGCGCACGATTTTGATGACCAAAGGGTGAAGTTCGGCGACCAGCGCACGCGCCGCTTCTTCGTCTTGCTGCCGCACCCGCTCCAGGCAGACCGCCAAGTCCAGGCGGGCTTCAGCCATAGATTGTTGCATAGCCACAATGCCACAGGGGTTGATGACCCGTGAGAATCAAGCCAGGTTACAGGCGTTTATTGTTCGCTCAAGAGTTTCTCAGAGCAGCAGAACCTCCATGGGCAGAGCAAAGCCGCATGCGCTTCCGTTGAATAGCTAATACACCTTGCGCAGGTGCGAAGGGAGGATGTTCAACTCGGAGCGGTATTTGGCGATGGTCCGGCGGGCGATGACAATTCCTTTTTGAGCCAGGATTTTGACGATTTCTTCGTCCGACAAGGGCTTGGCCGGAGCCTCCTGCTTGATCATCTCGGCGATCATATCCTTGACGCTGGTGTTGGACATGCCGACGCCGGAGGCGGTTTTGATCCCGGAAGTGAAAAAGTATTTCATCTCAAAAATCCCTTGTGGCGTTTGCATGTACTTTCCGGACACACCCCGGCTGACGGTCGTTTCATGCACGCCTACCACTTCGGCCACCTGGACCATGGTCAACGGTTTCAAGTGAGCGACGCCCTTCTCCATGAACTCGTGCTGCCGGTGCACAATTTCCTTGGCGATATTCATGATGGTTTGCTGCCGTTGATGCAGGCTCTTGATGAGGAATTTGCCGGCCCGGATTTTATCGCGAATGTACTCGCGCACTTCCGTCGAGCTTTCGGCCTGAGACATCAGGTCTTTGTAGGTATTGCTGATGCGCAGACGCGGAATGTACTCGTTGTTGGTGGTGACCAGGAACTCGCCACCGACTTTTTGCACGAAGATTTCCGGCAGGACATACTGATGATTGTCCGGCAGGAAATCGCGTCCGGGGTGTGGCTCCAGATGGCTGATGCGTTCGACGGCTTGCTGCACCTGCTCGACGCTGAGGCCCAGGCCGCGGGCGATCTCCGGCAGCCGCCGCTTGCCCAGCGATTCCATATGCTGATCGACGATGCGGTATTCCAGCGAGCGTTGCAGGTCAGCGCGCTCCAGTTGCAGCAGCAGGCATTCGCGCAAATCGCGGGCGCCCACGCCCGGCGGGTGAAAGGTTTGAACGACTTTGAGCACCTCGAGGATTTTCTCCGCCGGGATGTTGGTGGAAAAGGCCAGCTCATCGACCGTGGCCTGCAAATAGCCGCGCTCGTCGATATTGCCCACAATCATCTCGGCGACCTGGTACTGGGAATCATCGAGGTCGGAGGTGCGGACTTGTTCGAGCAAATTCTCCTGCAAGGAAGTGCCGGCCACAATCGAGTCGAACATGTACTGGCGCCGTTCATCCTCTTCCTGGGTTTGGCGGAGCGGAATGTTGGTTTGCGCAAAATGGTCGCGCCATTCCTGGTCCAGTTGCGCCAGCCGCTCGAATTCGGCTTGAAAATCATCTACCGGCTCGTTGCTGGTCTGCTCGGTTGCAGGATCAAACGTGGTATCGGGGGGCGGTTCGGCTGCGTCAACCGGCTCCGGAGGGCTATCGTCCTCGCGAGCAGCTTTCTCTTCCTGATCCGCTTCGATTTCTGCAACCTCTTCCAACACAGGATTTTGCTGCAATTCCTGCTCAACCAAAGCTTTGAGTTCCAGCGTCGGCGCCTGGAGCAGAGCCAGCGACTGCTGCAATTGCGGTGCCAGCACCTGCGACAACGTCATCTTCTGTGAAAGCTGTAAACTCTGAGCCATTGCCCTAATAATAAACTGGTTCCCGAACAGGCTCAAGAACTAACTGGCATGATGGTTGCTTTTTGCGGAAGTTTCCCGTGCTTCGCCGGCGGAGAAACGCACAGTCCTGGTGGCCGCTTTAAAAACATTGCTCCTGCCGGCCCGCTTTTCTACTGTGCCGACGGTGGCGATTCAGTTGACCATTCTCGGCAGCGGCTCCGGCGGCAATTCCGCCTATGTGGAGACGGATGAGACCCGGATTCTTATCGATGCCGGTTTTAGCGCCCGGCAAATCCGTCAGCGGCTGGCCAGCATCGGCCGGGCGCCGGAGAGTCTGAACGGGATTCTGATCACGCACGAACATTCCGATCACATTCAAGGTCTGGCGGTTCTGTGCGCGCAATTGCAGATTCCGATTTACTGCAATCGGCTGACCAAGGACGCGCTGGAGCGCCTGCTGCAGGCCAAATTCAACTGGCGCATCTTCGGCACCGGCGACACTTTCGACGTTGGCGACATCAAGGTGGACACGTTCACCGTGCCGCATGATGCCAGCGATCCGGTCGGATTTTTGCTGCGAACAGCGGGGGGAAACATCGGTTTTTTGACCGATCTTGGCCATGCCACCAAGCTGGTGATCGAGCGCGTTCGTCAGGCCAACATTCTGCTGCTGGAGACCAACCACGACATGAAAATGCTCCAGGACGATCCGCGGCGGCCTTGGAGCCTGAAACAACGCATTCTGAGCCGGCACGGGCATCTTTCCAACGAAGCCGCTGCTGAAGTCGCCGCGCAAGTCGTTTCGGCGGAGCTGAAGCATCTGTATCTGGGACACTTGAGTCGTGATTGCAATCGGCCTGAACTGGCGCATCGCGTGGTCAGCGCGCGCCTGCAGGACATCGGCGCGCATCATGTCCGGATCGAATCGACTTCGCAGGATGCACCCAGCCCAACGTTGAGTTTGTAGCAACGCCGTGCGACGGAGCCGCATCCCAATGGAGCGCGAAATTCATTCCGTTTCGGGCCAAACACCCGACGAGGACTCGCCACGCGGAAGCGGAATGAATTCCGCGCTCCACTGCTGCGGAAGGAGACCATCCGCCAGCCGCTTGGTTGCGGTGCTGCAACGCCCGTTCGTATCTTTGCCTGCGCCGTCACCCGTCACCCCGGCGGCCAGCCCAGGGCGCGGCCTCCCAGAATATGACAATGCAAATGCGGCACCGATTCGCCGGCATCGCGGCCATTGTTGATCACCAGCCGATAGCCGGTTTCTTTCAAGCCGAGCTGGGCCGCCACTTCAGCCGCCTTCAAAAGCAGATGCCCCAAAACTTTGTGATCGGATGGCGCCGCCTCGGCCAGGGAGGGGATCGGTTTCTTGGGAACGATCAGGACGTGGACCGGGGCTTTGGGACTAATGTCGCGGAAAGCCAGCACTAAGTCGTCTTCATAAACAATCGAGGCCGGGATTTCCCGGTGGATGATCTTTTCAAAGAGTGTTTTGCTCATGGTTCTTCAGAGGTTGGATGCCATTCCGCAGCATGTCACAGTCTGGCTCTCAAAGCGAACAGCCACAATCATTCCACCACCAAACCGCAGGAGGCAACGCCTGGTTCCGTCTTTAAGCACTGGCGGAGGTACTCGACAATCCGGTCACTCAGTTCCTGGCAGCGATTGCTCCAACGCCTGGCGCCGGTCAATTGTTTGACACAACCCCGCAAGCCATGGAACCGGAGGACCTTGGGTGATTCATGGAGCCGGGTGCGCAATTCCTTGCGCAAGAGAGGGAAAAAGAACAACTCAGAACCTTTGTCGGCGACCAACGCCAGCTTGCGCAAGTCGGACCTCAGCACGCGAGAGGGAGCCGGCGGCGGCTCGGCCGGCTCGACCGTCAAACCGAAGCTTTTCAGTGCCTTGGCCAAGGCCGCGGAAAACTCGCTGACGGAAACAAACTCCTGGGCCAGTTCATGTTTGAAATAATGAAGCACGGCGGCGGCGGACTGCTGGACGATTTCGGGGTCCAGCAACGAGGCATATTCGCCCATCAATTCCACGGTAATCATTTCCGCCGAACAGGGGATGGCCTGGCCGGACGAGGTTTCAATGACCAGGTAATCTCGATGCAATTGAATCATGTTTGTTCCTCCAGTTTCTTGACGACCTGCACAAACTCGGTTGCTTCCTGGAACCGCCGATAAACACTGGCAAAACGCACGTAAGCGACGTCGTCGATTTCCCGCAACCCTTCCATGACGCGCTCGCCGATGGCCATGGACGGCACTTCGCGGTCGTACTTGTCGGTGATTTCATCGACGATTTTCTCCACGAGCTCTTCGATGGCTTTCGGGCTGACGGGGCGCTTTTGACAGGCCTTTTTCAAACCCGCAAACAATTTTTCCTTGGAGAACTGTTCCCGGCGGTCATCGCGCTTTACCACCATTAAACCCTCGTGCTCGATCTCTTCGTAAGTGGTGAACCGATGGCCACAACCCAAGCATTCCCGGCGGCGGCGGATGGTCGAACCTTCACGTGAAGCGCGCGAATCAATTACTTTATCTTCCTGACAACCGCATTTGGAGCAACGCATAGCATCCGCCAGACTACTTTGTAATGTGGCGTCGCCTTGGTAACATACAAAATATTGTGGCGTCAAGACAACTCGCTGAGCAGGCCGTTTTGCCGCTTTGGGGAATGTTCCATTCTCGGTCCGTTCTGAATCCACCGGGAGAATCCTTCGGTCAGATGGTTGTGGCTCCGGCGCGGCGGTTCTTCATGCCTCCACGGATAGTCTCGGGAGGGCGTTTCCAATCTCGACATTCGGCCTTGGGCCGCTTACAGGAAAAGGGTGCAGGAACTGACAACCATCGGAGCAGGCAATCTTTTGCTGGCGACGGCCGCGGTGCTGTTTATCGGCATCTCGAAGGCCGGATTTGGCGGCGGTCTTGGCATGTTGACCACTCCGCTCTGCGTGCTGGCTTTCGGGGCGGAGAATGCCATTGGACTGCTCCTGCCGCTGCTTTGTGCCGGCGATGCGTTCTCGTTATACTATTACTGGGGCAAATGGCGGCGAGCGAACCTGAAGTACCTTCTTCCAGGCGTGATCGTGGGAGTCTTGATTGGAGTGAGATTGTTTGGGCGATTCTCGGCGCGCGAACTCAACTTCATCATCGGCCTGCTGGCGGTGGCCTTTGTGATTTTCCAAGCAGTCAAAGAGCGGGTCTTTCGAGCGGAAGGAGTCTTCGATCCGAACCATGCCATCGGTGTGCCTTGCGGAATCGGGGCAGGGGTCACTTCGACCTTCGCGCACGGGGCTGGACCTCTGGTGAGCATTTTTTTGATTCCGCAGCAGATGCCAAAGGAGATTTATGTCGGCACCACGGTGCTGATTTTTACCTGGATTAATTGGATCAAGCTGCCCTTTTTTGCGGCCAGCGGTTTGATCACGCAGCAGACCCTCGGGCAAAGTCTTTTCTTGCTGCCCTTGATTCCCGTGGGCGTCTGGCTGGGGGTCTGGTTGAATCGAAAAGTGTCTGAAGCGGCTTTCCTGCAACTGATTTACGCCTTTACCTTTCTGACCGGGCTGCAACTCGTCTTTGATTTTCGATTCCCGCCTTGGTTTCGGTAAATTCACCGCACCACCATGGATGTGAAAGGAAAGACGTAGGCCTGCAGGAAAACCAGGATTCCGACCAAGACGGCCAAAGCCACGCTATGAAAGAAAACGTAGCGCAGAATCGCGCCTTCGTGGCCGTACCAATTCGTGGCGGTGCTGGCCACCACAATGCTCTGGGCGTCCACCATTTTGCCCATCACACCGCCGGTGCTGTTGGCCGCCGCCATTAACGTCGGGCTGAGGCCTGTTTGCTCGGCGGTGATCTTCTGCAAGCTGCCAAAAAGAACGTTGGAAGCTGTGTCCGAGCCGGTTAGAGCGACTCCCAGCCAGCCGAGCAAGGTGCCAAAGAACGGGTAGAGCACGCCGGTTTTGGCCAGAGCCAGCCCCAGGGTGGCGTCCGTGCCCGAATACTTCGTGACGTAGCCCAGCGCCAGCATGGCCGCGATGGTGATGAGGGAGAAACGCACTTTGATTAGTGTCTCCCCGTAGATCCGCGCCATTTCTTTGAGGGAGAATCTCATGATCAACCCGGACACGATGCCCGCCACCAGAATGCCCGTGCCCGTGGCCGATAGCCAATTCAAGACAAAAACTGCGGCTTCGGCTTTCTTCTCCGGAGCGACCGGCGGCACCCGAAAAACGACCTGGTCGAGATTGGCCACGGGAAAGCTGAGCACCGAGATGCCGTTCAGAAAAGCTTTCACGACGGGCAATCCCCAGATGAACACTACCATGCTGAGTAACAGCCACGGCGTCCACGCTTGAGCCACCTCCCCGAAGCTGTGCCTGGCCGGTGAATGGTTCGGTTCGGGCGCAGCTTCTCTGTCATTCTGCCAGATTTCCTGCGGCCTCCAAAACCGCAGCAACACGGCCAAGGCCGCCATTGAGGCAATGGACGCGATGATATCCACCAGCCAAGGCCCATGGAAATTGGAAACCAAAAACTGAGGAATGGCAAAGGCCACGCCCGCCACTAAGGCCGCCGGCCAAACCCCCATCATGCCCCTGAAACCCGCAAAAGCCCACACCACCCAAAACGGCACGATGATGGAAAAAAACGGCAATTGCCGTCCGACCATGGCCGACAGGTCCTTCAAGTCGAGGCCGGTCACTCCGCTCAAGGCGATGATCGGTGTGCCCAGCGCGCCGTAAGCAACCGGGGCCGTGTTGGCGATGAGCGACAATCCGGAAGCAGCCAGTGGCTTAAAGCCAAGTTGCATCAAGATGGCGGCGGTGACGGCGACCGGCGTGCCGAACCCAGCCGCCCCTTCAAAAAAGGAACCGAGGGAAAAGGCGATCAAGATAACTTGAATGCGCGGATCGGGCGCCAGCGTGGCCAGACTGCTGCGCAACACGGTGAACAGGCCTTTGTTGACGGTTAATTGATATAAAAAAATCAGGTTAAGTATGATCCAGCCAATGGGAAACAAACCGTAGGCCGCGCCAAAGATGGTGGTGGCTCCCGCAACCCGCACGGGCATGCCGTAAACGAAGACCGCAATTCCCAAAGCAACGGCCAGTCCGATCAAGGCCGAGAAGTGAATGCGAATTTGGAAGAGAGCGATCGAACCCAGCAGCACCACAATGGGCAGCGCGGCCATCAGCGTGGACAAAACAGCGTTGCCGAGCGGATCATAATTCTGAAACCATTGCATGCGCGCGGTTATCTAAAAACTCAGCCGCAAGGGAATGCAAGGAAGTACCGTTGCCAGTACCGTTGCCCAGGGCAGGATGCCCGCGATAAATTCAAGAAACTCGCTTCGGGGTAGCGCGGTGCCTCCAGCCCGCCAGTTCCAAGCGTAGGCTGCCCAGGATAAATTCAAGAAACGGGGCGGGGACGGCTCGTCCCCGCGTCGTGCTTGCGATTTGAGGTCTTTCGGGGACGAGCCGTCCCCGGCCCCGCTCGGTGGCGATTTCAGATCGCAGCGCGATGGCGGTACGTGCTTCCCATGAACCGCTCCATCGGAGCGCGGACG
Source organism: uncultured Verrucomicrobiota bacterium (assembly GCA_964363225.1). Taxonomy (GTDB): domain Bacteria; phylum Verrucomicrobiota; class Verrucomicrobiia; order Limisphaerales; family CAYIIH01; genus CAYIIH01. Next base: position 110 of record CAYIIH010000254.1, on the reverse strand, counting down.
GCCCGTCCGCGCGTCCCTCTGCTTTGGCTCTGCGCGGACTCTCACCTGGGGCCTCTCGGCTTCTTCATCCGTGAAAACCGTGAAATCCGTGGTGGCAGCATCCGCATTTG
>CAYIIH010000253.1:0-13145 GCA_964363225.1 uncultured Verrucomicrobiota bacterium | reverse complement strand
ATTCTTTCCGAAGCTCCCCCGAAGGCGAAAGACAGACCACCTTCCGAGATTGCTGCCTTGCTCTTTTTGCTTTCGACTGTCTCCGCCTTTCGCTTAGAGTTTACTCGGTTTCCGTGCGCAAAGCCGTCAGCCACTCGAATGAGACCTTCACCTCATCACCCGTCTTGATCAGGCCGAGGCCGACGGAAGGAGCGGGGGGTTTGATGCCGAAGTCGGTCATCTTCAATGGGATGGATCCGATGAATTTGACCCGGTCTTTGTCAACGCGTTCCATGGAGACTTCCATGGAAATCTTGTTGGTCACCCCGGAGACAGCCAAGTCACCTTTCGTATCGAATTTGTAAGGACCGCCGGCTGCTGGAGGCGCTTCCTTGAGCTTCATTTCTGTCAGCGTGTACTCGATCTTTCGGAACTCCTTCTCTTTCATGGCATCCTGCATGATCTGGTCCATGAGCGTCTTGCCGCTCTTGAGCGAGCGCACCGGAATGGAGACCTTCACAATGGGATTAGCTTTTCCCGTGGTCAGACTGGGCACCGATTTGAGCGTGGCGTCGGTTTGGAAACCGGGTTCGATTTCGAGGAAGCCGCTGATGATCTGACCTTCCACCGTCCAATCGTGAATGGTGGAAGCGCCCTCGATCTTGACCTTGCTGCCGGGGCGGGCGTCGAAGTGCAGCCAAGCTTCGGCCAGCAGGGGAGCGGCCAAAAGCAACAACAACATGCCGACGAGGTTCCGGGTACTTTTCAGGGGGCGTATTCTCATGATCTTCGCTTCAGTTTTGGTGGGTCGAACCGATTACCGTTTCTGCCGAGCAACTCCACTGGCGCCTCTGATTCATCCTAAAAAGAGCAATTCAACCGCAGATAAACGCAGATGAACGCAGATACGAACGAGTTGAATACCGGCAAGAATTCACCTCCTGGGTGAGCACTGCTTTTCCCGTTTTATCTGCGTCTATCTGCGTCCATCTGCGGTTTTCTCGTTCCACAACTGCCGGATTTAGGTTCATGGACGGATTGACTGGGTTTTAGTCAACTGCCTTCGTTTTGGGAAGCGGCGGACTTACGCCAGCTCAAACCATTCCTTTTGAAAGGTGACTTTCTTTCCGGTCATGATCGCTTCGTTGGCTTTGATGACGGTGACGGCCGCTTCATAGCCTTCTTTGTAACCGGCGCTGGCGAGTCTGGACTTGTTGAGGGTGGTCAGGTACTCCCGGAGCGCCGCCTTGTCATTGATATCGAAGGCGGCCGCGAAATCCTCCACCCCGGCTTGGAGGTTATGGCTGTTGGTCAGGAAAGCTTCAATAGCGTAAGACAAGGCGGTCTCAGCATCCAGCGAAGCTCCTTCGGCCGGTTTATCTCCCTGGGCCTTCAGTTTGGTGGCATTGGCGCCCAGCACGATGCCGGTTTCCTTGTAAAACGCCTCTTTGCGCGCATACACTTCCCAGCCTAGCAAGGGTGAATCGACTTCCTTGAACATCCAGGCCTTGCGTTCGCGGATCATGATGGCGCTGTCGGTGCCGTAGTAAGTGTCGTAATCGGCATCGAACGAGTTGGCCAGGGTGCAATCGTAAGTCAAAACCACGCCGCCCGGATATTCGAGAACGGCTTGGATCGTGTCGGGCACGTCCCGGCCATCTTTCCAATGCTGGATCGAGCCGTAACCGGTGACCGCGACAGGCTGCGACATGATGAACCACGAGCCGACATCAATCTGGTGAATGCCAATCTCGCCGATCAATCCCGACGACGTCTCTTTACTCAAGCGCCAGTTGAGGTCCTTTTCGCGGTCAGGATTGGGTGCAGAGGTCCGCCAACTTTGCTTTTTGTGCCATTGGGATCGCGCCAGGACCGTTTTGCCCATCGCACCGGTGCGAATAAAGTCGGAGAGATGACGGAGTTGGGGGTCGGAGCGATTCTGCAGGCCGGGTTGAAAATTCAGTTTCTCGGCAGCCTTGGCCGCTTGGGCAATGGCTCGGGCGTCTTCGATGGTGCTGGCCAGCGGGGCCTCGCAATAAACATGTTTGCCCGCTTGCAGAGCCGCCAGCACAATTTCCCGGTGGAGATGAGAAGGAGTGGCTACGAAGACGGCCAGCACCTCTTTGTTATCGAGGACTTTGCGATAATCTTCGATCAACTCCGCATTCGGGGCGGCTTGCTTCGCGCGCTTGAAAGAGGCTGCGTAAGTGTCGCAAACAGCCAGGACCGAAGTGTTGGGCCGGCGGGCCAGGGTTTTCAGAATCTCACGCCCCCAAGCGCCGCAGCCGATGAGCGCGCAATTCACCGATGGGCCGGACGCTTTGTAACTGGTGGGTGCATCGTCGGTTTTGGGTTTGTCCTGGGCTTGGATCGCAACCCCGCCCATCAGCATCATGAACGAGCTCAAGGAACTGCCTCTGAGGAAGTCCCGGCGATTGAGATCGGATAATTTGTCTGATTTCTTCATTTATCTTGCAGCGGTTTGATCCGGATATTGCGGAAGGTGACCGAGCCGTGGTCGCCTTGGAGAAAGATCGGGCCGGGTTGATCGAGTTTGTTGTCCAGTTCGCCCCCCGTGGCCCGGTTGCACTCGACATTGTCATGAACCTTCACGCCGTTGAGGATAAGGGTGATCTTGTTGCCGATGATGGTGGCTTCGGCCGTTTGCCATTCGCCGGTTTTCTTGGAAGCAAACTGCGAGACGGCCTTTTGGCTGTAAATGGCGCCGTTGCCGCCCGGACTGGGCTTGCCGCTGTTGTAGTCATCGAGGATTTGGATTTCATACCGGCCCCGCAGGTAAAAGCCGCTGTTGGACCCGGCCGGGATCTTGTATTCGAAGTGGACCGTGAAGTTCCAAAACTTCTCTTCACTGACCAGGTCGGTGCCGTGTTCGCCTTTGTTGACGGTGTTGATCAACTGGCCGTCCTGCACGCTCCAGCTTTGATGGCCGCTGGGGTTGCGGAGCTTCCAGCCCGTGAGGTCTTTGCCGTTAAACAGCGGGCGAAAGCCTTCGGCATCTTTTTCCGCCGCGAAGGTTGAAGCGCCGGCGCCCAAAAGTGCCAGGAACGCCAGGAGTGTCAGGGTGGTTTTCATGTTTTTTTTTCGAGGTCACATCGTTTCCAAAAGCAGATGCGGATTCACTTGGTTTGCGGTTCTGAATCACCTTTTTCAAGGCCCAACGCCCATTTGATGCCGCCCAGGATATGCTTCTTATAAAGTTCATTCTCCCAGACATCTTCGCGGTGTCCCAGTGACGTGTAGAAGACGTTGCCATCCCCGTACTTTTTGCACCAGGAAACCGGGAACCGGCCGAGGGTCTTCTTTTCATTGGGATGCTTGTCCAGGATGAGCAATTCATGAACGCGGCGCGGCTCGTAATTCTTGAAGAGATAGATTTCCTCCTTCTCCAGGCAAAATGACTCGCCGAAATGCTTCGTGGCCGGATGATTGAGGTCTTGATTCAGACATTCGACGCCGACCTGGGCGCCGTGGCCCTTGAATTCACCACCCAGGCATTCGATAAAGGGATCAATCACGTCCTTGCCATGGAAGGTATCGCTGGCGGAATGCATGCCGATAAAGGCCTTGCCCGACTTGATCCAGTTCAAGAAGCCTTCTTTGTCCGGCACCGGCAGGATGCCCGTGGTATTGGCAAAAACGACGCCGTCATAATTCTTGAGCGACTCCAGGCTCATTTTGGCGATCACATCTTTGTCGTCCTTCCCGTCCGCGCCGCCCCGCACGTAATCGACCGTAAATACTCCGCTTTTCTGACCGATGTCCGCCAGCACTTTTTCAGCCGTTGGAATCGAGGGGTGGCGGAAGCCGCGCGTCGCCGTCACGATCAACAGGCGTTTGGGGGTTTGGGCCCACGTGGAAAACGCCGTCAAACAGAACAGCACGCACCACCAGGTTAATTGACGAAAATGCCAGCTTGTATGTTTTTTCATAGTTCAGTCCGCGATTTTTTTGCCGCTATCACAGGTGCCTGCTAAAGAGACTGTTTCCAGCGGGATGCCATTCATTTATCCTGAATTCCGCTCCGGTCAAGGTTTCTTTCGCAGCCTGTCGCACATCCCGGCCTTGATTCTTGTGCGCGTACGATCATACTGTTTGTCATTATGGATGAAGAAAAAGTGATCTGGCAGGGGAACTCCTCCCATGTCATCAACCTGCAAATCAATATCGTGTGCGGACTGGCCATTGGCGCTGTGCTGGGCGCGGCCATTCTCTTCCGAGACCGGCTGCACAACTGGGCAGCGTTGATTGGGCTGCTCGCTGCGACCGCTATTCCCGTCGCCATCATTCTCGTCAAATGGCTTCAGAACAGATGCCGCCGTTATGAGATCACTACGGAGCGGCTTCGCGTCAGCCGCGGTGTTTTTTCCAGAACGACCGATGAAGTCGAATTGTACCGGGTCAAGGATTACGTGCTCATCGAGCCGATCTTCTTGCGATTGTTTGGCCTGGGAAATATCGTGCTCACGACCACCGACGATGCGAATCAGAGGGTCGTTCTGGAAGCCGTGCCCAATGCCAATGCCCTCCGGGATGAACTTCGAAAATGCGTGGAGATTTGCCGCGACAAAAAGCGCGTCCGCATTACCGAGCTGGAATAGGCCTGCGCCGTGTCTATGCAATGGACATAAACGCTCACCCCGGCGCATTCATGAATTGATTTCGATCAAGGCTAGAAGTACCATCCGGCCTTAATGAACCTCGAAACCTTGGCGAACCTTTGCCGCCACACATACACTGGCCTCGGCCTTCGCTATGCTCGATGGAGAAAAACTATGACCGCACCGCAATCAGCGTCTAACTTCAACCGGCGCACTTTCCTGAAATACACTTCGGCCAGCGCCACAGCGCTCGCAGCCAGTGCGTTGCCTGGGCAGCAAGCGGCCGGAGCCAACGAACGGATTTCTATCGGCCTGATCGGCGTCGGCGGCCGCGGCTCCGCTTTGATGGGCGAAATCTTTGCCGCAGCCAAGAAACAGAACGTCCAAATCACGGCGGTTTGCGATGTGTGGCAGAAGAACCGGCGCGCCGCCGTGTCGCAGATCAAGGAAAAGCTGGGCCATGATGCGCGCGAGTTCAGCCGCTTCGGCGAATTGCTGGCGCTGAAGGACATCGATGCGGTGACGATCGCCACGCCCGACTTCAGTCATGGGCCCATTCTCGTCGCGGCGCTCGAAAGCGGCAAAGATGTTTATGTCGAAAAACCGATGACGATTGACCTCGCTTCGGCCAACCGGGCCTTCGACCTAGCTCGCGCCAAGAATCGCGTCGTGCAAGCGGGCACCCAGCGCCGCAGCGACGGCCATCACATCGGCGCGGCGAAATTGCTGGCCACGGGTGTGCTGGGCCAGATCAATCGCGTCTCGGCGGCCATGTATTTCAATCAGGCGCGATGGGCCGTCAACTACGCGGATTGCCAGGAAACCGACGTCGATTGGGAAGCGTTTTTGTTGCATCTGCCCAAGCGGCCATTCGACGCCAAGCTGCTGCGGCGCTGGCAGTTGTATCGCGATTGCACCAACGGCTTGGCGGGTCTATGGATGACCCACTATGCCGATGCCGTTCATTTGCTGACGGGCGCCAAATACCCGGCCAGCGCGGCGGCGCACGGCGGCATTTACGTCTGGAAAGATGGGCGCGAGCACACGGACACCTTCCACGCCTTGCTCGATTATCCGGAGGGTTTTCTCTTTGATTGGGGCATGGGCTTGGGAAATTCCGCGGGCGTCCATTTCGGAGTGCATGGCACCAAAGGAACATTGGATGTGGAGGCTTGGACTCTTTCGTCCGAGGGCGGCGCCGGTCCCAAGATCGAAACGGTGAAAGTCCAGCCCGAAGCGGGCATTGGACATATTGAAAACTGGCTGCAATGCCTTCGCTCGCGCCGACGGCCCAACGCGGATATTCAATTTGGCCACCAACATGCCGTGGCCACGATCATGGCCGCCACCGCCTTGGAAACCGGCCGGCGGCAGAAATGGGACCCGGTGAAGCGCGAAATCGTGCCCGGATGAGATCTCTCTGAAAACGGCGTGGCGCAGGAGCGCCGACATTCTTGTCGGCCCGAATCGCCCGCCAGCGCCAAAGCCGACAGGAATGTCGGCGCTCCTTTGGTTGCGGCTTTGCCGCGCTACGTTCTTACGAGGCAAGATTTTGCGCAGAGCTATGCCACAGAGCACGGTCCAGAAAATGCCGGTAATGCAAATCAAGATCACCCAAATTGAGACCTTTCCCATCAACTATCCGACGGTGGGACGGTTCAAATTCTTTGAAGGGCCTCGAGGCCGTCCGTCTGGCAGAGCTGCGGTCGTGGTCAAAATCACATCCGACGAAGGAACGGTTGGCTGGGGGCAGAGCTTGCCGGTGCCTCAGTGGAGTTACGAAACCATCGAGTCGGTCCAATCGACCATCGACCGTTATCTCGCCCCGGAATTGATTGGCCGTGATCCGTTCGACATCGAGGCCATCCACACCGTAATGAACCGGGTCATCGCCCCGTCGTTCTCTACCGGCCAGCCGATCTGCAAGGCGGGCCTGGACCTGGCTCTGTTCGACTTGACCGGCCAATTGCTGGGCCAATCTCCGGCGCAACGCTGGCATCGCCAAGGCCAGAAGCGGGTCACGCTTAGTTGGACGCTGAATCCTCGGACTTTGGACGAGATCGAAGGATTGATTGAACAGGGCCGCGTCCGTGGCTACCGCCATTTCAACGTCAAGGTGGCTCCCGATCCGGAGTTCGACCTCGAGTTGTGCCGCATCGTCAAGCGCCTTGTGCCGGACGGTTTTCTCTGGGCCGATGCCAATGGCGGTTACGACGAGGCAACTGCTCTCGCGGTGGCGCCCAAGCTGGCTGACCTGGGCGTGCCGGTGCTGGAACAACCCTTGCCGCCCAACCGGTTGACTGGCTACAGGCGTTTGAAGAAGCAAGGCGCGCTGCCGATCATCATGGATGAAGGCATCGTCTCCTCAGTGGAACTCGAAGAATTCATCCGGCTTGAACTGCTGGATGGAGTGGCGATGAAACCGGCGCGCTGCGGCGGATTGACCGAAGCCCGGAGGCAAATCGAAATCGTGCAAGAGGCCGGATTGATGTTTCTCGGCAGCGGCCTGAGTGATCCCGATGTGTCCCTGGCTGCTTCCCTGGCACTTTACGCTGCTTACGATCTGCAGTATCCGGCGGCACTGAACGGCCCGCAATTCCTTGACGGGACGATTCTCAAGCAGCCCTTTGCAGTGGTCGATGGCCAACTCGCGGTCCCGTCCGGTCCCGGACTCGGCGTCGAAGTTGATGAAGAGAGAATCCAGGAATATTTGGTCGGCCCAAGTTGAATGCAAATGAATCTGTAAAACCTATGAAACTCGAACATTCACTCTTTTCTACTCGCAGCCCGGCCCGCTCGGTGTGGACCGCGTTATTGATTCCGGCAGTTCTGTTTAAGTGCGGCCTCTGCGCCTTGTCCGCGGCCGAGCAACGTCCCGTGCTCGTCGTTCCAGCCTCGGAAACCACCTTGACCTTGGCCATTCCTCTGCCGCCGGGCGCGCGGCTGGACTCGGCTCGAGCTTGGCAGTTGCGCGAAGCGGATCATCCGGCCACGGCCATTCCGGTCGAGCTGGCGCCGGCGGTGGCCCACGATGGTTTGCCTGAGAAGGAAGCGCGCCAATTGGTGGCGAGCGTTCCGCCTCAAACCGGCGCCAAAGAAGCACGCCGGTTTCAGATGGAACCGGTCGAAGCTGCAACACCGGGCGCGACCTCATTTCGGTTCGCGGAAGTGAGCGACAAATCACTGGGCCTCTGGGAAGGCAACCGGCCGGTGCTGGTCTATAATCATGGCATCCTGAGCAAGGAGGGCGTGCCCGCTGACCGCAATCGGAGCACGTACATCCATCCGATCTATGGGCTGGAGGGCGAAGTGTTGACCGACGATTTTCCGAAGGATCACTACCATCATCGCGGCCTGTTTTGGGCCTGGCCGCATGTCAACCTCGGGGAGAAGCATTACGACCTGTGGATGATCCAGGGGGTTCACCAGAAGTTCGAGCGCTGGCTGGCACGGCAAGCGGGTTCGGCCGCGGCCATTCTGGGTGTGGAGAATGGCTGGTTTGTCGGCGAGAAGAAAGTGGTGCAGGAGCGCGTGTGGCTCCGCGTGTATCCGGCGGCGGGCGACGAACAGTCGCTCGACCTGGAGTTTGTTTGGATTCCCATTGACCAGCCGCTGACGCTCGCGGGGGCTGAGGGCAAGAGCTACGGCGGGCTGACGCTCCGGTTCGCGCCACGCACTCAGACTGTCATCACGAGCCCAGCCGGCAGCCAGGGTGATGACGCCTACATGACACGGCTGCCTTGGGCCGACTTGACGGCGCAATTTGCCGGCGCATCGCAGCCGAGCGGAGCGGCCATCTTCATCGGGCCGGATCACCCCGATTATCCGCCGATGTGGCTGACGCGGCATTACGGTGTCTTGTGTGTGGGCTGGCCGGGAGTGCAACCGGCCACCTTCAAGCCGGGCGAACCCATCCATGCCCGGTATCGCGTCTGGATTCATCGGGGAGCGGCCGGCGGGGCGGCGCTGGCACGGGCTTACGATGCTTACAAATCGCCGGCCAAAGTCACGGTAAGTCTGGCTAGCGCGGCCGAACCGCCGAAGACTCCCTCCGCACTCTTGCTCCGCAGCGAGCTGAAGCCGGACCGCGTGTCTGTTTATGTGGGCGATAAACTGTTCACCGAATATCTGTTCCTTTCCGACAGCAAATATCCCTATTTTTATCCCGTGAACGGTCCGCGGACCGGACAGAGTGTGACGACCCGGAATACCGAACCTTACCCACATCATAGTTCGCTCTTTTTCGGCTGTGACAGGGTGAATGGCGGCAATTACTGGCAAGAGGGCCTGGAGCGGGGCCGCATTGTTTCCAAGGCTATTCGTGTGGTTCGCGCGTCGGGGGACCAGGTCGTCATTGAACAGAATTGCCGGTGGGAACGTCCCGGCGCCGAATCGCCGTTCAGCGATCACAGGACCGTTGCCATCTCTGCGCCCACGCCGGACCTGCGCTACATTGATTTTGATGTCACCTTGACGGCCGAGACCGATGTCCGCATCGATAAGACGAATCATTCGCTCTTTGCAGCCAGAGTGGCTCCCGGCCTGGCTGTAACGGGCGGCGGTGTTCTGGTCAATGCCCAAGGAGACCAAGGGGAAAAGGCCACGTTTGGCCGGCCTTCGCCCTGGGCAAATTATCGAGGGACTCGCCACGGTGAAACCGAGGGGATCGCCATCTTTTGTCACCCGGGTGATCGCTGGTATCCTTCGCCTTGGTTCACACGCGACTACGGTTTTTTTTCGCCCACGCCGTTTAATTGGCTGGAGAAGGGCTATTTGGAATTGGCCAAAGGCGAGAAGCTGCGCCTGCGCTATCGGGTTGTGGTGCAGGGAGGCGTTCTTAGCCGAGCTGACCTGCAAAGCCAGTTTGAAAGCTGGAGCAAACAATGATCACCCTGATGGCGAGCCGCACCATCCCTCGGGCTTCGCGTTTGGCGCAGGCGGCGCGAACGCTCGCGATGAATTCACCCAACGTCAGGGACCTCTTCCCGCAATTCAAGCTAGCGGCTGTCACGCTCGGGCGCACGCAAGACCGCTTGTACCGTCTGCAACAACTGATCGGGGGAGACGGGTTTTAGCAGCGCGCCGGAAAGGTGGAGCCACGGAGTCCGGTTTAACTCCTGCGGCGTCAATATTCCCGAGGCCAGGATGACCGGCAGCGCCATGCGCGCGGCACGCAGCCTCTTCACCAGCTTCAAGCCAGACAACCTCGGCATATCGAGGTCGGTGATCAGAAGATCGTAGGTGTGGATCTGAAGCGCTTTCCAGCCGGTGGTGGTGTCGTCGGCAGCGTCCACCTGGTAGCCGTGGCGAATCAACACTTCCGTTCCGAGTTGGCGGATGCCCGTGTCGTCCTCCACCACGAGGATGCGCTGGGGCCGATGCGTTGCGCCTGGAGTTGATGCGGTGGCGGCCTCGGCGCTGCGGGTTTTGAGGGTATTGTTCATAAGAAGGACAATCTAGTCAGAACGTTGCTTAAGAAATCACGATGCGGCGCTGGCCGCGAAACTCAATCAGGTGCGCCTTGACGGCGAGGCGCACGATTCCTTTAGCCCTGCGCTTGCCCCAGGTGTCGTACGCAGCCGTGATGAACTCACCAAACGTCAGAGATTTTTTCCTGCAATCAGTATTCACGGCCTGAAGTATAGACCGGGAAACCTCGCGGGCGCTATGGGGTGTTCACCCCATGTGCGTTCTTCGTGGATTCAGCCCCGGCACAAGTGTCCGGGCTGATAGCAGGGGTCTTGACTTATTGACTCTTCTCCACAACCAGCCTCGTCCTCAGATTCAACTATAGACAGATGATCGATAAGTCCTCCTTTTTCCAGCTCACTGGAACCCTGCCTTCTGTGATCTACCGTGGCTTGTTATGGCAGGGGATGTCATCGAGAGGGCGCCGCCAGCCAAAAACCCCCGCTGAAAAACCTACCCGTTCTATGCGGAATCAGCACCTGTCCTTCCTGCGGCTCCAAACTGTTTGAGAAATGCGAGGTTTGCCAAGCCGTCCGGCATTCGCTGTTGCCGGCCTGTGAAAAGTGCGGCGCGGAAAAAGAGCTGGCCGCCTCGCCGGCGAAATAGGGGCACGCGGCTGCTTTCCCAAGTTGGCGCACGCCGTGTTAATTCCTCAGCGCCGAGGTCCTGGCCTGGATCCACGGCACGTCGCGCGGGGCCATGTAAGCGCCCGCAGGCCGCTGTCCCTGGGGAATCTTGGACCGCGTGGCCGGGTCGAGCCATTTCCTGATTTCGGAATGGCCATCGACAAAAGAAAGTCCGGCGGCGGCATTATGGTAAATGGCCGGCAGATTGCCCCATTGATTGGCCGCGCCAAATTTCTGGCTCAGGAAAACCAGGAAAAAGCCGTCGTCAATGCTCTCCTCTCGTTCATCAATGAACACCCAGGCTTTCGAGGGCGAAGGATCGACAATTTCAAAAAGCCTCCGGTAATAATAATAATCCTTGTCGAAGGACCAGTTCACTGAGCCGTTCATGTTGCCATTCATCGAAATGCTGCGAGTGCGGCGATACGGCTTTCCGCGTATTTTGACCTGGCTCGGATCGGCGGGGCACTTGTAAACGCCGGCGGATTTGTTGTAGGGCCAAAGTTTGCCGATGGGAGATTGCAGCAGGAAGATATTGGTGTTATCGGGGTTGGTTGGAATGAAGTCGAGCCATCCTCCCACCCAGCTATCGCGATTGGCGCCGTCGTTGTTGGTCACGAGCAGGCTGTTGTGGTCTTCGGCGTACATGAGCCAGCAGACCTGCAGTTGCCGCATGTTATTCAGGCAGCCGATGCCTTGCGCCTTGGTTTTGGCCTTGGCCATGGCCGGCAACAGAATGCCCGCCAAGATGGCTATGATGGCCACCACCACCAACAACTCGATTAACGTGAAAGCCCGGTTTTGTTGTTTCATAGCAATGCGCCGCCTGAAAGCCTCTTGGCACAGGTGGCACGGAAGTAGAATACTCCTTCCCACGCCAAACCAGAACAAAAATTGGCTTTCACCTCTCGCCTGGTCTTTTTCAGCCAACTGGTCGAGCACGGTTCATCCTAAATCCGGCAGTTGAGAAACCACGGATGACACGGATCACACGGATGATAACCCCTTTCGCGAAGGGCGGGAGCCTCCTCCGTGCTCACCCGCCGGGTGAAAGCTCGCTCCAACACAACAGCTTCTTCATCCGTGTCATCCGTGAAATCCGTGGTTCCAACTGCTTTTTCTAAGATAATGCGTGTTGCCCTCGCGGCAGTGCCGGCAATAACCGCAGTAACCCAAAGGCTGGCAAATCACCTCATCGCCCGCCTTGAAATGAGTCACGCCCGGCCCGACTGTGGCGACGATGCCGCTCGGTTCATGGCCGGGAATAAAGGGAAATTTGACGTTGCGCCGGATGCCCTTGATGGCCTTGTAATCGGTGGCGCAGATGCCGCAGGATTTGATCCGGACAGAGACCTCGCCCAAATCGCGCGGTTCAGGGCGGGGGACTTCCTCCAATTCCAGTTTGTTGAAATCGTGCAAAACAGCCGCCAGCATCTTGCTCATAACGATCCGCTACTTCAACCGACCGGTCCTACGATAGCAAGGCTGGAAACACGCCGCCGGGGCCAGACCTGCACTTTTGCGGAGGTCACGGGCGCGACGGGGTCAGTCCTGCACTTTTTTGGGGGTCGTGGGCGCGATGGGGTCAGTCCTGCACTTTTTTGGGGGTCGTGGGCGCAAAAAAGTGAGGACTGACCCCGTGGGGAAAGCCGCCGCAAGAATTTGAAGTCTCCCCCCCTCACCCATCCAGCGGACTCCTCACTCCAATCCCCGGCTTCTGCATAACATGCGTGTAAATCTGCGTCGTTTCCACGCTTTTGTGCCCGAGCAATTCCTGCACGGAGCGGATGTCCGTCCCGCCTTCGAGCAAATGCGTGGCAAAACAATGCCGGAGCGTATGGCAACTCACCGGCTTCTGCAACTGTGCCAGGCGGGACGCCGCCTTCACCGCGCGCTGCACCGCCGTCTCGTGGGCGTGATGCCGCCGCCTCACGCCGCTGCGCGGGTCTGGCGCCAGCTTCTTGGCCGGAAACACCCACGTCCAACCCCATTCCTGGCCTGCCTCCGGATACTTCCGTTCCAGCGCATCCGGCAACGCCACCCCAGGCAGCCCCCGCGCCCGGTCCGATTCCCAGAGCATACGCACTCGCTCCAAGTGCGTCCGCAACGGCTCCCGCAGCGTGGCGGGCAGCATCACGATTCGATCTTGGTTCCCTTTGCCCTCGCGCACCGTGATCATCCCTCGCTCGAAGTCCACGTCCTTGACCCGCAACCGCACCGCTTCCATCAGGCGCAAACCGGTGCCGTAGAGCAGGCGCGCCACCAGCCCCAGCGTTCCCTCCAGGCCTTTCAGCAACCGCTGAACCTCCTCCCGGCTCAGCACCACGGGCAGCCGGCCCGGTCGCTTGGCGCGAACGGTGTTCCCCAAATCACCCAGCGGACGGTCCAGCACCACCTGGTAGAAAAACAGCAAAGCGCTGAACGCCTGATTCTGCGTGCTGGCGGCCACGTT
>CAYIIH010000252.1:0-13160 GCA_964363225.1 uncultured Verrucomicrobiota bacterium | reverse complement strand
GAGGAAAAAAGAAGGCGGATGTTACGTAAAGTTATTTAAGAGACACTACACTAGCGCGACTTGAGGAATTTCTTTACGTCGTCAGGGTCGCCCAACATTTCGAAGACCAACTCGCTGGGCGTGTTGTCGAACACCAGCCTCAGCTTCAGGCCGGCACGGATCTCGAAGTAGTCGTCCTGGAGTTTGCGCAAGCCAAGGCCTTTGTGCAGGTGGGATTGGCCGACGGAGCGTTGGGCTTCGGCGATCCGCGCCCCAATCTCCTTCCGTTCAGTCGCCGGCAGCGAGCGAAGGTGTTTGAGCAAACCGGCATGGATGCAGATCGTCTTCAAGCAAGGGCATTCGGATCAAAGTTGCCTTCAAACGATACATACTTCTCCCGGGTTCGGCGTCGCTTCATTCGCCTGCGGAAGCGTTCCCATTCCGTTGGCGTGACGCCGTATTCCTGGTACAGGTAACTGTTTTCCCAGGCAACGACCTGCACGGGTCTGAGCTGGATGATCTGGTCGCCGGCAATGATCCCGATGTCCTCGCCGTTCTTGACCTGTTCCAGCACATCAGGGAGATGCGTGCGCGCGTCGGTGATGGATAGCGTTTTCACGGCTTCCTTGTCGCATGAAGAACGGCTTTCGGCAAGCCGTTCCAGTTAACCGTGAACTTCGGCCAAGGTCTTGGCCCACGCGGCCTCGCCCGCGAAGGCCAGGGATATCCGCATTGACATAGTGCACAAGCGATTAATGCCCATGATGTTCCGTGTGGAGTGGATGGGCGGCGAAAAAGACCGGGCGTGCGCACTCTGCCTGGCTGGCCCCGTGAGAGAGTGCTGCCAGGGCTTTCGGCGTTTGCGTGTGCTGTTCTCTTACAGGGCTGGCCGCTTGCGCCGGCGCGCGCACGCAGGATTTCGCCGGCTCCGGCCACTCGCCGAGGCGCGAGCCGACCTTTTTGCTGCTTTGCTCCCAAAAAGAGTTTGACCGCCTCACAGGTTAGGAGTATTGCCAACATTAGAGCCGATAACATGATATGAATACCAGATCAGTAGGAATGACTATGAACGATGAGATTACGCGCCGGCATTTCTTGAGCGCCACCGCCCTGGCGGGAACGGGACTCACTTTGGGTTTGCCAAAAGTGATCGCCGCCGCAGGCGATGGCGCTTCTCCTCCCGCCGTTCAGGCCGGCGGCAGAAAACCGGCTTTGCTGGGAGGCAAGCCGGTCCGCACCGACCCGTTTCCATCCTGGCCGGTGATTGATCACCGGGACGAAACCGCGATGATGGACGTTTTGCACAGTGGCAAATGGTTTCGCGGCTATGGGCAGACGGTGAACCGTTTTGAAGAAGCCTACGCGAAGCTGACCGGGGCGAAGTATTGCGTGGCCACCGCCAATGGGACGAGCGCTTTGTTGGCCTCACTGGGCGCTTTGGGCGTCGGGCCGGGCGATGAGGTCATCCTGCCGCCCTACACTTTTGTGGCGACGCTCAACGTGATTTTGCTCCAGTATGCCTTGCCGGTTTTCGTCGATTCGGACCCGGAGACATTCCAGATCGACCCCCGCAAGATCGAAGCCGCCATCACGGAGCGAACGGCGGCGATCATCCCGGTGCATATCGGCGGCTCGGCGGCTGACCTGGATACGATCCTCGCTGTGGCCAGAAAGCCCGCCGGGCGAGCCGCGCCGGTGCCGGTCATCGAAGATGCCTGCCAGGCGCACCTGGGCGAGTGGCGGGGAAAGAAAGTGGGGACGTGGGGCGACACCGGCTGCTTCAGTTTTCAGGCGAGCAAGAATCTGAACTCCGGCGAAGGCGGCGCCATTCTCAGCAACAACGAGGAACTGGTGGAGAAATGCTACGCCTTCCACAACAACTGCCGGGCGCGCCAGACGGCCAGCTATAACTTCACCTACCTGGGCAGCCGCGGCGCCAATCTTCGGTTGACGGAATTTCAGGCCGGCCTGCTCCTGTCCCAAATGACGCGGGTGGAGGAACAGTCGAAGATGCGCGAGCAGAACGCGCAGTATCTCACCCAAATGCTGTGCGAGATACCCGGCATTTTGCCCGCGCGCCAGTATGAAGGCTGCACGCGCAATGCCTATCACCTTTACATGTTCCGCTACAAACAGGAGCAGTTTGGCAACTTGCCGCGGGCGAAATTCTTGAAGGCGCTGAACGCGGAAGGAATTCCTTGTTCCAGCGGCTATTCGCCCTTGAATAAAGAGGCCTTTGTCAAGGCGACGCTCCAGACGCGCGCCTATCAAAAGATTTATCCGCCGGAACTGCTCGCCGGCTGGGAAGAACGCAACCAATGCCCGGCCAACGATCAACTCTGCCAGGAAGCGGTGTGGTTCACACAAACGATGTTCCTGGGCAGCCGCAGTGACATGGACCAGATTGCCGAAGCGATCCGGAGAATCCACAAACATGCGCCTGAACTGGCCAAGGCCTGATGAATGACAAGACCGTGACGAACCTTGACCGGGCTTTGGCCAGATTTTCCGTGAAGTGTCTGGTGTGCAGCCGGGCTCGGCACAAGCAACGGGGTTTTGCTTTCTGGCTGGTCAAGACGGTGGAGAGGCACCTCTGTCCGTTTTGCCGCGCCTATGAAAGAGTCTATGGGCGCAAATCGCATGAACCTGTTCCTGAACCGGACGAGGTCAAACCTGAAGCGGTGACGCCACAGGGAGGCGCAGATTGAAAGAAACGCGGCTTCCAACTGGGACCCCGCCGCTCCAGGCAGTTTTGCTTCTCGCCATCGCTATGGCTTCACCCGGC
The DNA here is from genome assembly GCA_964363225.1 of uncultured Verrucomicrobiota bacterium. Taxonomy (GTDB): domain Bacteria; phylum Verrucomicrobiota; class Verrucomicrobiia; order Limisphaerales; family CAYIIH01; genus CAYIIH01. The sequence continues at coordinate 10,396 of CAYIIH010000252.1, read as the reverse complement.
GGCATGGCTGCGTCGAGCAAGCCGGATGCATCAACGGCTGGCGAAGTGAATTTGATCACGCTCGCGCCCGGCCATTTCCACGCGTCGCTCTTTCACAAGGAAATGGTGCCGGGCGTTTGCGAGCGGGTTCATGTGTACGCGCCGTTGGGGCCGGACTTGCTCGCGCATTTGAGCCGTGTTGGCCAGTTCAACGCGCGCCAGGAGAACCCGACGCGCTGGCAGATCGAAGTCCACACCGGCCCGGATTATTGGGAGCGGCTGTTGGCCGAGCGTCCGGGCAACGTGGTGGTGCTGTCAGGCAATAACCGCAGCAAAATCGGCCGCATTGAGGCTCTGGCGCAACGGGGGCTGCATGTGCTGGCGGACAAACCATGGATCATTGAGCCGTCGGAGCTGCCCGCGCTGCAGGCGGCGTTGGAGGCTGCCGAGGAAAAACGCGTGGCCATTTATGATGCCCTGACGCAACGGTTCGAGATTTCCTGCATTTTGCAGAAGGAATTTGTTAACGATCCGAACGTCTTCGGTGCGCGCGTGGCTGGGTCCGACGCCGAGCCGGCCGTGCAAATGGAGAGCGTTCATTACCTGCTGAAAGAAGTCGCGGGGATGCCCAGTCTGCGGCCAGCATGGTTTTTCGACATCCATCAACAAGGTGAAGGCTTGACCGATGTTGGAACCCATTTGGTTGACCTGGTGCAATGGACGCTCTTTCCCGAGCAAGCCGTTGATTACCGGGCGGAGATTGTGGTGCTGCGTGGTTCGCGCTGGCCGACAATCCTGACCCACACCCAATTCCAGCGGGTCACCGGGGAGCGGGAGTTTCCCGAGTTTTTGAAACCCTGGAGCAGCCGAAGCGAAGAGGCTGCCTCCTCAAAATCCGAAATCCGAAATCCGAAATCCGAAATCCCCCAGAGCTTTCTTGCGCCGGCTGGTGCGCCGGAAGACCGCTTGGAATACTTCGCCAATAACAGCGTCCTCTACACGGTTCGGGGCATCTACACCAAGCTGATAATCAGGTGGGAATTCGAGGCGCCGCCGGGCGCAAAAGACAGCGAGCGGGCTGTTTTCCGCGGCAGCAAATCGCGCATCGAGGTGCGGCAAGGCCAAGAGGAGGAATTTCGGCCGGAAATCTTTGTCGTGCCGAGCTCGCTCGATCAAAAAGCGGCCGTCCTGGACGCGTTGCAGCGGAAGGTACAGACGCTGCAAAAAGCTTGGCCCGGCTTGGCGGTGCAGGACCAGGGCGCGCGCCTGCGCGTGATCATACCGGAACGCTACCGCATTGGGCACGAAGCGCATTTCTCGCTTTTGACCCGCCAATTCCTGGATTATGTCAGAAACCCGAAAGCCATCCCGTTTTGGGAAAAGCCCAACATGCTGGCTAAGTATTTCGTGACGACCAAGGGCATTGAATTGGCGCGGCAAAACTCCCCGGGAGAGGGCTCGCCAAAGCCTGCAAAATGACAACCATGTTTAGTCAAACCGATAGAAGTGAATCTATGAAAATCCATTCCGTCAAAACACCTGTGGTCCTGTTGAGCATGGCGCTTGGCTTTATTGGCTGTGTCAATGGCCAAGCCGCCGACGCGCAGGAAACCTCTCCTTCCCCGCGCAAGCTTATCGCCCGCACCTACAACTCCGGCTTCGCATTGGCGCACGATACTTACAACGGTATTTCCGCCGCCAGCGATGGGAAAATCTATTATGTGCTCAGTTCGGAATCAATTGATGTCGGCGCGCAAATGTTTGTCTTCGATCCGGCCACCGGCAAAATCCGGCATTTGGCCGACATCACCGAAGCGTGCGGCGAGAAAGGGCAGAAGACGATCGTGCAAGGCAAGAGCCACGTCAACTTTGTCGAGTCGCAAGGCAAGCTCTATTTCGCCACGCACATCGGCTACTACAGCATTATCGACGGCATGGAGAAAATGGGCGTCCCGCCCGCCGGCTACAAACCGTATCCGGGCGGGCATCTGCTCGCCTACGATATGGCGGCGGGCAAATTCGATGACCTCGGCATTGCGCCCCAGCGTGAAGGCATTTTGAGCATGAACATGGACACGAAACGCGGCCGCATTTTTGGTTTGACCTGGCCGACAGGTCTTTTCTTCCGCTATGACCTGGCCAAGAAGGAGATGAAGAACCTCGGTCCCGTCTCGGGTCAGGGCGAAGATGGCAAAGGTCCAACCTACCGCACGCTCTGCCGCTCCATCGCGGTCAACCCGGAAGACGGCTCGGCCTATCTCACAACGGCGGAAGGGGCGATTCTCCGCTACCGCGCTGACCAAGATGCCGTCGAGACCGTCGAAGGCGAAGATTTGAAGAAGGATTACTTTGGCCAGTATGATCCGACTTCGCCCGGCCACATGGGCTACAATTGGCGCCAAACAGCTTGGTTTCCGGCCGAGAAAGCGATTTACGGTGTGCATGGCAATTCGGGTTACCTGTTCCGCTTCGATCCGCGCCTTCCGCGAGTGGAGGTTTTGGATCGCCTCACTTCCGAGCCGTCCCAACGTAGCGGCATGTTCGACCAATTCAGCTACGGCTACCTCGGCTTCACGTTGAGTCCCGATGGGCGCACGTTGCACTACCTGACCGGTGGTCCGATTTACATTGATGGGAAACGGCTCAAAGGCCAAGACCGCATTGCCATGGGCGCAGCCAAAGGACTGGAAAACCTGCACTTGATCACCTACGACATCCCTGCCGCCAAATACACCGATCACGGCGCCATCTTCTTCGAGAACGGGGACCGCCCTCTTTACATCAACTCGATCGCCGTGGGCAAGGATGGCGCCGTTTATTTTCTTTCGCGAATCACCGAAGCGGGCCGCACTCGAACGGATTTGGCATGGTCCAGAATGGCGCTAGATTAAGGCCTAATACGTCGCCGGGTGCCTTGATCGTCCTTTGGAAATGGGGGGTTCTTCAGCGAAATCAGTGTGTTCAACTTTCCATCTTTTCATGGGCGCTCCCCTTTCCGCTGCTCATACAGTCGCTTGTTCAGGTGGGTCCATGCTCCCATCTGCAGACGGTCACTGATCCATTTCAACGTCATCGTCGTCTCCTCCCGCAGTCGGACCGCCACCGCCACCTTCACCGCATCTCCTTTGGGCCGCCGTCTCAGGTCCTGTTCCGTCCACCCCACTTTGGCCAACTCTTCGTCAACAATCCGCACTGCCTTTTCTTCCGCGCTGGCCCTCCGCTCCATCCCATAGTGGTGTTCGCCCATCTGCCCGCTCATCTGCGCCAGCAGTTCTTGGCGAAATGTCTCCTCCCCCAGACACCATCCCCGCCGGATCACCTTCCACTCCTCGCCCGTTGCTTCTTGCCGCCGCTGTTCCATCCGCAATTCTAATTGTTCGCGCCCCGCCGGGCTGTCTTTCGGGATACCCATCCCGCCCAACAACCGCCCCACTCGCAGCCAAGGTGGCCGCTTGCTTGCCGGCTGCAAATACTCCCCGTAACTGCTCCACCGGTAGCTCCGCAACGGCTGCTCCGCCCTCAGGAGCTTGGCCCGCGCCGGGTTCAGATGCACATAATCGCACACCGCGCGCAGGTAGCCGTTGCCGCTGCCATCCACGACCAATGCTTTGTAGCGGCCGCTGAACAGGTGGCCGCAGAGTCTGTGCCGCCGGTTGAAACGCGAGGTGTAAGTGCCCAGCAACCACTTCATGCCGGCGACGAGGTTGGGTTGGGGCGTCTCGACGACGAGATGAAAATGATTGCCCATCAAACAATAGGCGTGGACCTGCCAATCGGTCTTGGCACAGGTTTGGGTGAGGGTTTCCAAGAACTGCAGGCGGTCGGCGTCGTCTTTGAAGATGGCTTCGCGCCGGTCGCCGCGATTCATGAGGTGGTAAATCGCGCCTGGATATTCGATGCGGATTTTGCGGGCCATGCGGGCGAGGATATACCGCGAGCATCCCCACTGTCAAAGCTAAAGTTATAGAAACTAGGAACTGACCCCTATTGGATTTGTTGCGTGGCAGATTATTGAAAACTGTTTTCCAGGCGCTTGATGCGCTCGTAAAGAGGGGAGGATGGCGGAGTGCGGGCTTTGACCTCCTGGAAGACGCGGCGGGCTTCGAAGGAATCCTGGCGGCTGATAAGAATGACATAATCAAGTTCAATCGCACCCAGGCGCGGATCGGCCACGTAATTGCGGTAGCGGCCCAGCCAGTTTTTCACGCCGATGGCGCCCTGCCTTTGCGCCGCTTGAAAAGAGGGTTCCATTGAAGGCGGCATGCCCGGCAGACTCTCGGAGACCACCTGGCTGGGCGCGTTGCGCGCGCTTTGTCCTGATCCTGAGTCGCTTTGTTTGATAGAGCTGTACTTGGAGAGAATCTGCTTGGCGATCAGGAACAAGCCGGCGATGAGCAGGATGGCGATCAGTTGTTTCATGACTCCGGCACGCGTTCAATGCAGGCCCCCAGGCCGCGCAGTTTGGCATCGATGTTCTCGTAGCCCCGGTCCAAGTGATAGATGCGCTTGACCAAGGTGCTGCCCCGAGCCACCAGGCCGGCGATGACCAGGGCGGCCGAAGCCCGCAGATCGCTGGCCATGATGGGAGCGCCACTCAACGGTTTGCCTCCCTTGACGATCGCGCTGGGCCCTTCAATCGCGATGTCAGCTCCTAGCCGGGCCAGTTCACTCACATGCATAAAACGGGATTCAAAAATACGCTCTGTGATAATGCTGATCCCTTGGGTCAACGCCATCAAGACCGTCATTTGCGCCTGCACATCCGTGGGGAAACCCGCGTAGGGCTGGGTAGTAATATCGACCGGTTTCAGCCGGCTGCCGCGCCGCACCACCAGGGCCGGCCCTCGGCGCTCGGTCTTGACGCCCGCCTCGTTTAATTTGTCCAACACGGCGTGGAAATGGTCCGGGCGCGAGCCGAGGATGGTGACTTCGCCATTGCTGGCGGCGGCGGCGATGGCGAACGTGGCTGCTTCGATGCGGTCGGGAATGACTTCATGATTGGTGCCGTGCAATTCGGAAACGCCCGTGATGGTAATGGTTGGGCTGCCGGCGCCGGCGATTTTTGCGCCCATGGCCTTGAGGAAGCTGGCCAGGTCGATGACTTCCGGCTCGCAAGCGGCGCTTTCGATGATGGTCACGCCTTCGGCCAAGGTGGCGGCCATCATGATATTGGCCGTGCCCAGCACGGTGGGGCCGGCCCGCCCCCCCAGGAACAATTCGTGGCCGTACAATTTGGGGGCCGAGACGTGAACGTAACCGCCTTCAATGGTGATTTTCGCGCCGAGTGCGCGCAGGCCCTTGAGATGCAGATCAATCGGACGCGAGCCGATGACGCAACCGCCCGGCAACGAGACTTTCGCTTTGTGCAGGCGGGCCAGGAGCGGTCCCAAAATGCAGATGGACCCTCGCATTTTGCGGATCAGGTCGTAATCGCCTACGCCCTTGATCTTGGCTGCTTGCACGGTCATGGAGCTGCCCTCGAACCGGACTTCAGCGCCCAGTGAGGTGAGGATTTGGCCCATGAACTTGACATCGCTCAGGTCCGGCACGCGCCGGATCGTGCAGGGTTCGCGGGTGAGGAGCGTGGCCGCCAGAATGGGGAGCACGGCGTTTTTTGCGCCGCTGATGGTGACTTCGCCATGCAACGGAATGCCGCCTTTGATCAATAAGCTGTCCATGAGAATGCGCGCTTGATTAGTTTGCCAAAGAATTCATGCCATTCCTCCAGCCGCTTCCGGGCAGGCCACCAGGATTCTGGGCCGACCGGTGTTGTCGGAGGCAATCGCCTCAATGATCCATTGCTGTGGGATGAAGATGCGGCGAATGGCTTCGGCTTGTCCATCGCCAAATTCCAACATGATTTTTCCGCCCGGCCGCAGCCCGGCCGCAGCGTGTCCGGCCAGCAGACGGTAAAAGTCGAGGCCATCCGGGCCGCCATCCAGGGCGATGCGCGGATCGTACTCGCGCACTTCCGGCGCCAGAGTGGCAATTTCGGCGCTGGGAATATAAGGCGGATTGGAAACGATCAGGTCGAAGCGTTCCTCTGGGGGCAACGCCCGAAAGCCGTCGCCTTCAAAAAACCGGATGCGCGCGGCCAACTGATGAGACGCGGCATTCTGTCGGGCGACCGCCAGCGCGGCCGGCGAGATGTCCGAGGCCGAGATTTGGGCGCGGGGACAATGCGCGGCCAGCGCAATGGCCAGGCAACCGCTGCCCGTTCCAAAATCGAGCGCTGTGAGCGGGGCAGAGGTGGTAGCCGGGAGAGAATTAAGAAATTGCCAGGCGCACTCGGCCAGCAGTTCTGTTTCGGGCCGTGGAATCAAGACTTGGGCATTGACCTGGATTTCCAGGCCGCAGAATGACGCCGAGCCGAGGATATGCTGGAGCGGCTCGCGTTTGCTGCGCCGTTTGACAAGCTGGCGGACCGTTGCCAGTTCGGCCGGAGTCAGAGTGCGCTCGAAATCCAGGTAGAGCTTCAAACGGGGCACGCGCAGCGCATGAGCGAGGAGCAGCTCGCTTTGGAGGCGGGGCGAGTCGATCCCTTTGCCGCCGAGAAACTCGGCGCTGCGTTGAATGATTTCCAGAACGGTCACAACGGAGAAGTTAAGTTCAAAGCGCAAAGTTCAAAGCGCAAAGTTCAAAGCGCAAAGTGGCGCCCGAATAGCAGTCATCCTGGCTTTCGTCTGCTGTGCCCCTCTTGTTCAGTCTTGCGCCGGAAGGCGGCCACTTCTATTTTTACGGCATGAAACGATGTCTCCTGATCTGCATCGGTTTGAGTTTCTTAACGTTTTGGACCACCCGGCTTACGGCCCAGGATGCCGCCGCCGAAGCGGCGTTGATCGCCGAGCGCAAAGCGGCCGAGGAACGGTCCAAGCGCCTGGAAGCATTGCTGGAAGATATGAAAGAGGCTTACGAAGCGCAGCAAAAGCGTTTGATGGCCCTGGCGGAGGAGATCAACAGATTGCGCGAGGAGACCGCCCGGGCTGGAAACAACCTGGCCACACGCGAGGAATTGCGGAAGCTGGCGGAAAAGATACAAGAAGTCGATCAAAAGCGCGAAGCGGACAAGGAGTTGATCTTGAAAGAATTGCAGAAACTGGCCAAAGCGCCGCCGCCGCTGCCGGTGGAACATAAAGCGCCGGCGGAAGGCAACGCCGACGTTCCGGACAAGTTCTTTACGCACGTGGTCAAACAAGGCGAGTACCTGTCCACGATTATCAGCGCGTTCAATGCCGAGCTAAAGAGCAAAGGCAAAGGGACCGTGACACTCAGCCAAGTCAAGAAAGCCAATCCGAACTTGAATCCGGACAATCTCAAGGTGGGGCAGGAGATTCTGATTCCGGTTCCACCGAACAAGTAAAATTCCAGCCCGGCCTCCCGGTTCAGGCAAACCATGAAGTTCCTCCGGCGCATGCATTTGTACCTTGGCTGTTTCTTTGCGCCTCTGCTGCTGTTCTATGTGGCGACCGGTTGGTACCAGACCTTCAACGTCAATCGCAACAAGGCGGTCGGCGAAGGGGAGACCTGGATTTCAAGACTGCGTTCCGTGCATGTGGACCAGATTTATCCGGCGCCCTCGGCGACCAGCTATTCACCCGCGTTATTCCGGGTTCTGATCGTTCTGATGTCAATTTCATTGATTCTGACGGTGGGGCTGGGTATCTTTCTGGCATTCAAGACCAGCCGGCAGCATGGGCCGATATGGTTTGCCATAGGCCTGGGCATTGTTTTGCCCGTCGTGATGCTGTGGCTGGGGCAGAATCGTTGATGGCACCATGAGAACAGCAGCCTATTGCGTCCTGGGTCTTTTCGCCTTTACGCTCTTGCTCATCTGGCTGCGCACTCAATTGCGGTATCGCATCGGCACGCGGTCGCTCCGGGTGACGCTCTTCGGATTGAGTGTCCGGCGGATTGCCCTGGTCGATATTCGCTATATTTCCAAGCGCCGGCCCAGATGGGGAGAGAATTGGTGGAACACCTTGCGCCCTGCTCATCGCGTGCTCACGATTCAACGTCAGAGCGGCTGGTTCAAAAACTTCGTCATTACTCCCTCGAACCGCTACGTTTTCCAAGCCGAACTGGAGAAGGCCGTTCAGCGTGCCAAAGCCGCGCAGGAAGCGGGCGAGCAAAAATCCCCCCGTGATTCCGAAGGCGTTCAGAACTCAGTCGAGTAGGCGCGCAACCGAACAAAACGCAATTTCACGCTTGTCAAGCCGCGCGACGCTGGTAGCCTGACCGCGTTTTGTTATGAAAGCTGATATACATCCAAAGTACCTGGACGCAGAAATCCGTTGCGCCTGCGGCAATGTGATCAAAACGCGGTCGGTCAAGCCGGTCATCTTGATCGGCATCTGCAACGTCTGCCATCCCTTCTACACCGGGACGCAGAAGTTTGTCGATACGGCCGGCCGGGTCGATAAGTTCCAGCAACGCATGGCCAAGACGCAGGCGGCGCAAGCGGAGGCGGCCACGTTCAAGAAGAAAAAGAAGTAGCGATTTTTCGAGCACACGCCCGCAGAGTTTTTTCCTTTGCGGGCGGCTCTTTTTTATGGGGGGCATCGATTTACGTCCACAGATTGAGAAATTCTCCCGGCGCTTTGCCGAGGTCGAGATGGCGCTGAACGATCCGAAGGTGTTCGGCAACAACCAGCGCGCCCAGGAATTGGCGCGCGAATATGCCCGGCTGAAGGAACTGATCGGCGCGGGCCAGGCCTATCTGAAAACCGTGGCCGATTTGGAAGCCAATCGCAACCTGCTCGGGGCCGAAGCGAACGACTCCGAACTGGCCCTCCTGGCTCGGGAGGAAATCAGCCGGCTGGAACGCGAGGAGAAACGCCTCGCATTGGCCGTGCAAAGCGGCATTTTGCCGCCCGATCCCGCCGACTCGCGCAATACGATTGTCGAAATCCGCGCCGGCGCCGGCGGCTCGGAATCCGCGCTCTTTGCCGCCGATCTCTATCGCATGTACACGCGTTATGCGGAAGGCCAAGGTTGGAAGGTGGAGACCCTGGATTCGAGCCCGTCGGACTTGGGCGGCTTTAAAGAAATCATTTTCGGCGTGACCGGCACCGAGGTTTACAAACTGCTGAAATATGAAAGCGGCGTGCATCGCGTGCAGCGGGTTCCGGCCACCGAAGCCCAGGGCCGCATTCATACCAGCACCGCCACCGTCGCCGTCCTGCCCGAAGCCCAGGAAGTCGATATTGCCATCAAACCGGAAGAGTTGGAGATCACCGTCTGCCGCGCTTCCGGTCCCGGCGGACAGGGCGTCAACACGACCGATTCCGCCGTGCAGATCGTGCACAAACCGACCGGTCTGATCGTGCGTTGCGCCGACCAGCGCTCGCAGCAGAAAAACAAGGCGCGCGCGCTGACGGTGCTCCGCTCCCGGTTGCTCGAGCAAAAAGTGGCCGAGGAAAACGCCAAATACGCCGCCCAGCGCAAAGCCCAGGTCGGGACCGGCGAACGGAACGAGCGCATCCGCACTTATAATTTTTCGCAGAATCGCGTCACCGATCATCGGATTGAACTGACCCTTTACAACCTTTCAGTCGTGCTGGAGGGAAATCTCGAATGCCTGGTCGAGCCGCTGATGACCCACGATTTGGAGGAGCGGCTGGCCGCCCTCATACTCTGATCCATTCAACCTGGATCGCACAGATGGAATTGCCACAAATGAAGCTCCGAGGAATTATTTTTGATTGCGATGGCACGCTGGCCGACACCATGCCGTTGCATTGGCGGGCCTGGCAAACCATCACGCGACGGCATCGGTTCCATTTTCCCGAAGAACGCTTCTACGCGTTGGGCGGTGTGCCGTCGCGCGACATTCTCAAAATGTTGAGCCTGGAACAGGGCGTCTTGATTGATCACCTGGCTGTGGCCAAGGAAAAGGAGGAGGAATACTTGCCACTCATTGCGCAAGTGGAACCGATCAACGCCGTGGTTGGAATCGCGCGCGAACAGTTTGGCAAAGTCCCGCTGGCGGTCGCGTCCGGAGGCTCGCGATCGGTCATTGAACAAGTGCTGCAGCACCTCGGCCTCCGCCATCTCTTTCAAACCGTGGTCACGAACGAGGACGTGCTCCATCAAAAGCCGGCTCCCGACATCTTTCTGGAAGCAGCCCGGCGCATGGGTGTTCCTCCTCAATTCTGCCGGGCCTACGAGGACACCGATCTGGGGATGGAAGCAATTCGGGCAGCAGGCATGGAAGCGGTCGATGTGCGGGAGTTGTCCAAACGTGATGCGTGACGCGTGATGGGTGACGGAAAGCGGCGTGGCTCTTATTCCAATGAGCGTTCAAGATGAGACGAACATCGACTCGCGAACTGGTGGAAAGGAGCGCGGACGGCTCGTCCGCGAGCTCCAAAGCCCGCGCGATTCAACCTGGAAAAAGCAGTTGGAACCACGGATTTCA
>CAYIIH010000251.1:0-13192 GCA_964363225.1 uncultured Verrucomicrobiota bacterium | reverse complement strand
GCCTTGCGCCTCCGTCCGCATCCCTACGAATTCTTCCTCTATTACGACGTGTAAAGAGTCTGCGTTGACACGAGCACCGTGTTTTCACGAGGCGCCTATTGGGGCAAGAAACTCAAAAAAAGTCCGGTTTTACAGGGCGAAAACCATTTGTGAATAACTCGTGAACAAGAGTTAATATATTCTCCTCGCAAGGCAGGGTGAGTTTGACTAGAAACGGTGCTGCCTTGTCTGAAGGTTGTAGTACGACTGATCACGAAAACCTTATGGAAAAGATAACAGGAATGTCTGGCCATGCAACATGTTGGGCACCAATCGCTTATTATGTCACTAGCATGCCCGATGGGGCGCGTTTGCGCTGGCGGTTATGTTTTGAAAGCCTCGGCATTTCTATGGCGATGCAAGCGGCTGTGAAACTGGATGTTACGAGCCCATCACAAATCAAAGTGAATAAATTGCCTCTTTGAGGGGCAGTTGGGAGAAATCACCTATGCATTCGTCCGCCGAAAAAGCTTGGGTTGCTGCGCAAGAACTGTTGAGTAAAATGCTCAACGGGGACATTTACAATCTTTGGTTTGCCCCTATCCAAGCCTTGGGCTGGGAAGGTGATTGCATCACCCTGGGAGTAGCCAATGACTTTTGCGAGCTCTGGCTAAAGGACAATTACTTGGGACTGATCCAGGACGTTTTAATGCACGCTTCCGGACAGCAACTGAAAGTAAAATTCCTGGTCACCTCCGGCCCCGCCGTTGCCGTTCCGTTCAACGACAATAAAATCAACCGAATCAAAGAAGCCGACGAAACACCAGATCGAGGCGCTCTCACCCGCGAGTGGGTCTTCAACCCTAAAAACACTTTCGACTCGTTTGTCGTTGGGAATAATAACAACTTTGCCCATGCGGCAGCTTTGGCGGTGGCCCAGGCGCCCGGCAAATCGTACAATCCGCTTTTCCTATACGGAGGCGTTGGTTTGGGCAAAACGCATTTGCTGCACGCCGTCGGGCAATACGTGTTCGCCCATAAAAAAGGGTCTCGCGTGGCTTACGTCTCCTCGGAAAAATTCACGAACGAATATATCGACGCCATTCAAAACAATCAACTGGTCCGCTTCCGGAAAAAATACCGGCAAAGCGATGTGCTGCTCATCGACGATATTCAGTTCCTGTCCGGCAAAGAGCGGATTCAGGAGGAGTTTTTCCACACTTTTAACGCTCTCCACGAGGCGCACAGGCAAATCGTCCTCACTTGTGATCGGCCGGCCGGCGAGATTCAAAACCTGGAGCATCGGCTGGTCTCGCGTTTTGAATGGGGTTTGGTGACCGATCTACAGCCTCCCGATATCGAGACCCGCCTGGCCATCCTGCGGAAAAAAGAGAAATTGATGGGGGTCGAACTGCCCGAAGAAATCCTCAATTTCCTGGCGGCCCGGATTCGCGCCAACATTCGGCGCCTGGAAGGAGCCTTGATTCGCACCGCTTCCTACACCGCGCTGACCGGCAAGAAATTGACCGTGGAAATGGTGGAAGGGCTGCTCCGGGACGTGCTCAATGAAGAAGGCCGTTTCTCCATCAATATCGAAACGATCCAGAAGAAGGTGGCGGAGCATTTTGACATTCGCCTCGCCGACATGACCAGCAAGCGGCGCCCGGAGAACATTGCCTTTCCTCGGCAGATCGCGATGTTTCTGTCGCGGCAACTGACCGAGAGTTCCCTCAATACCATCGGCGAAGCTTTCGGCGGGCGGGACCACGGCACGGTGTTGCATGCCTGCCGGCTGGTCAAAGACCGGATGGAAGTCGATCCGAGCGTCCGCCAGAAGGTCAATTACCTGGAACGGCAGTTGCAGCGCTGAGAGAGCCGAATGCAAATTTCAAATTCAAGTTTTGGAATTTGAAATTGTTCTCCCATGCCTGTCATTCAAGTTCAGGACCTAACTAAAGTCTATCGGACGTACAAAAAGCAGCCGGGAATCCGGGGAGCCTTGACCGGACTGTTTCACCGGGAGTACAAACTGACCGAGGCGGCCAGGAACGTAACGTTCTCCGTTGCGGAAGGCGAGTTGGTCGGTTTTTTGGGGCCAAACGGGGCCGGGAAAACCACCACGCTGAAGATGCTGGCCGGGCTTCTCTACCCAACCAGCGGAAGCGCGCAAGTCCTCGGTTACGTGCCCTGGGAGCGCCAAGACGGGTACCGCCGCCAATTCGCGCTCTTGTTGGGCCAAAAAAACCAACTTTGGTGGGATTTGCCCGCGCGGGAATCGCTGGAGTTAAACAGCAAGATTTATGGCATCGCGAGGCCTGTCTTTGAACGCACGCTGTCGGAAATGACCGGATTGCTGCGGGTGCAAGACAAGCTCGATGTGATGGTGCGCGAGCTGTCCCTGGGCGAGCGGATGAAAATGGAGCTGATCGCAGCCCTGCTCCATCAGCCCAAAGTTCTGTTCCTGGACGAGCCAACCATTGGCCTGGATGTGGTCTCGCAAAAAACGGTGCGGGAGTTTTTGCGGCACTATAATGCCACGCGCAAGACCACGATCATTTTGACCAGCCATTACATGGCGGACATTCAGGAGCTCTGCCCGCGCGTGATCATTATTGACCAAGGCACTATTTTCTTTGATGGCCGGCTGAGCGAGGTCTTGGATCGCTTCGCCGACTTCAAATTGGTTACCATCCAATGTGCGGGAGCTACCGATCATTCCGCCGCCAGCCTGAGCAAGTATGGCGAAGTGGTGGAGCAAACGCCGGCCAGCATCAAGTTGAAAGTCAAGCGCGACCGCGTGATCCCCGTCTGCAAGGCCTTGCTCGATGAACTGCCTGTGAGCGACATTGATATTCAGGAAGTGCCCATTGAAGAGGTCATTCGCCAGATCTTCGCTCGGTGACACCAGATTCCTGCGGCCAGCCACGCGGAGAAAGAGATGGGATCCTCGTTAGCGACTCGATCCAATCCTGCGCACGAAATTGCCGATCCGTTCTGTGGCCACCTCGATTTTGTTCAAAGCCGTGGCAAAGCAGCACCGCAAGTAACCTTCACCACTGGGGCCAAAGGCGCTGCCCGGAACGCAGGCAACTTTTTCTTCCTGCAACAGTCTCAGCGCGAATTCCTTGCAGTCGAGCCCGCTCGAGGCAATCGAAGGAAATGCGTAAAAGGAACCTCGGGGCAAATGGCAAGCCAGGCCCAGGTCGTTAAAGGCCTTGACGATGAAATTGCGGCGAATCCGGTATTGCTCGCGCATTTCGGCCGTATCGGCTTCGCCATGGCGCAGAGCTTCCACCGCCGCTTCCTGGCTGATGATGCTGGCGCACAGCATGGAATACTGATGAACGCGCATCATGGCCTCGATCAATTCGGCAGGACCACAAGCATAACCAATGCGGAAGCCAGTCATGGCATACGCTTTCGAGAATCCGTGCAGAAAAATGGTCCGCTCCCGCATGCCTGGGAGAGACGCCATGCTGACGTGCTCGCCCTCGAACGTCAGCTCCGAATAAATCTCGTCGGTAATCACCACAAGATTGTGCCGCAATATGACCTCCGCGATCTTGAGCAACTCGGTCCGATTCATCGTTCCTCCGGTTGGATTGGTCGGAAAATTCAAAATCAGCACCTTGCTGCGCGGGGTGATGGCGCGGGCGACGGCCTCGGCCGTGACGGCAAACCCGTTTTCCGCCCGGCACGGAATGGCCACCGCCACACCATGAGTCATGGAGATGCTCGGAGAGTAACTCACATAACACGGTTCGTGATAGAGCACTTCATCCCCGGGATTGATCAGGGAGCGCAAGGCGATATCCAATGCCTCGCTCACCCCCACCGTAACCAGGATTTGCCTGGCGGGATCGTAATAAACCCCAAAGTTCTTTTCGACATTCCCGCTGATAGCCTCGCGGAGCTTGAGCAAGCCAAGATTGGAGGTATAACTCGTCTTGCCGCGCTCCAGCGCATAGATGGCCGCTTCGCGGATATGCCAGGGCGTGACGAAATCCGGTTCGCCCACGCCCAGCGAGATGACGTCAGACTGGCTCTGGACCAGTTCAAAAAACTCACGGATGCCCGAGCGCGGAATATCACGGACGTTGGCGGCGACGAAACTCTGCGGCTGGAAAGGCGGGGCCATGATCCTATTATCCGTTGTTGATTGTCAGTGGTGGTCAGTAGAACAAAAACGGGGGCGCTCTTCAATCGAAAATCCGCCCTCCAGAGTTCAAAATGTCTCACGCGGCAGCCTGGCTTTGCCTGCGGCGGATCAACGGCTTTGACTGTTCCAGGACAACGGGTCGAGTGATTTTCACGGCGAGGATATCGTCGTTGTCAGGCACATCGTACATCAAATCCAGCATGAGCTTCTCCAATAGCGCGCGCAGAGCCCGGGCCCCAGTCCCCTTTTTCAAGGCTTGCACGGCCAGTTCCTCCAACGCGTCGGGAGAGAATTCCAGTTCCACTCCTTCCATAGCCATCAGTTTCGCGTATTGCTTGGTCAGGGCGCTCTTCGTCTCCGTCAGGATCAAGGTGAGTTGTTCCCGGGTCAGTTCTTCCAGGACTGTCACCATGGGCAGGCGTCCGATGAACTCAGGAATGAAGCCGTAAGTCAACAAATCCTCGGGTTCCACTTGCTGCATGATACCACGGCGCTCGACCGGGGCGACCTTCAGCGCTTGATCGATGGCCGCAAAACCCATCACCCGATTGCCCAGGCGGCGTTGGATCATCTTGTCCAGGCCCACAAAAGCTCCTCCACAAATGAAAAGGATGTTGCCGGTATCGACGCGAATGTACTCCTGCTGCGGATGTTTGCGTCCGCCTTGGGGTGGAACATTGCAGACGGTTCCTTCCAGGATTTTCAGCAACGCTTGCTGCACGCCCTCCCCGGAAACATCCCGGGTGATGGAAACATTCTCGGTTTTGCGTGCGATCTTGTCGATCTCGTCGATATAAATGATGCCCATCTGCGCGCGTTTCACGTCGTAATCGGCATTTTGCAGCAGTCGCAAAATAATGTTCTCGACGTCTTCGCCCACGTACCCGGCCTCAGTCAGAGTGGTGGCGTCGGCAATCGCAAAAGGGACATCCAACACTTTGGCCATTGTCCGAGCTAAGAGCGTTTTGCCGGAACCGGTCGGCCCGATCAAAAGGATGTTGCTTTTCTCAATCTCAACGTCGGCATGGCGCTCGGCCTTCAATTCAGCGCCTGTTGAGCGGTTTGAGGCCGAACACTCTTGCTGAATGCGCTTGTAATGATTATGCACAGCCACAGCCAGAGTTTTCTTAGGCTGTTCTTGTCCAACACAATACAAATCAAGTTGACGTTTGATTTCGGCTGGCTTTGGAACAACAAGTTTCAGCGCGTTCTTCTTGTTTTCGGCCCGGAGTTCCTTGTCGAGAACATTCTTGCAGACAATGACGCAGTTGTCACAAATATAAACTCCAGGCCCCTGAATGAGTTTTTTGACTTCGGCATGTGATTTGCCACAGAAGCTGCAGAGCGTCAGATGGTTAGGGCGTGCCATGAATTCAGGAGGCTGGAGGCAGGTTTGGATTACAGTGCCGGAAATGGTCCCTCTTTCTTATCGGCGTCTTTTTTTGCGTCCAGCCCAGGGATTTCCTTGCGAGATTGCACGACTTCATCCACCAGGCCATAGGCTTTGGCTTCTTCCGGCGACATGAAGTTATCGCGGTCGCAGTCTTTTTCCACCTGCTCAATGCTCCGGCCGGTATGCTTGGCAATGATGGTGTTGAGTCGCTGCTTCAGGCGGAGCATGTAGCGCACCCGAATTTCCACGTCGCTGGCCGGACCTTCGGCGCCGCCCAACACCTGATGAATCATGATATTGGAATTGGGGAGGGCGAATCGCTTCCCTTTCGTGCCGGCGCAAAGGAGCACTGCCCCCATGCTGGCCGCCTGGCCAATGCAATACGTATTCACATCACACCTCAGGAACTGCATCGTGTCGTAAACCGCCAACCCCGACGTCACGCCGCCACCCGGAGAATTGATGTAAAGGTGAATGTCCTTTTTCGGATCGCTCATCTCCAGGAAAAGCAACTGAGCAATGATCACGTTGGCCACCATGTCATCCACCGGCGTACCCAGGAACACAATGCGGTCCACCAGCAAACGGGAATAAATATCATAGCCGCGCTCACCCCGGCCCGTCTGCTCGACCACCATCGGAACTAGAAAATTTTGCATGCTTCAAAGACTTTCTTCTCTCAATCGGGGCAAGCTAACGAAGGGACTCCGGTGCGTCAAGCGCGGTTGTCCAATTTGTCCGATTCATTCGCTCTCCTCGCCGATGGCCTCGCTCCACGCCCCGATCCATTGTTCGCCACACCTCAGACACTTTTTGTCCGACCCTGGAGGTTACGCTGCGCACAAACTAAATCGAATGGCCCTTATGATAACCCAACAACTGGAATTGAGTCTGAATAGTGCCTGCGGAATTCGCCCGCACCTTGGCCAGCCGCGCCGCCTGAACCGCGCCCGCTGGTGGTTCACCCAAATGAGACGACTCGTGGATCGCGCGTTGGACGGATCATCCCCGCCGCCGGTGCGCCCGGAGCAAACCTACATGCCGTTGCCGCGGCCTGAATACAGCGCGAAAGAAGCGAATCACTGCTGCGTTCTGAATTAAAGGCCGTCAAGGCCGTGGTTTGAGCTTTTCAAACCCTGCCGTTGTATCGTAAGAGTTGCGGCTCATCGGTCTTATGAAACCTGAAGTCGAAATCTACGATACGACCTTGCGCGATGGCAGCCAGGGTGAAGGCATCAATTTCTCGGTGGCGGACAAGCTCCGCATTGCCGAGCGCATCGATGCCTTCGGAATGCATTACATCGAAGGCGGCTGGCCCGGCTCCAATCCAAAGGACATTGCCTTTTTTGAGCAGGCCAAACGCAGGCACTTCAAGCGGGCCCGGCTGGCTGCGTTTGGGTCCACCCGCCGCAAAAACGTGCGCGTGGAGAGCGATGATCAAGTGCGTCTCCTGCTCGATGCGGAAACGCCGGTGGTCACTGTTTTCGGCAAGACCTGGTTGTTGCACGTCCGGCAGGTCCTCCAAACCACGCCGGAAGAAAACCTGGCCATGATCGCCGATACCGTTCGCTGCCTCAAAGACCACGGAAAATTCGTCATTTACGACGCCGAACACGCCTTTGACGGCTTCAAGAATGACCCCGATTACGCTTCGACGACCTGGCAGGCGGCGGAAAAAGCCGGAGCTGATATCCTGGTTCTGTGCGACACCAATGGCGGCTGTCTGCCGGAAGAAATCCGCCGGATCACCGAGAGCGCCCGCCGAAAACTAAACGTGAAGCTCGGCATCCACACCCACAACGACATTGGCCTGGGAGTGGCCAATGCCTTGGCGGCGTTGACGGCCGGGGCTTCTCATGTGCAAGGCACTATCAACGGCTACGGCGAGCGGACCGGCAACTGTAATCTGACCAGCTTGATTCCCAACGTGGCGCTTAAACTTAAGAAATCGTGTGTGTCGGAATCCTCTTTGGCCAAGTTGAAGGATCTTTCGCAATTTGTGGACGAGATTGCCAACATCCGGCATGACCCTCGCCAGCCGTGGGTCGGCGCCACCGCTTTTGCGCACAAAGGCGGCATGCACGTCAATGCCGTGCAGAAAGTGGCGCGCAGCTTTGAGCACATCAATCCTGCCGCCGTCGGCAACGCGCGCCGTGTTTTGGTCAGCGATCTGGCCGGGCGCAGCAACATTGTCATGAAGGCGCAGGAACTGGGCTTCCGTATTAATAATGACACGCCCGAGCTGAAATTGATCCTGGCCCGCATCAAGGAACTAGAGCATCAGGGCTACGAGTTTGAAGCCGCCGAAGCCTCTCTGGCCCTGTTGATCCGCAAGATTCTCCAACACCAGGAGCTGCCCTTCGTGGTGGAAGCCTACCACGTCTCCATGCGACGGGACGGAGCCAGCTCCGTTTGCGAAGCCACCATCAAAGTCCGCGTCGGCCACGAGGTCGCCCATAAAGTGGCTGAAGGCGACGGCCCGGTCAACGCGCTCGACTCCGCTCTGCGCATGGCGCTGGAGAAGTTTTTTCCCCAACTCAAGCACGTGAAGCTGACCGATTACAAAGTCCGCATTCTCGATTCATCTACCGGCACCGCTTCCAGAACGCGGGTCTTGATCGAATCTTCCGACGGCAAAGCGGAATGGGGCACGGTCGGAGTGCATGACAACATTATCGAAGCCAGCCTCCAAGCACTGGCGGACAGCATGGAATACCGGCTGATGAAAAAGTAATTGAACACTGAAGTCAGTTTTAAAACTCTGAAACAGGTTTGATCATGTCGGAAATCCCCAAAGCCTACGAACCGCAGTCCGTTGAAACCAAGTGGTACCAATTCTGGCTCGACCGCGGTTGTTTTGTTGCTGATCCGCACTCTCCCAAGCCCGCCTACTCCATCGTCATCCCTCCTCCAAATGTCACCGGAATGCTCCACATGGGCCACGTCCTGAACAACACCATCCAGGACATTCTCGCCCGCAAGGCGCGCATGGATGGCAAGGAGGTCCTTTGGCTGCCCGGCACCGACCACGCCGGCATCGCCACCCAGGCCGTGGTCGAGAAGGCGCTCCGCAAACAGGGCGTGATGAAGCACCGGGACGACCTCGGCCGCGAAAAATTCCTCGAGCAGACCTGGGCTTGGAAGGAAAAGCACGGTGGCATCATCATCCAGCAGCTCAAAAAACTCGGCTGCTCGTGCGACTGGACCCGCGAACGCTTCACGATGGACCCGGCCTATTCACGGTGCGTGCAAATGGTCTTCGTCGATCTCTTCAAAAAAGGCCTTATCTACCGTGGCAAGCGCATGGTCAACTGGGACCCAGCCGCCCGCACGGCGCTTTCCGATGAGGAAGTCGAGATGATCGAGGAGAAGGGCCATCTCTGGCACCTCAAGTATCCGCTGCTCGACGACCAAGGCCAGCCCAAGGCGGATGAATTCGTGGTCGTGGCCACCACGCGTCCCGAAACGATGCTCGGCGACGAAGCCGTGGCGGTAAACCCGGACGATCCGCGTTACCAGAAGATCGTCGGGAGGAAAGTTCTCCTTCCACTGCGCAACAAGCACATCCCGGTCATTGCCGACGAACTGGTGGACCCGAAATTCGGCACCGGCTGCGTGAAAGTGACGCCGGCGCACGATCCTGCCGACTACGAAATGGCTGTGCGGCACAACCTGCCGTTCACCATTGTCATCGGCCCCGACGGTCACATGACCAAGGAAGCCGGTGAAGATTTCGACGGCCTGGACCGTATGGAAGCGCGCCAGGCCGTGGTCGAAGAACTGACCGGGCAAGGTTTGCTGCTCAAAACCGAGGACTACCTCCACAACGTCGGCTACAGCCAGCGCAGCCATGTGCCCATCGAGCCGTATCTGAGCGAGCAATGGTTCCTCAAGTATCCGAGTGTGAAGCAGGCCACGGCTTGCGTGGAGCAGACCGGGACCATGGGGAAGACTGCCGTCATCGTGTCGGCCACGGGGGCTGAGTTTGCGGCGCCTACCATCCATGAACTGAGGAAAGCCGCCTTGGCTTACGCCCGCCAACACGGCTTCCTCGGCACTCCGTTCAAGAACGCGGATTCAGGGATCGAAAT
Source organism: uncultured Verrucomicrobiota bacterium (assembly GCA_964363225.1). Classification (GTDB taxonomy): domain Bacteria; phylum Verrucomicrobiota; class Verrucomicrobiia; order Limisphaerales; family CAYIIH01; genus CAYIIH01. The sequence continues at coordinate 3,570 of CAYIIH010000251.1, read as the reverse complement.
TCGCGTCGGTCGAGAAAGCTTGTCCCACGCCTTCAGCAACCGGGGCGAGGCGAACATCAAAGCCGTGGCGGTGTTGCCGGAGCTGATTCAGAAAGCCATCTGGCTGTCCTCGCAGCCCCATTCCCCGCCCAACCCGCTGGTCAAGCTGGTTCACCGTTTCGTCGCCGCTCTCCTGCTGGGAGGTGAACTCTACCGGGTGCAGATCACGGCCAAGGAGTTCTGGGACGGCACCGTCCTCTACGACCACAAGGCAAAAAAAATCGCGTTCGGCGGTAAATCTCTGGAAGCGCATCCCCGCGAGGGGAAGTTGGACACCCAGCCTGCACCGAACGCTGGCATTAAGGTGCGCGATCTGCTCGCAGATGTCAACTCCGCCAGTTGGATGCTTTACGACCACAAGGCAAAAAAAACGGCGCTCGGTGGTAAACCTCTGGTGGCGCATCTCCGGGAGGAGAGGTTGGGCATCCAGCCTGCACCGATCGCCACCGTGACTGTCGGTGATCTTCTGGCGGATGTCAACTGCTCGGTCGGAGGGATCATCCGCTTCCATCCGGAGCGGTGGGCCAAGACCTACACGCACTGGATGCACAACCTCCGCGACTGGTGCATCAGCCGCCAACTCTGGTGGGGACACCGCGTGCCGGTGTGGTACAGCGAGGGATGGAAGAAACTCAGCCGCCGATTGGTCCTCGTGCAACTCACCGGACAGGAGCTGGTCGGGAGCAACATCAAAGATCTTCGCAGCTCCGCCATGAAGTTCGCCACCGAACGTGGCATCATTGGCCAGGATTTCCTGAACCTTGACACGGGCCAAGCGGTCACGGTCCACAAAGCCGGCCTCGAACACGGCTTCTCCAATTTCGGTGTGGCGAATGTCAAACTTGTACCCGCGCTGCCCGACTTGCTGCGTCACGCCTTGCGTGTCTCAGTCGAACCTCACATCCCGCCGAGCGACGATGTGATTGCCGTGGAGACGTATTTTGCCGTGCTCCAGATCGGCGACCAGGTCTTCCGCGTGAAGTTTCGGGTGAAAGTGTTTCAACCCAATTTCCGGCTCTATGACCATCAAACGGTGTTGCTTTGGCGGGAAAAAGCAAACGAGCCTGACGGTAACAAGTCTCCGGAGGTGCAAGTCCCGAAGGACAAAACCTCACGGCCTGCATCAGGCTCGCAGTTATCACTCGCCGATCTGGTTGCCCATGTCAACAAGGATCCTGCGTTCACCCGGTGTCAAATAGAGAAACCGGGCGAAGGCTGGACCCAAGACCCCGACGTCCTCGACACCTGGTTCAGTTCTTGGCTCTGGCCCTTCGCCACGATGGGCTGGCCGGAACAGACCGACACGCTCAAGAAGTTCTATCCCACCACGGACCTCGTCACCGCGCCGGAGATACTATTCTTCTGGGTCGCGCGCATGATCATGGCGGGCTACGAATTCATGGGCGAGCCGAAGTTCGGCCTCCCGGATGCCTTGCCGTTTCGCAATGTCTATTTCACCGGCATCATCCGCGACAAACTGGGCCGCAAGATGAGCAAGAGCCTCGGCAATTCGCCCGACCCGCTCGACCTCATCGCCAAATACGGCGCCGACGCAGTCCGCTTCGGGACGATGCGCAGCGCGCCGCTCGGCCAGGACGTGATGTTCGACGAGAAAGACGTCGAACTGGGCCGCAACTTCTGCAACAAGCTCTGGAACGCCTGCCGCTTCCGCCAGATGCAGGGCAGCGCAGGCGCCTCGCCTGCCGCGTCGGTCGCCCCGCCTGACGCCTGCGAAATCGAAGGCGAGATCGACCCCTCGCTCCTCACCAGCGACGACAAATGGATTCTGCTCAAGCTTGACCAAGCCATCCGCGAGATCGACGCGGCCTTCGCTGATTACCGCTTCAACGAAGTGACGCAGACCCTCTACCGCTTCTTCTGGAGCGAGTATTGCGATTGGTACGTGGAGGCCAGCAAAGCGGTTTTCTTCGGCCACAACCCCGCTCAAAAAGCCAACACGCTCGCCGTCATTGATTTTGTCTTGTCGCACACGCTGCGATTATTTCATCCCTTCCTTCCGTTCATCACGGAAGAACTCTGGCATGGCCTCGGTTACCGGCAGGACCTGCCCCCCGGCCAAGGCGGCGAAACGATCATGTACGCCCACTGGCCCAAGCCGCTCGACGAGGACTTCAAAGCCCACTACGGCCTCGATGAAAGCGATGAACGCTTCGTCAATGCCAAGTACGAACTGGTGACCCAGGGCCGCAATCTGCGGCGCGAAGGGAATATTGCTTCGAGCAAGAAGGTCAAGTTTGTGCTGAAACCGGCCGGAGAGATTTCGCCGCACGAAGCCGAAGTGATAAAGATTCTGCTCAACGCCGAGACATTGGAGGTTTCCGCTCAGCACCAGGCGCGCAAAGGAACCCCCACCGTTCATGCCGTGCTCGGAGAGCTTTATCTGCCGTTGGAGGGTTTGATTGATGTCGCCGCTGAGAAAGCGCGGCTGACGAAGGAACTGGCCAGGATTGACAGCGAGATTGAAAAGGTCCAGCAAAAGCTCGGCAACCCCAGCTTTACCCAAAAGGTTCCTCCAGCCGTGCTGGAAGAACATCAAAAGCGCTTGACCGACGGGCAGGCCAAACGGCAGCAGGTGCAAAAATCGTTGGATGGTCTGAGCGAGGCGTAAGGCTCAATCCCGCCGCACAAAAATGGCTCGGCGAAAGGGCGGGCGGAATGGGTGAGTGAGGCGGCTCGGAAACTCACACGAAGTTCGCCCTGCGCAACAACGCCGGCTTCGGCTTTTCCCTTGTCTGGAATCCGCTGTCCGGCGGATTGGCCTGAATCACTACTCTCTGTCGCCGCTGTCTGGGAACACTTTTCGCCCGTCCGCCGACGGAGAGAAACCATCGCCCAACAAACTCGCCTGAGACTTTGGAAGGTCCAAATGTTACCAATTGCCGGGACTGACGCCTGGGACTGATGACTTTTCGAACCTTCAAGCGAGGCGACACAGAAGCGACAGCAGCCGAAACCTCGATGACGCTAGTTGTTGGGGTGCGCTGAACAGAGTAGTCATGAGAGAAATCGACCGAGATCATTCACCCTGGAAAAAGCAGTTTGAACCGCGGAATACGCGAAACACGCGAAAGCAGAACAGGTTGGAGAAGAGAACCGATTCACCCAGCGGGTGAACGACCTGGTTAGCTTAACTCCTTTCCCTTTAGCGTATTTGGCGTATTTCGCGGTTTGAATTGCCGGATTCAGGTTCACTTGATCACGAGGAACGAGGATGCTACGGCCCTTCCAGTGTCCGGCCTGGTGAATGGAATGCGCGATTTTCGTGATTTATGGTGTGGGCATCTTGCTCTCACTTGGCCAAGGTCAAGCCGATGACCCCAGCTACCGCGATAATGCCTCCGACCAAGGACCGGACGCTGGGGCGCTCACCTTCCACAACCCGGGCGAAGGGGATGATGACGAGCGGCGTGAGGGCGACAATGGGCAAGACGATTCCGGTCGGTGTCGTGGCCAGTGCCCATTGATAACAACTGACGCCCAGCGCCGGGCCGGCCAGGCCGTTGAGCAGGA
>CAYIIH010000250.1:0-13330 GCA_964363225.1 uncultured Verrucomicrobiota bacterium | reverse complement strand
ACCACGGACCACTGACCGCGGACTCGTATCACCGCCAGACGTGGACGCCCGACGACGGCCTGCCGGAGAATGCGGTCGATTGTCTGCTTCAGACCCGTGACGGTTGGCTGTGGATCGGGACGCGCAGTGGGTTGGCACGCTTTGATGGAGTCCAATTCACCGTGTTCAACGGGCGGACCCCCGGTTTCACGGACGATGCCATCCTCGCTCTGGCGGAGGACTTGTCGGGCAACCTCTGGATCGCGACCAAGAAAGGGCTGTATCGGAAGCAAGGCGGTGTCTTCACCAAGTACACGACCGCTGAGGGGCTGGTGCATGATCACGTGGCCGGCCTTCACGTTGCGCGGGATGGCAGCCTGTGGGTGGCCACGCACGGCGGCCTGAACCGCCTCAAGGACGGTGTGCTTACGGGTTACCCGCTGACGGAAACGGTCCATAACGTAAACGGGGAACCGGAGGCTTATCACCAGATCCTGACAGTGACGGATGATTCTGCAGGCAACACTTGGGTGGGCACTGTATGGGGCCTTAAACAATTCGACACGGTCGCCGACCGCTATCGTCCCGTCTGGAGCAGCCCCCTCCTCCGTGTAAGAATCTTCCCGGCACCGACGCAAGTCGTGTTTGTCGATCGGGGTGGGTTTCTTTGGTGTGGCACCGAAGATGTATTGGTGCGACGGGAAGGCGACTCGTGGCGCGAGTTTCAGTTCGAGGCCGATGGCGGGGATATTCGACTGCGCCGGATCGTTCAGGCTGCCGATGGCACGATTTGGGTGGTGCGCGCCGGCAAGTTGTTTCACCTTCAAGGCGACACCCTGGTCCGTGAAGATGAGCGGCTCGGTCTCGCGGACAGTTACGTTACCGATGTGCTGTTTACGCGCGAAGGGATCGTGTGGGTGGGCACGCGATTTCGCGGGCTGCAATGTCTGCGACCGGCTACGTTGCGGGTTTTCACGACGCGGGACGGCCTGTGCCATAATGGCGTGATGTCCGTCAGTCCCAGCCGGGTTGGCGGTTTGTGGGTGGGCACTGTCCATGGTCTCATGCGCCTGCGCGACGGAACCTTCGCCTTCCCCCAAGCCGATGTGGCGGCGCGCGATTTGGTCTGCCGTGCGGTGTTCGAGGAGAGCAACGGCGATCTCTGGCTGGGGACCGCGCCGGTCCCGCTACGAGACATCTACTGCCTGGAAAAGGAGCCCACCGGCTACCGGCGTTTGGTAGCGCCGAACACACCACAAGAGCAGGCCGTGCTCTTCGAAGACGGCCACCGACGTCTCTGGGTCGGCGGGCGCGCGGGCTTAGCGTGCCTCTTGCCTGATGATGTGGCCAAGGTTCAAGGGAGGGAAGACTATAATCCGGTTGAGACCCTCCATCGACCAAGCCGCTGGATTTTCGAGCCATCTCGTATAGTAAAGCCGACGATGACTTTCTCAGTCGAGTTTGCCACGAACCTTTGGCGCTACGTGGGTGGAGGAGTACCGGGCTGGATGCCTTTATCCGCCGCCCCGGCTGAGTATCTGGCCGATGCCCCCATCCGGCTTGACCAACACTTGTCGTCCTATGATGTCCGCGCCATCCTCGAGGACCGCCACGGCGATCTCTGGTTCGGCACGTGGGGTGGCGGTCTCAACCGGGTCCGGGATCGGCGGATCGACGTGTTTACCGCCCGCGATGGACTTGCGGGCGACCGAATCCAGGCCCTGCACCAGGACGCGGAAGGGGTGCTCTGGATCGGGACGACCGAGGGCCTGAGCCGTCAGGACACTCAACCCTCAACCTTCAACCCTCAACGCTTCTTCTCTTTCACCACCGCGCATGGCCTGCCGGACAACCGGGTGAACCAGATTCTTGAGGACGACGCGGGGCATCTCTGGATTGGCTGCGACGAAGGCATTTATCGTGTGGCGAAACGCGAACTGGCCGAGGTAGCCGCGGGCCGTGCCGCGCGAGTCGAGTGCCTGCTGTTGGACGAACAAGACGGCCTGCTCGGGGGCCAAACCCACAGCGGCAGCCAGCCCAGTGCCTGCAAGACGCCTGATGGCCGCCTTTGGTTCGCCACGCCGCACGGGTTGGCCATGCTCGATCCCGCCCGTGTGTCGAGGCGCGATTCGCAGCCCAAAGTTTTCATCGAGCGGCTTCGCGTGGGCGACGCCTCGATTGAGCTGCTGGATGAGCCAGACGGGGCCGTCAAAGGGGCACGTAGCAGCGGACGTGAGTCCGCTCATTCTTCCCTCCAACGAAGTCAGAGCCGACTCACGTCGGCTGCTACACTTCAGGGGAGCAAGGTCCAACTTTCCGCTGGTTCGGGTCGCTCCATTGAATTCGAGTTCACGGCCTTGGAATATTTCGCGCCCAAGCGGCTCCGCTTCCGCTATAAGCTCGAGGGCTTCGATCAGCACTGGCAAGACGTCGGGAGCCGCCGCACAGCCTTCTACACGAACCTGAAACCGGGCCAATACCGGTTCGAGGTCCGGGCGGGGGGACGGGATGGGCGCTGGACCGACCCTGGCACAAGCCTTGCCTTCATCATTGCCCCGTTCTTCTGGGAAACGCGGTGGTTTTGGGCTGGGTCGGGGACTGGCGTCAGTCTTTTCCTGAGCGGTTTCTTGTATTGGCGTTTCCGACGATGGCAGCACAGGAAGGAAAGGGAAAAGCGGGAGGCGTTGACGGAGCAGCAACGGATTCAACACCTGGAGCATGTGGCCTCGCTGGCGCAGGAGCGCGACCGCCTGGCCCGCGATCTTCACGATGAGTTGGCGGGTGAGTTGACCCGGATTGCCTTGCTCGAACAGCGCGACGCTGCTGCGCTGCCACTGCTGCGCCGGGCCGCCGAGATCGCACGCGCTGCCCTTGACAGCTTGGGCGAGTTGATTTGGGCCACGGACCCGAGCTACGACACGCTGGACAACTTGGCGGCCTACCTGCGCCAGCTCACGCTCCGCATCATGGGGGACACGGGTTTGGCCACCCAGTTTGAATTTCCCGAGACGGTGCCGCCACGGCGCGTTACCGCCCAATTCCGTCGCGAACTCGTGTTGCTGGTGAAGGAAGCGCTGACGAACGCCGCCCGGCACGCCGGGGCCACCGCGGTAACCGTTGGGCTGAAGTTGACCCCGAAAGACGGCAACGGGTCGCCGGACAGGCTCGAACTTTGGGTCCAGGATAATGGACGTGGTTTCGATGCCACTTGCGTCCCGGCGGAGCTCTCTGCTCGCGGCAATGCCGGTCACGGTTTGCCCAACATGAGGCGGCGTGTCACGAATCTGGGCGGTGAGTTCAGTATCGAAGCCACACCCGGCCAAGGAACCGTCGTTCGCGCTCGTGTCCCGTTGCCCGAAAATGAGTGAATTTGCGCCGCCGGAGAAGACTTTGAACGATAAAAGCAGCAAGGAATGCTCGAGCGTAGCCGCCGCATGGTCTTCGCATTCAATATGTTCTACGCGTCCAAACCCAGTGCATCTGCGTAAATCTGCGTCATCTGCGGTCTCAACTCCTTGTCCGATGTTCATCCGACTAGCGGGCCACGTAGCGCTTCGCGTAGAAAGAACATTGCATGTCACCCTGGGAAACAGAACTGCGCCAACCACCATCGGTCGTCGCCTGCTCTGTTCCGGTGGCGCGTGCTGCCCATGACGACTCTGCAGAAACCAATCCGCGTCGTGCTGGTGGAGGACGACGCCGACCAACGCGCGACCTTCTTCCGCCTGCTGCAAAGCGCGCCTGCGCTGGAAGGCGTCGCTGCTTTTGCCAATTCCGAGGAGGCCGAGTCGGCGTTGCCCGGACTGGCGCCGGACGTGGCGTTGGTGGACATCGGCCTGCCCGGCCAGTCGGGCATCGACTTGGTGCGCGCGCTCAAGCCGAGACTGCCCGCGACGCAATTCATGATGCTGACCGTGGTGGACGACCCGAAGCGCGTATTCGAGGCGCTGGCGGCGGGCGCCAGTGGTTACCTACTCAAGAAGACCCCGCCGGGCAAGGTGGTGGAGGCCATTCTCGAGTTGCACTCCGGTGGCGTCCCCATGAGCGCGCAGATTGCGCGCCTCGTTGTTGGGCATTTCCAACAACTGCCTCCCGCGTCTGCGGCGGACGCTGTCCTTGCCCCGCGCGAGCGCGAAGTCCTCGACCTGCTTGGACAGGGCCTCTTGTACAAAGAAGTAGCCGACCGCTTGGGCGTGTCCTTGCACACGGTGAATACCTACATCGAGCGCATTTACGACAAGCTCCACGTCCACAACCGGACCGAGGCTGTGGCCAAGTTTCGGCGGGTGTGAAGTCGTCGCCAAGAATCGCAAAAAGCCAAAAGACGAGTCGTTCACCCAAGAACAACTTCTTGGCATCTCTTGCGCTCCTTCGCGGCCAACTCTCCCGCAGAGCGTTAATAAGGAATTTTCCGTCAATTGAATGAAATCCAATTTCCGTCAGAAACCCAGAACCTCATACAGCAAATCAACCCTATGAAAACAAAAATGGTCTCCTTGCTCCGCGCACTGTGCCGGCCACGCCGCCTTTCTGCCCGTCATCGGGCAGGGAACACATGTGGCGGTTTATCTCCGCAGCCACAATCTGGGGCAGGGGTGTGGTCCGTCAAGGGCATTGCAGGCTGCCTCTTGTGCGCACTCTGCTCAAGTTCAATGTTGGCAGCCGAGGTGGATCTGGAGTTGAGGGAACTGCAGGATCTGGCGCCAAGAGTTGTGGCACCGGGCATGCATCCAAATGCGATCAGAGTTGTTATCCACAACAACGGACCCGGCCGGATCGGGAGCATCATAGGTTTTCCCGGCTTTCCTTTGTACGAGGACGTGGTGGTCAAGCTCTATCTTTCAGAGAACGACGTGTTTGGCGACCGCGATGACACCGCGATTGGCCAATCAACCATCTCCGTTTACCTGGCGGCAGGGGATACTGTTCAGATTACTGTCCAGGGAGGGTTCAATGGGATAACAATTCCTGTAACCGCCCCTGGCCAATATCGATTGTTCGCCGAACTCCAGCATCCGGCTGGGTCCAATCGGACCGATTCAAACCAGGGAAACAATCGCGTGGCGATGTCCAGCCCTTTGATTGTAACTGATGCGATCCCTGACAACGCGCTGGAGTTGGATGGGGTTGACGACCTGGCCGCAGCAGTTTCGACCATTCTTCCCGATTCCACAAGTCTGACGAGCTTTACGGTGGAAGCTTGGGTTTACCCAATGCGACGGGCAGACGCATTCATTATTTCGGACGATGCCTATGATCTGACGACCGTGATTCAGGGCGGGAATCTCGCAATGGCGTTTCGCATCCGGGGTGGGCCCAGTTCTTCGGTTCTGAGTAGCAGGCATTTCAATTACGACCGGGTTACCACCAACGCTTGGAGCCATTTGGCGTTGATGTTTGACGCTCCAACTCGTGTGCTCAGTTGGGCGGTGAATGGAGAAGTCTTTAAGAGAGATCCATTCACGAGTACCCAACTGCGGGACTTTTACAGCATAAGCAGGGATGGCTTTACCATCGGGGGACTCCTGACCGGTACTGCTGAAAGATTCAAAGGTCGCATTGATGAGGCGCGCATTTCCGAGGGGGTACGGTATGGTCAGAACTTCACCCCAAGCCGCCGGTTTGAGTTCGATTTTGATACCCATGCTTTGTACCACTTTGACGAGCCGGTGGGGGCAACAACATTCTACGATTCTTCTGGGAGAGGCAACCACCTGAATGGACTGAATGGAGCAACGGTGACCGTTCTTTCCATACCCGCTCTTCTGTTCAATCCAGTGGCCAAGAGCGGTCTGTTCACTGTGGAGATTCGGACGACGGCAGGAACAAGTTATACGTTGGAGTACAAGGATTCCTTGACTGAATCCGTTTGGAAATCGCTCAACAGCGTCACGGGCGATGGGGCAACTCGCACGCTGAGTGATTCGACAGCGTCCAGTCTGTCCCGATTTTACCGAGTTCGGGCGGATTGAGTATTCAAATAACACTTGAGGAGCAACCTATGAAATACTTGCAGGCAAACTTGAGGGACCGTTTCTGGAGTTTGGTTAGCTGCAAGAGGCTATGAGAAAGATCATGATTTATGAAAACTTTTACTCTCAGTATCGCAGTCGGACTGCTGGCGGCCAGCGCCATCGCTCAAGGAACGGTCAACTTCGCCAATATCGGCGTAGGCTTGAACGCCCCTGTGTTTGATATCGACTGGACGACCAAATTGTCAGGTAACGCGTTTCTTGCTCAACTGTATGTTGGAACAAGCGCAAGCGAAAGTTCACTTATTGCAGTCCCAGGCTCAACTCCATTTCTAACTGGCGGCGGTGCTGGCTATTTTAGTGGAGGCACCAAGACGTTGTTTTTTCCTTCCGGAAGCCGGCCGTTCTTCCAGGTCCGTGTTTGGGAAGCGGCAGGTGGAGGTACCTATGAAGCCGCGCTGGCGGCGGGCAAGAAGGCAGGGAAATCAAGCGTTTTCCAAATTGGCGTTGGTCTTGGTGGCCTTGGACCGCCGCCAACTCCATCTGCTACGCTGATCGGTTTTACCGGGATTCCTGAGCCAGCTCGATTTAGCTTGACGGCCTGGAAAGTGCTGCAGGTTGAGGGAAGCTCGTTTGAACTTGGCATCAATTGGCCTGCCCAATACGCTCCCATCGTAGAGAACTGGTACAAGGACGGGGAAACTCTCTTTCCAGGCCCAGTCGCTCCCGAGGTCCTCCAGTTTCAAAACGCAACTCGCGCTCAATCGGGCGTCTATATGGCCAAAGGCCATCGCGCGTTAATGCCAGGCCGATTTGAAACGGAAAGCGCCAAAGTGGTCATCATTCCGCGGATTGTTTTGGCGGTCTCTCGCCGCGGCGAGGGCAATTTCGCCGCCGAGTTGGATTCGGGTTCCGATGCGCTCTACGCGCTCCAGTACAAACCTGGTTTGGCGGGCTCAGCTTGGACAACGGTCGCCACTGTTACAGGCAACGGATCGAGAATCACTCTCCTCCACACGAACGCTCTTTCAGGGCAAGGATTTTATCGTGTCGAGGCCAGCTTGCTTGAACCCCAGTAAAGCGTGAACTGACATGATTGCGGTTCGAACAACGCTGGTTTTCCAGGCGCGGAAGTGGGTTTCGAGGCAGTTGCCTCTTTCTCAAAGTCAAGGCTCAGAGGGCGGAGAGACCCTGAACCTTGAGCCCTTCATCAACTTCGCACATCCACGTCATCTGCGGGCCGAATTTCTTGTCCGATGATCGGTGTCCATTCGGCTACAGCGAGCACACTTGTGGCTTGGACTTGACGCAGGAACGGCATTTCATGCGTGCGCCCAGCGGCGCATGCAATTGAACCGGTGAGGTATGCCACCGCAAGCTGCGCCTTTCATGGCCGCCAACAGCCTTATAACAGATTCTACCAATGACACACCACACGTACCCCAGCGAATATCCTCCGCAGATTGATTCTGAATTTGGACACACGTTTCATCGTGTTGTGGTGGTCCAATTCTGAGCAGCATTTTCGTTCTCTTCTATGAAGCATCAAGTTCCCACTTTCACCTCCTTACTCCTGATTCTCTCAGCGGTCCACTCGCTGGCGGCAGAAGCGGAGTTTGTCAACTACGTCATCACGGCCAGTGGTACCTCTAACGGCGTGAGCTATCCGCCGCAATCGTTCAGCTACACGGTGACAGGAATCGGCACGGAAACGTGGAGCGAAGTGGTCAATACGAATCGGAGCCTGTCCTTCGAGGTGGAAAACAATGAGTTCGGAACGACGGGCAGAAGTTTTTCCTTCGTGCCACCGCTCAGCGGCGGAGCCAGTGTTCGATACAACCTCAAAGGGCAGCCATCAAATTTGGCCTCACAGGGTGTCTTTATTGGCCTCACAGGGTGTCTTTAGCAGCATGTCATTGGACGGCAATTGGGTTTGCTCAGCCAGGAGTGAAGGGCGAGACGAAGGGGGATCCTGTGCCTTCGATGCCATGGCGGGCAAAACCTACACGCTTCACCTGCTCACCTCGGGCAAATCTGGCAAAGGCCGCGCTTCAGCCACGGTCCGGCTGCCGGACCGAGTCAATGTGACCTTCACCGCCCAACGCACGGCTCAGGATACGCGCGTGGGGAGCGTGAGCGCCACGGATGGTGAAAAAGAGATTGCGCCAGTGGGGGTGAACGCGTTTCCAAAGCCGGAAAAAAACGGCCAGATTGCGGGCGTCACCTACACGATAGCCAACGACAACCCGAGAGTTTCCACGCACATTCAGAATTCCGTCGTTTTGGCCAGCACATCGTATTCGGAAACGCAGCGTCAGCCCTGGAGCTCGATGGAGTCTGGCAGTGCATCAGTCACTCCAGGCGAAGAGGCGAAATTCATCGCCCAATCTACTTTAGCTGCGCCCAATGCCGACACGCTCTGGACCGTCACCGACGACAATCCCCGAGTGGAAACTTGGATCGTGGAGAACCGCCTGTACGCTCGAGTGCTCACGGCGCCCACTATCGTCACGCAACCCCAGAGCCAAGCTGTCACCGCAGGGGTGGATGTCACGTTTACAGTTACAGCGAATGGGAGCGCGCCTCTGGCTTATGAATGGCGCAAAGGCAGCGCAACGATTGCAGGGGAGACCAATGCAACTCTGGCTTTAGCTAATGTTCAACTGACCGACGCCGGGAGCTACTCAGTTGTGGTCAGCAACAGCGCTGGTTCGACCCCCAGCGCCGTCGCCGTGCTAACGGTCACCACCAACTCGACCACAGCATTTGTGCTGCGGCAATTGCCCTCCGGCTATATCCCCGGCGCGGTTCTGACGGTCCAACTCACGGCCACTCCGTCGGCAGGCACTCAGGCTTACGCGATTGAGGACATGCCGCCGGTTTCCTGGCCCGTGAGCGCGATTAGCGATGGCGGAGTGTTTGATGCGTCGTCGGGCCGGGTCAAGTTCGGGCCGTTCTTCGATGCGACCAGCCGGACGGTCAGTTACCAATTGACGGCGCCCACGAACCCCACGGGCCGTGTCACCTTTTCCGGGACGGCTTCCGCCGACGGTGTCGATAGCGTCATCGGAGGCGCTTCCGAGATCGGGCCGGTCCTCGCACATCCGGCGGATTTGAACACGGACTTCAGGTTGGTGATCAGCGAAGTGACCGGTTATGGAGCCACGTGGAAACGCAGCCAGACCTGGACGAACCCGCCGAACCCGATTCCGATCGGTTACGTCACCCGTGCCGGGTATTTGTGGAAGAATGGCGAGCGTTATCGCTATGACACGAATGATGGTCCCGCTCCGCTGTGCTGGGTCATCGCGCCGGCCGGGCAGGCAGCCGGACTGGTCGCCGTCAGCCTTCACGCCATTTCGGCCAGCACGGCCGTCTGCGCCATCAGTGGCACGAACGTCACTCTCAGCATAACTCCAGCATCAACTGTGGCCGCTTACGCAGTCCAGGATGAATTGCCCGAGGACTTCACCGCCGCGGGCGTTTCGGGCGGTGGCACGTTCGACACGGCCACGCGTCAGGTCAAATGGGGACCGTTCTTCGACAGCCAGGCGCGCGTGTTCACTTACGCTTTGGTGCCGCCAACAGGTTTCTTGGGCACCGCGGTTTTGATTGGCGTGGCCAGTTTTGACGGCCTGGATATGACGATCACGGGGGATCGCCAATACACACAAGGCGGGACACCGCCAATCAGTCAGGTCTCCCGCACGATCTCCACAAACGGTGGCACCGCGAACATTACCTTGGCAGCGGCGCCAGCCTCGACGGTGGCGGCGTATGCGGTCGAGGAAACCGTTCCCGCCAATTTCACGGTGGACAATATCAATGAATCAGGCGCCTTCGATCCTGGCACCCGGAAGGTCAAATGGGGGCCGTTCTTTGACAACACCGCACGGTTACTCAGCTACCGGCTCACAGCGCCACCTGGCTTTTCGGGAACGGCCACGATTGCCGGCGTGGGCAGTTTTGACGGTACCGACATTCCCACAACCGGCCAGAGCCAATTCGACATCGGCTCCGGTCCGGAACAGCCCGAATACCAAGCCGCGATGTATGGCGGTCTGGTTATCGAGAGAACGGTGGGGGCGCAATACCGGATCGACTACGCGTCGAGCCTAAATGAGCCCGTGCAGTGGATTCCGCTCCAGACGATTACCTTGACCAACAGTCCGCAACGATGGGCGGATCTCGAGTCCTTGGGGCAATCCAAGCGGTTCTATCGGGTAGTGGCGGTGCCTTAAAACTCAAATCGTTAATAGCAATGACCGATCAAGGCCGGAACCTTTTCCGGCCTTGATTTTTGCCGGCTAAAGCCGGGCCTCCAAACGCAGAGACGCTCCCAACAAAGTGAGCTGTCAGGGGCTTAACCAGAGTCTTGATTCCAACAGAGCCTTATCGGCAGGACAATGGTCGAAGGTGGTCGTGACAGCCGACTCTGCGGCTGACCGCGTCAGAACCAATGTGAATGGCCGGTTGGACCGGGAGGAAGCCAACTTCTCGGTGGACCAATTGACTCCGAGGCGGTTCCATTGCGCTCGGCACGCCCGCCGCAAGCCAATAATCTCTACCTCAACGCTTTGCCAAAAGATGTCGCCATCTGGAACCGCCGCGTCACCGACGCCGAGATTCCGCCTTGGCTGGGCGACAACCATAATCGCGGCAAGTCTCGCCGCTCCGGCGCGCGCATGTCCACAAGCGTCCCCGTCAGGCGATCCTTGCCGGTAGGGCGAGACTGTCGAGCCGTGGAATCCCTGCCGCCAAGAAGTCACGGCTCGACGGAGTCTCGCCCTCCCAGAACATTTTCCTGTCCGCCATTTTTCTGTCAGCCTCTCCAAGCGCTCAGAAAGCAGGCTACTAAACCATGCTTGGCAAAACAAAGTTCGTCATGATGATTTTGCCACCCATGATTCTGCCTTTTCTGTTTTTGCCTCTGGTCCTCGGTTGCGGGGACAAGCTGTTCCCCGCCCCAGTTCGAACGAATCTATCAACTCGCGCCTTCGGGCGGCGGAGGCGGCAACGCGGCGAGGACTTGTGACGGAGTCTGTCGTTGCAGGTCGGTGTGGTCGAAGTCGGCGTCGAAGCTGACCAAAGTAAGGCCCTCGCGCTTGGCAATGGGAACATGGTCAGTCACCCCGCCACTCATTGGCCTTGTGCTGCAACTCGACGGAGGTGTATTGGCTCGCGAGGTCGGCCAAGGCGCCTCCCCAGTCCAGCTTGAGTCTGCGACCCGCGGGCTGGGGCTGCGGTGACGGCCCTTTCTTTCCAGCGTCGACGAGGACGATGACCTCCACTTCTTCGCCGGGCGGCAGAGCCGGGTTGCATACTTCCACGGCCCCGCCAGGTTTGACTTTGGTGATTTCACGGATGGCGGTCATAGGTTATGGTGTCGGTTTTTCAGGAACATTACACGGCCCCGGCTCGTGATGCGAGCAGTGATTTGGAGTCATTTTTCCGCTCCGCTGCAAGTCTGTTGTGATTGGCCGGTTGTGATTGGCTGGTCAGTAAACGGTTCTTGATATTGGCAACTGAGGCAGCGCGGGGCCGCTCTGCCGTCATGGCACGCAAGTTGAGACTCGAGTTTGCCGGCGCGATCTATCCCCTGATGAACCGAGGAGATCGGGGCGAACCCTTCTTCCGGCATGATCCGGATCGGAGGCGTTTTCTCGGAATCCTTGGGTGAAGCGGCAAGTTCCGCCGCTCCGGCACGCGAATGTTCGCAGACGTCCCCTTCAGGCGGTCCTTGCTGGTAGGGCGAGACTCGGTGCGCCGTGACTTCCTGGCGGACGGGATTCCACGGCTTGACGGAGTTGCCCACCGTGAAGGAAAACACTCGGGCATGCTGCGCAAACTTTAATCAATAGTAGTTTAGCGGCGAGAGCAGCTTGACAGAGCGCGAGCATCGCATCAGTTTCACTCCCCGATGCAGCCATCACTCGGCGGTAACAATTCAATGGGAATAGGAGCACGGGCATCCATGCCTGCTTCTGCGGCAATGGACTGCCAGCAACCGAGTGCTGCGAAGACCGCCCGCACGAGGCGGCCTTCACTTTTGGGTGAATTGCCTGGCCGATTGGAAACCGGTTCGCGGCGACCGCAAAAACGGGTCTTTTACCAACGCGCAGGCATGGATGCCCGCGCTCCTGCCGCATGAAAACGCTTTGCGTCCTCGGCATCATGTCCGGCACGAGCATTGACAGTGTGGATTATGCGCTCTGCGCCATTGCCGGCGATCAGGTGAAACTGAAGCGCTTTTGGCAAATCAACTTCCCGGCGCGGCTTCAGTCGCGCCTGCACCAGGCTGCGCGCGGCGAATCGTCCAGTCACGAACTCGCTCAATTGCATCATGACCTGGGACGGTTTTATACCGGCGGAGCCAAGCGCGTGCTGGGCGGCCACAGACCGGACTTGGTGGGGATGCATGGCCAAACGATTTTTCATCATCCGAACCGAAAGGCTCCGGCCACGTTTCAACTGGGAGAACCGGCTTACTTGGTGGAAGCGTTGCAGTCGCCGGTGGTCAG
The DNA here is from genome assembly GCA_964363225.1 of uncultured Verrucomicrobiota bacterium. Taxonomy (GTDB): domain Bacteria; phylum Verrucomicrobiota; class Verrucomicrobiia; order Limisphaerales; family CAYIIH01; genus CAYIIH01. The sequence continues at coordinate 858 of CAYIIH010000250.1, read as the reverse complement.
CAATTTTCGCGCAGCCGATATGGCGACCGGCGGCGAAGGCGCGCCTTTAGCGACCGCTTTTCATCGGGTTGTATTTGGCCGGCGCGGCCGGCATATCTGTGTCAACAACCTGGGCGGCATCAGCAATGTGACTTCCCTGGACTGGAGAGATCAGGGCGCAGTCCGAATCATGGCATTCGACACCGGCCCGGCCAATGTCCTCATCGATCTGGCCATGCGCCATTTTACGAAGGGGGCGAAGCATTTCGACCGGAATGGAGCATCGGCCCGGCGGGGTGTTCCCTCGGAAAAGCTGCTGGCGTCATGGTTGGAGCATCCCTATTTTGCGAAGCGCCCGCCCAAGAGCACCGGACGCGAACTCTTCGGCGAGTCGTTTCTGCAAAAGGCCTTGCAGCAGTGTAAACGGGCTCGGTTGTCCAAATTTGATGTGGTGGCGACGTTCACCGAGTTGACCGCCCGCTCGCTGGCGCTGAATTATCGGCTTCATTTGCCGGCCTGGCCTGACAGGCTCATTTTGACCGGTGGCGGCGCGGCGAATCCCGTCCTGGCGCAAGGCATTTGGAACCAACTGCTTCCCTTCAATAGAAAAGTCCAGATGCACACCAGCGATCAGTTGGGCTGGCCTCTGCAAAGCATTGAGCCGGCTGCCTTTGCCTTGCTCGCTTATTGGCGCTGGATGGGGAAACCTGGCAACGTGCCCACAACGACTGGCGCGCGAAGGCCGGTTCTGCTCGGCCAAGTCTCAGAACCTTAAGGTGCCGCCCACCGATTAGCCGAATGAAAACCGTTGCAGCCGCTGAAGAAGCCTCAGACATCCTGACTTGTAGCGGGAAGTGGAATAGGTTGGTGGAAGTAGGA
>CAYIIH010000249.1:0-13391 GCA_964363225.1 uncultured Verrucomicrobiota bacterium | reverse complement strand
AGCATTCGCACGGTTCTGGCCGCCGGCCTGGCTTCGGGCAATACGGCGACGATCCGCGCCAAAGTCCGCTGGCTGGCCGGTTGGCCGGAAGTGCTGTTTCGGACCCGGGGCAACTGGATCGACCTGCCCGCCCGCATGGCGTTGCCCAAGAACCTGGGCACGCCTGGCCTGGCCAACTCACGCCGGGTCTCGAATGCCGGGCCGGCGATCTTTGACGCGAGCCACTCGCCGGCGCTGCCGGCGGCCAACCAGTCTGTGGTGGTGACGACCCGCGTGTCCGACCCCCACGGCATCAGTTCAATCATGCTTCGTTATCGAGTTGATCCCAGTGCAACCTTGACCGGCGTCGCGATGCGGGATGACGGCGCCGGGGGTGATGAAGTGGCCGGCGACGGCATTTACAGCGGCACCATTCCGGGCCGGACGGCAGGTTCGCTCGCCGCCTTCCGCATCGAAGCGACCGATGCCGCCGAGGCGCCCGTTACCTCGCGCTTTCCGGCCAATGTTCCGGCGCAAGAATGCCATGTTCGGTGGGGCGACGCGATGCCCTTCGGCACCTTCGGGCATTATCATCTTTGGAGCACGGCGGCCACCGAAAGCGCGCGCAACGGCACGGTGCCTCTCAATAACACCTTTCGCGATGCAACGCTGGTCTATGGGAATTTCCGCATCCTGTACAATGTCGGCTTCCGCGACAAAGGCAGTCCTTATCATGGGGGTGCGGGTGATTTTGCGGTGACGGTGCCGCCGGACGATTTGCTGCTCGGCGCCACCGACCGCATTTTTGCCTCGACGGGCAATGGGGACAGCGAACAGACCGGACTGCGCGGGCAGGTCTCGGCCTGGATTGGGCAGCAACTGGGCATTCCTTACCTGCATAGCCATTACCTGCGCGTTTACCGCAACGGCTCGGCCTTCCGAAATGTGGTGGAGGATTTGGAACAGCCGAACCATAACTACGCCGAGGCTTGGTTTCCGGAAGGCGGGGCCGGCGACCTTTACAAAGTGGCCATCTGGTTTGAGTTTCAGGATGACAACCGCAATTTCGGCCCCACCGGCGCCACACTGGAGCGCTTTACGACCCTCGGCGGCGCCTACAAGCTGGCCCGCTACCGCTTTACGTTTCAGCGGCGCTCCAACGACGGCAACGCCAGCAATTTCACCAACCTTTTTGACCTCGTCACCGCCGCCAACGACACTTCTGCCAACTACGTCAACGGCTTGCTAAACCTGGCTGACTTGGAGGAGTGGATGCGCATCTTCGCTTACCACCGCATTCTGGGCAATTGGGATTCGTGGGGTTTTGGAGTCAACCAGAACATGTTCATTTTCAAACAGCCCGGCCTCCGGTGGGAGATGATGCCCTGGGACATTGATTTCGTCCTGGGACTCGGCAACGGCACCAATGATGCCTTGTGGGGCGGGGGCGACCCGTCGCTCAATACCATGTTCAACAACCCGGCGTTCCGCCGCATGCTTTGGCGCGCCTACCAGGATGCAGTCAACGGACCGATGTTGCCGGAGAACTATTTGCCCCAGATCAATGCGCGCCGGTCCATCCTCTTGAAGAACGGCATTACGGGTCTCACGGACCCGTCCGGCATCAACAGCTATGTGGTGGGACGGCGGAGTTACATCCTCAGTCAGCTTAGGGTCAATGACGCCGCCCAGTTCGCCATCACCAGCAACGGCGGCAACAACTTCAGTTCCACGACGCCCACCACGTCTCTGACCGGCACCGCGCCCTTTGCGGTGGCCAGCATCGAGGTCAATGGAACTCCGTATCCGATTACCTGGACCGACCCGACTCATTTCCGAATCACGCTGCCGCTGGCTCAGCCGACCAACGCCTTCATGCTGGTGGGCAGGGACCTGCGGGGCAGGGTTTTCACCAATGCCACGGATACGATCACGGTGACCTATTCCGGCACGATCCAGAAGGCCCAGGATTTTGTTGTGTTGAACGAAATCCAATACAACCCGACCGAGGCCAACACTTCATTCATTGAACTCTTCAACAGGTCCACCACCACGCCCTTCGACCTGTCTGATTTCCGTCTGGAGGGCGTCGGTTACACCTTTGCCCAAGGAGCTATTATCCAGACGAACTCCTACCTGTTGCTCGTCAAGGACCGGCCCGCTTTTGCCAACGCTTATGGCCAGACCATTCCGGTGTTCGACGCCTTTCCGGGCTCGCTGGACAACGGCGGCGAACACCTCGCCTTGGTGAAACCTGGAAGCACGCCGACCGAGGATATCATCATCAGCGACGTGCGCTATGACAACCGTTTGCCGTGGCCGGCCAATGCCGCCGGTTACGGGCCTTCGCTGCAGCTCATGGACGCGGTGCAGGACGAATACCGCGTCGGCAACTGGGCCGCCACCGCCACCAACGATGTCAACCGGGCCACTCCCGGCCGCTCCAACAGCCTGCGCCAAAGCCTGCCACCGTTCCCGCTCGTCTGGCTCAATGAAGTGCTCCCCAACAATGTCAGCAGTATCGCCGACAACGCCGGCGACCATGATCCGTGGATCGAACTTTACAACTCCGGCAGCGTCTCGATTGATCTCTCGCCGTTCTACCTCACGGATTCCTACACCAACCTGACCCTTTGGAAATTCCCCGCCGGCACAACCCTCCTGCCGAAGCAGTTTCTGATCGTCTGGGCCGACGGTGAACCGGGCGAATCCGCTGCCGGCGTTCCGCACACGAGTTTCCGGCTGAACTCGACCAACGGCTCGGTGGCGCTGGTCCGCCTGCAAGGCTCGCCGAGCGTCCCCGCCGTCATGGATTATCTCGATTATGCGCAGCTTGCGGCCGACCGCAGTTTTGGATCGTATCCCGACGGCGAGCCGCGCAAGCGCCGCCTTTTCCACTATGCCACGCCCCAGGCCACGAACAATCCGGCCTTCCCGCAAGTCAACGTTGTCATTAACGAATTCATGGCCGGCAACACGCGCACGCTGGCCGACCCGGCCGACGGGAATTTTGACGATTGGCTTGAACTCTATAATGCGGGCACGAACGCAGTGGATTTGACCGCCTATTCCCTGACCGACAACCTGACCAACGCCAATCAGTTTGTCATTCCACCGGGCTACGTGATTGCACCCGGCGGCTTCCTGCTCGTCTGGGCGGACAACGATACCGGGCAAAACTCCGCCACCAATGCCGATCTCCATGCAAACTTCCGCTTGGCGCTGGCCGGCGAACAGCTCGGTCTGTTTGCGCCCGACGGCGTCCTCGTCGATGGAATCTCGTTCGGCCCGCAGACCAACGACGTGAGCATGGGCCGATTCCCCGATGGCACCGATCCACCACTGGCGTTCATGGAATCGACCACCCCGCGAGGCCCCAACGTGCTGGCCGGTGGCAACAAGCCGCCGGTGTTGAATCCCATCGGCAACCAAACCGTTGCAGAACAAACCTTGCTGACGTTTACCGCCACGGCCACCGATCCCAACGAAGGCCAGACGCTGACGTTCAGCCTTAGCCCCGACGCGCCGTCCGGCGCGAGCATTGATGAGTCCAGCGGCCAGTTCACCTGGACGCCCAACGAAACGCAAGGCCCCGGCTCCCACAGCTTCGTCATTCGAGCCACGGACAGCGGCACCCCTGCGCGCAGTGCCGGCGAACGCATCGTCGTGACCGTCACGGAGGCCAACCGCGCGCCCGCGTTGGCGCCTGTGGCAGACCCGATCGTCGATGAAGGCTCTCTCCTGGCGCTCACGCTGGCCGCGACCGACCCTGATTGGCCGGCCAACGCGCTTGCATTCAGCCTGGAGCCGGGCGCGCCGGCCGGATCGGCGTTGGACCCGGCGACTGGCATTTTTTCATGGACATCGGGAGAAAGCCAGGGACCGGGCCGGTTCTTGATCACTGTCCGCGTGATGGACAACGGTTCGCCGCCCCTGAGCGACACGAAGAGTTTCAACGTAACCGTGAACGAGGTGAACAACGCGCCGGTGTTGGCCACGATTCTTCCGCAAACAGTCGAGGAACTCAGCACCTTTACCATTACCGCCAGCGCCACCGACCCGGATAATTCGCCAACGCCGATCCTGTACAGCTTGGCTCTGGCGCCGGAGGGCGCGCAGATGAACCCGACGACGGGTGTCATCACCTGGACGCCCACCGAGGAACAGGGACCGACCAACGCCATCTTTGTGGTGCGGGCCACGGAGGATGCGCCGCCCAATCTCAGCGCCTCACTCACCTTCGGCGTCTTGGTCACCGAAAAAAACCAGCCACCCGCCCTCGCCCCCATCGCCGACCAGACGGTCCTGGAAGGCGAGACCGTGGCGTTTGTTGCCTCGGCCAGCGACCCGGACCTGCCGCCGCAACAACTCACGTTTAGCCTGGACCCCGGCGCGCCGGCGACGGCCAGCATCGACCCCAATTCCGGCCTGTTTACATGGACGGCACCGGAGGATCAGGGCGCTGCAACAAATCAAATCACGTTGCGCGTGGCGGACAACAGTCCCGACAGCCTTTCCGCCACGCAGACGTTTCGGATCATTGTCCAGCCGCGTTTCCACGTGGTGATCAGCGAAATCATGCATCACCCCAAGGCCGCCAACGCCGAATACATCGAACTGTTCAACACCTCATCGAATACGACCCATGAGCTTTCTGGGCTGAGGCTCTCGGGCCGGAGCTTCACGTTTACGTTCCCGGCCGGGGCCAGACTGGCGCCGCGCGGCCTGCTTTGTGTGGCCGAGAATCTGGCGGCGTTCAACTTGGCCTACGGCAACGGCCTGCCCGTGGCCGGCGCCTGGGATGGCGTGCTCGGCTTGTCTGATACCGTGAATCTCTGGCGTGTGGCGAACGGGGATGAGCCTGAGCAAGTGCTGGAGACGGTGACCTTCGACAGCGCAGCCCCATGGCCTGCCGCAGCCAATGGCAGCGGAGCTTCGCTCCAGATCATCGACGCCGCCCGCGACCGAAACCGCGTCGGCAATTGGTCCGCCACCGCGACCTACAACGGCCCGCGCCAACTCATCGTCATGACCAACGAATGGCGCTATTATCAACTTGGTCCGCAAAACTCGACCAACTGGCGGACGGCTGCCTTCGACGATTCGCTGTGGCCAACCGGACGCGCCTTGCTCTACGTCGAAACCGCCGCTCTGCCGGCGCCAAAGAACGCACCGCTGACGCTGGGCAGGCTGACCTATTATTTCAGGGCCCGGTTCGCTTTGCCCTTCGTCCCGGCCGGCGCTTCGCTCAAGGTCTCCTGCGTTCTCGACGACGGCATGGTCGTCTGGCTGAACGGGAACGCTTTCTATCGCCTCGGCATGGCTGAGGGCAATCCTGCCTACGATACGCTGGCCAACCGCACCGTGGGGGATGCTGCGCTGGAAGGTCCCTTCACGCTCGGCGCGGAATACCTGGTGCCGGGCGAAAATGTGGTCGCTGTTGAGGTTCACCAGATCAATGCCAGCAGTTCGGACATCGTGTTTGGCCTGAGCCTCGACCTGGAAGGCGGCACCATCGCCGCGTTCACGCCAGGCGCGACCAACAACGTGGTGGCGCCACTGCCGGAGTTTCCCGCGTTGCGTCTCAATGAAGTCTTGGCCCGCAACAGCTCCGGCTTTTCCGACAATGCAGGCGATCATGATCCGTGGCTGGAATTGGTCAACACCGGCACAAATGAAGTGAGTCTGGACGGATTGTTTCTGAGCGACGATTACACCAATCTGACCAAATGGGCTTTCCCGGCGGGTCGTTCCATTCCTGCCGGCGGGTGGCTGATCGTCTTTGTGGACGGCGAGCCCGCTGAAACCACGAAAACCGATCTGCACACGAACTTTCGCTTGCCGGCCGCGCCGGGCGCCCGATGGTCGCTGGCTTTGTCCCGATTGCAGAACGGCCAGCCGGCGGTCGTTGACTATTTGAACGGCTTCGTCACTGCTGAGGATACCGCACTCGGGCGCTTGCCTGATGGCCTCCCGGCGTCCGATCTCCGTCTGCTGCTCCCGACGCCAGGCGCGGCCAACCAGCCGCCTGCCGCCAATCGCCCGCCCGTGCTGGCGGATTTGCCGGATCGCACCGTCATCGAAGGCACTCTGTTGGCATTTAGGGCCGCCGCGAGCGATCCGGAAGCTCCTCCTCAAACTCTGGCGTTCACTCTCGGCTCCGGCGCGCCCCCCGGCGTGGGCATCGACGCGGCCAGCGGCGCGTTTTCCTGGACCCCAAATTCAAGTCAGGCGCCCGGCACCAATCGCATCGTGATTCGGGTTACCGACAGCGGGACGCCACCGCTAAGTGATGAGAAGGCGTTCGTTGCGGTGGTGATCCCGGCGCGCTTCCATCTCGGCGATATCCAATTGACGCCCGAAGGATTGCTGGCGCTTGCCTGGCAGGCGTGGCGCGGCCAGACTTACCGGGTGGAATGGAAAGACGATCTCAGCGAAGCGTCTTGGCGCAGCCTGGCCGAGATCACGGCGACCGGCGATACGGCTTCCTTTACCGACACCAACATGCCCGCCCGACAGCGCTTTTACCGGGTGGTGTTGGTGCCTTGAAGATCGGCGCGACCTCCGACGATTCTGGCTGATATTTGGCCGGTTTATGCAGTTCGAGCGCGGCCAATTGAACCGCAGAGACGCGATGGACGCTGAGAGGAATGAACAGGAGCCGAATCAAATTCAGTCCCTCAAGAGTGAATGGTTTCCGACCGAACCGCAGCTCAATCTTCTCGGCGTCCATCGCGCCTCTGCGGTTTCTTTCCGGCTACCCTTGCTGCGTTGAGACAGCTTAGAGACAGGATCTTATTGACCTCATGTTTCTGAGGCAAAAGGTGATGGAAAAATCGTCTTTGACCGGCTGGGTCAAACCACCTATTTTTCGGCCTTGTGGAAAATGCTTTTGCTCCTGCCGCTGGTTTGGAAAAGGAGCGCGCTCTTTCCGGAGCCGTCTGGGCGCGCAGCTACATGAATTGGATTGGCCTGCTTATCCTCCGCTTCATCCAGACGCTGCATGGCTTGGGAGCGTTTGCGCTCATCACGCTGAGCGTGGCGGTCAGGAAGTTCAACCGTTGCCCGGAAGTGATTCGCCCGCTCATTCGAGCCCAGATTCATCGCGCCGGGGTGCGGTTGTTGCCGATGACCAGCTTCCTCGCCTTCGCGCTGGGCTTCGTGATTATCGGCCAGACCGTTTCGTTGCTCAGCCGGGTGGGAGCGCAAAATTACGCGGGTCTGGTCATGGTGACCATCGTGGTGCGAGAACTGGGCCCGCTGGTCACGGCGTTGCTGGTGCTGGCGCGGATCGGCACGGCCATTGTCATCGAACTCGGCATGGCCCGGGCCCAGGGCGAAGTGGAAGCGCTGGAAGCCCTGGGGATCGACCCGATTCATTACCTGGTGGTGCCGCGGGTGCTCGGTTTGGCGCTGGCGATTTTTTCACTGACGATCTACCTGATTCTGATGGCCCTGGGCTGCGGGTATCTTTTTGCCTTTTTGCAGGATGTGCCTTTGAAGCCGGGCGATTACTTCAGCCAACTGGCCGGGGCGTTGCGCTGGCAGGACTTTGCCCTGCTGGCGCTCAAAACGAGCAGCTTCGGCGCGATCATTGCCATCGTCACGTGTTACCAAGGCCTGGCCCAGCCCTTGCGCATGGAGGATGTCGCCGGCGCCACCACCCGCGCCGTGGTCGAAGGCGTCATGACGTGCATCTTTCTGGATGCGCTGTTCATCGTGGTTTATCTCCTCATGTGACATGAAAATGGAACAGGCGCATGGCCCACCATTGGAAATGATAGGCGTGAGCGTAGCGTCTTCTCTGTCTCCGGAAACGGCCACGATTGAGGACGTCATGTGGACGGTGGCGGCCGGAGATTACTGGGTGGTGGGCGGCTTGCCGGGGACGGGAAAAAGCGATCTGCTGGCCACCGCCGCCGGCTTGCAGCGGCCGTTGCGCGGCACGCACCTCTTGTTCGGCGAAGACTTGGCGCGCCTGGACGAGCCGGCCCTGATTCAGAAGCGGTTGCGGGTTGGCCTGGTGTTTGAGAATGGCGGCCGCCTCTTCAATCGGCTGACCGTGGCCGAGAACCTGGCTCTCCCTTTTTGCTATCATCACGGCGGGTCCCCGGCAGAGGCCAAAGAAAAAGTGGCCGGCATTCTGGAATTGATGGGGCTTTCCACATTGGGCCGGCAAATGGCCGGGCGCGTCGCGCGGAACTGGCGCGAGCGCGTCGGGCTGGCCCGGGCGCTGGTATTGGAGCCGGAACTCCTGTTGCTGGACAATCCGCTGGCGGGCCTCGACCCGCGTCAAACTCGCTGGTGGCTCGAATTTCTCGCCCGGCTTTCCCACGGTCTGCATCCTTGGCCGGGCCGCAAGATGACATTGGTGGTGGCCACGGATGACTTCCGGCCTTGGAAAGATCAAGGACGACAATTTGCCCTCATCAAAGACAAAAGCTGGCACGGCCTCGGCGGCGCAGAGCAACTGTCGTCCAGCGACGAACCCTTGTTGCGGGAATTGCTCGCGGCCGAATTCATGAAACCATGAGCCTGCCACCTTTGATTTCGACCCGCCGCCCGCGGCACTTTGCCCGGCCGGTTTCTTATTCCGCACTCCGCACTCCCCATTCCACAATTGGAAAACATCCATGCAAGACCTGACACCGCAATTAAGAACGCGCCTGAGCCGGGTGGAGCGCACCGTGGGCTGGTTTGTTTTTCTGGCGACATTGCTGCTGCTGGCCGGGTTCGTCTATTATGTTTATCACACCGCCCAGCGCAAAGGCTGGTTCGTCACCAAAGTGGCTTACTATACCTTGGCCGATACCGCCGCCGGTCTTAAAGTGGGTGACCCGGTCAAGCTGATGGGCTTTGATGTCGGCGAAATCACCCGCATCGACGCCCAACCACCGGAGGACATTTTCAATGTCTATGTCGAATTCCAGGTCACAAGCAATTATTTCGGTTATCTGTGGACGCAAGGGTCACGCGCGCGCGTGACGGCGGCGGATTTTCTGGGAAAGAGGATCATTGAAGTGACCAAGGGAACCAACGGCGTGCCCACGCATTTGACCTGGCAATTTGACGAAGTGGCTCTGGCCGAGGCTCGCAACCTGGCCGGCCAAGCCAATATGCTCCTGGCCCAGGAAATCCGCGGCGAGCAAAACGACCAGGTGCTGGCGCGCGCCCTGCAGCCGCTGACGAAGGAATTGTGCGACCAGCTTGCGGCGCGGGGCGTCGATAGAATTCCCGTTGCCAACAAAAAGGAAACGAGGAAATTCATCACGGCCATGTGGGATGATCAGGCGGGCCGTTACAAGGCCTTCACGAAGGAATCGGGGCCTTACTGGCTGCCGCCGATTGAAACACCCGCGTTGACGGAACGATTGGATGGGCTGATCAAGGAAGTGGAGCTGGCCTTGCCGGGCATTCTTAACTTGACCAACCACCTGGCGGCGGTCCTGACCAACGCCAACAGCCTGGCGGCGCACGCCGACGGCTTGGTGCTGGACGCACGGCCCATCGTCACCAACCTGGCCGTGATCACGGCGCAATTGCGCGAGCCGAAAGGTGCCCTGGGCGAATGGCTCATCCCTACGAACCTCAACCTGCAGCTTTTGACGACGCTCACCAATGCCGATGCCACGCTGAGCGTGGCCAACACCAACCTGGTGATGCTGGCCGCCAGCCTGGAAAAAACGCTGGAAAACCTGGCCGCGATCACCGGTAACCTCCACACCCAAGTCCAGTCCAACACCAACATCTTAAGCAGCATTTCCGCGATCATCATTCACACCGACGAGCTCATCCAGGGTCTGAAACGACATTGGCTGCTGCGTTCCGCCTTCCGCGGGAAGCAGCCCGCCGTTCCGCCGCCGTCCCGCCCTTCCGCGCCGTCCAAAGGAGCGGAAGGTTTGCGCTGAGCGGCCTCAGACCTCCTGAGGCCGGCGGCTTTCGGACGATCCCACCGCGTTAGCCCTGACGAAACTTTGATGCATATGCATTAAAGTTTCGTCGCGGCGGATGGCGGTTAAGATCAGGCGAATTCCCGGTTGGCCCGCTGGCTGAGACGTGAGATCGGTTTTGGGCTTCGTCGTTCGCGGTTTTGTCAAATGCTCGCCGTTGACATTTGGCGGCAAAACCGTGATAAACCGGGCATGACACCTGAACCTCGATTTTCTCGTCGCGCTTTCCTGCGCAGAACTCGCAATACCACTTTGGGCATTGGCTTGGGCCTGGCTTGCCCCGACATTTTCCTCAACAAAACTCAAGCTGCCGCCGGCGTTCCGCCCAGCGAGTTTATCCGCATCGGTTTCATCGGCCTGGGTGGCCAAGGCAACAGCAACCTCAATGGACTCCTCAAGAACGCCGTGGCTGTCTGCGATGTCGATAAGAAACACCTTGCCACCGCCAAAGAACGGGTGGAAAAGGCAAATGGCCATCCCTGTGCCGCCTACGGCGATTACCGGAAGCTCCTGGAGGACAAGGCTATCGACGCGGTATTGATCGCCACCCCGGACCATTGGCATGCGCTTTCCACCATCCACGCCTGCGAAGCGGGCAAAGATGTCTATTGCGAAAAGCCGCTCACGTTGACCGTAGCCGAAGGCCAAGCCATGGTCAAAACTGCCCGCCGCTGCCAGCGCATTGTTCAAACCGGCAGCCAGCAACGCTCCGATCCCAAATTCCGCCGTGCTTGCGAACTGGTGCGCTCCGGCCGCCTCGGCCAGATCAAAACAGTCCGGGTCGGTATCGCCAAAGTGAATTTTGCCGGCCCGCCTGTGCCCGACTCGGAGCCGCCTGCAGAACTCGACTATGATTTTTGGCTCGGTCCGGCCCCCAAGCGTCCGTACAACGTCAAGCGCGTTCATTACAATTTTCGTTTCTTCTGGGACTATTCCGGCGGGCAGATGACCAACTGGGGCGCGCATCATCTCGACATTATGCAATGGGGACTGGGCATGGACGACAGTGGCCCCGTCGAAATCGAAGGCAAGGCCCGCTATCACAAAGACGGCTGGTATGAAGTGCCCGAATGGTGTGAAATCACATACAAATATGCCAGCGGGGCGACGGTTATATGCGGTCCGGAAAACAAAATGGGCGCTCAATTCGAGGGTGAGAAAGGCACTATCTACGTCAACCGCGGCATCCTGGAATCCACCCCTGAAGAAATTGTCGAGCAACCGCTCACCGACAAGGACGTTCACCTCTACGTGAGCAAGAGCCACCATCAAGACTGGCTTGATTGCATCAAGAGCCGCCAGCTTCCGATTTGCGATGTGGCAATCGGCCACCGCTCCGCCACCGTCTGTCACCTGGGCAATATCGCCCTCCGCACCGGCCGCAAAATCACCTGGGACCCCAAAAAGGAAGAAATCATCGGCGACGCCGAGGCCAGCAAACGCTTAACGTACGGCTACCGCCCTCCATGGAAGCTTTAGGTGTCAGTCCTATAATTGAAGAATCCAGAAATCCCAACCGCGTTTCGCGTGCTTCGATGAATCGTTCCACGAGGACGGCAGATAGTTGTGGATAAGGGAATCGAGCAAGGGAAAAGCCCGTCTGGGCGTCTGCCAATTCTTAAATTATCGGACCGGACCCTACGTCCGCCAAGAAGTCACGGCTCGACGCCTGCCTACGACAGACAGGGAGTCTCACCCTACCGGCTTTTGGCTGCGGCTCTGCCGGGATCATCAGATTTGCGCAGGCTTGGTCCATACCCGAGCGCGTCACGTGGCGCGCTTCCGCAACTCCGCCACGAAAGCGGCGTGGCCGGCGCTCTGCAATCCTTCCTGCAATTTTGCCATCAACCGCGCGCCGTCTCCGGCGAGCAGGGCCGTCGTGTCCAGCCAGAGGCCAGGGAAGAGTCTGCTGCACAGAAGGCTGTCCGCTCCGGCGGGCAGCGGGCGGTATTCGTCCTCTTCCAGCGTCCACCAATCGACCGCTTCGTCCTCCGTTCGCCAGACGAGATACTCACGAACGCCGGCGCGGCGGTAGGACGCCAGCTTCTCCCTGGTGTCGAGCGAGGCGGTGCTGGCGGCCACCTCGACGGCGAGCTCCGGCGCGCCTCGCAGGTAGCCTTTGGCATCGAGCCGCGCCTGCCCGCCGCACTCCGGCACAATCCTCAAGAGACCGTCCGGCTGCGGCACGTCATCAGGGCCAAGGCGCGTCGTCGAGTTGATGGCGTGCTTCACGCCTGGTGTTGCGATGCTGTAGGTGCCGAGCCAGGTCTGAATGAGACTGTCGAGTTCACCGTGTTGATCGATTCGGACGGGGGAGGTCATATAAACAACGCCATTAACCAACTCGGCCTTCTTCACCTCTGGCATGGCTTCGTAACGGCGCAAAAACTCGCCGGCACTCAGATGGGCGCCGTTTTCCAGCGGCGGGATGCCGCGCTGGGAGCGCTCTCGCCGGATGGGCGTGACTTCTGTCAGCAACGTGGCCATACGAAGGTAAGCTTAACTTGGCGTTGTCGAGATGTCGAGGATGGCGATGTCGCAGGATGGCGATGTCGCAGACTCCTTCGATCAGGTATGGACATGACACGCGTGGCCCATAGCCTCGGCTTGTCCAGCCAAAAAAGTTCGACAAGGAGGCTGGGAGAGGATAAATCGTCCGTTATGTTAAGCCGACTCGATTATGCGATCATCGCGGCCTACTTCATCCTCACCATCAGTCTCGGGCTTTTCTTCGCGCGGCGGTGGAAAGGTTCGGAAGACTTTTTTCTTGCCGGGCGCAGTCTGACCTGGCCCTTGATCGGTCTTTCCCTTTTTGCGACCAACATTTCCACCGAGCACTTCGTCGGCCTGGCCGCCGGCGGCTGCCGCGAGGGCCTGGTCCAAGGCGGCTACGAATGGATTGCCAGCTATTGCCTCTTGATGCTGGCCGGCGTTTTCGCGCCGCAATACTTGAAGCATAAAGTCTTTACCATCCCCGAGTTCTTCGAGAAACGTTACGGCCTCGAAGCGCGGGTGATGCTTACCGTGTACTTCCTGGCCATGATCGTCCTGACCAAAACCTCCGTGGCGCTCTACTCGGGCACGCGCGTTCTGGCCGATCTTACCGGCTGGGACTTCCAAGCCATTATTTGGGGGATCGGCATCACGACGGCGATCTATACCATGGCGGGCGGGCTGGCGGCCGTCGTTTATACCGACGCGCTGCAAGCGGTCATTCTGATTGGCGGATCGGTCATTCTGTCGGGGCTGGCGCTGGACAAAGTCGGCTGGTGGTCCGGGCTGACGGAGCGGCTGCAGGTGCTGGGTCGGACTGACCTTTTGTCTATGGTGAAGGGGCCGGAGTCGGATCTGCCCTTTAGCGGCTTTCTCCTCGGCAACTTTCTCATCGGCGGCATGTTTTACTGGTGCATGGACCAGGTGAACGTGCAACGGGTCCTGGGCGCGAAAAACGTCCGCGAAGCC
>CAYIIH010000248.1:11983-13428 GCA_964363225.1 uncultured Verrucomicrobiota bacterium | reverse complement strand
GCGCCGCCAGCCAAAACCCCCTGCTGAAAAACCTACCCGTTCTATGCAGAATCTATAACGTCCCTCAACCCTGCTGGAACCGTGGTTGCACCGTCACTGGTGCTTCCCCACGCAACAACTTTTCCATCCGCCGTTATTGCCAAACTGTGTCCACCACCTGCTGCGATCTCAACAACATTGCTGAGGCCCACTGGAACGTCCCGCTGACCCCACCTGTTGTCGCCCCATGCCACTACTGATCCATCGCTTCGCAAAGCTAGACTGTGGTCCCCTCCGGCAGCAACGACGACCACGTTCGAAAGATTGGGAGGAACATTTGTTTGATGAAATAGATAAGATTGATTTTGGCCCCAGGCGACGACAGTGCCATCCCACCTCAATGCCAGTGAATGCTCGTAGCCAGCAGCGATTGCAACCACATTGGTCGCATCTGGCGGAATCTTGTGCCTTACTCCCCATGAAATAACGCTTCCGTCGGCCTTTAGCGCAACACTATGTACTCCTCCCGCAGCAACCGCCACTACATTCGACAATCCCGTGGGCACATTGGTTTGGCCCTGAACATTGTTACCCCAAGAAACAACCGTGCCGTCACTCTTCAGCGCAAGGGAGTGTCCCAAACCAGCGGAGATCGCTAAAGGATTTGTCAGATTTGACGGGATATTGGTCGAGCTGAGCCATTGCCATCCCCATGCAACCACCGGGATCATGGCCAAATCTGCAACGGCACTTTCGGTTGAGCCCAACGGACTGGTTATGACAACGGAGTAATTAGCTTGGTCTGCAAGCGTCAAGTTCTGAAGTGTCAAAGCAGCCTTGGTCGCACCGAGGATTTCCTGGCCGTTCTTTTGCCATTGGTAGCTTAGTGGGCCTGGGCCGAATGCATTTACTTGGAATGTTGTCGAATGGCCGATGTAACCCGTGCGCCGTACAGGCTGGGCCGTTATGGCCGGCAACCCGTCACCGATGATTGCCAGACTATGGTAGTAACCGGCACTGATCTTTACCGCGTTTTTCACACCTGAAGGAACATGCGTTTGATTGTTTATGCTCGCGCCCCTCGCGCCCCAAGCGCCGACGGTGCCGTCTCCCTTCAGAGCGAGACTATGGCTTCTACCCGCTGCGATCGCCACCACGTTCGTCAGGTCTGAGCGGACGTTGGTTTGCCCAAAAGAACTACTTGGCCATTCGACCACGGTACCGTTGGTAGTCAAAGCGAGATTATGATAGCTGCCAGCAGCAATCGCTACGAAGCCACGCAATGGATGCAAGCCGCCCGCTGGAATCCCCCACTCCACTAATCTTCCATCCTTTCTTAGAGCAAGACTAGTCCTGCTGCCAGCGGCAATCGCCATGACATCCTTGAGGATCTCTTTGAGATATAATGGATCGATGAATTGAAGGGCCTGCTTATTCCCCCAACCTACGACCTGACCATCTCTCTT
>CAYIIH010000248.1:4218-11883 GCA_964363225.1 uncultured Verrucomicrobiota bacterium | reverse complement strand
CTCTTTAGCGCCAAGCTGTGCCAGTAACCAGCAGCAACGCTCACCACGTTCGTTAGGTCAGAGGGAACGTTTGTTTGCCCATAGTAATTATTTCCCCATGCCACCACGGTGCCGTCGGATTTTAGAGCGAGACTATGCCCGCCACCACCGGCAATCGCTGCCACGTCTGCCAAGCCCGGCGGGACGGTGGTCTGGCCGTTCCAGTTTGCTCCCCACGCGGCCAGCGGCACGAGGCTTAAACTGGCCGTAGCACTGGTAACCGAGCCAAATGCATTGCTGATCAATACAGAGTAGCCCCCGACTTGGCTCTTGGTCACGTTGTCCAGAGCGAGTATCGCATTGGTTGCTCCTGCAATTCTCGCCCCTTCGAACCCCCACCAATAAAACAAAGGTTTTGATCCACCAGCAAATATCTCGAATTTCGCGCTGCCTGCTGGATAGGTTGCCTTGGAATCCGGTTGAGCATTGATGAATGGCGGACTCTCGATTACTTGCAGGTCGATTACCTCAGACACCACCACGCCGAGAGAATTGCCAACCACCAATTGATAGCTGCCCGCTTTTGCTGAATCCACATCGCCCAAGGTTATTGCTGAGTTGGTAGCTGCAGGTATATCGGCGCCATTGAACTGCCACTGATAGCTCAGCGGGAGAGTGCCGATGACGTGAGTGAGAAGAATAACTAAATTGCCCGTTGATACTGCTCGGCTGGTGGGATGTTTGAGAATGAAAGGAGAGAGGCTCCCGGTTAGTGCTAAGCCGTTGTCGTAACTTGCAGAGATGGCCACAACGTCCTTTAAGGCTGACAGAATATTTGTCCGATTCTGATTGATGTACCCCCAAGCAGCCACTTTGCCGTCGCCTTTCAGAGCCAGGCTTTGTGATTGTCCAGCAGCGATAGCTAAGACGTTCGTCAGACCTGTTGGGACATCGCTCTGCCCAGTCTCGTTTGAACCCCAGGCAACGACTACGCCGTCCCTTCTCAAAGCAAGACTGTGATTCGCACCAGCGGCGATGTCGATTATGTCTGTTAATCCCTCTGGCATATCTGAAGGGTTGAAATAATTGGCTCCCCACGAGATGACTGATCCATCGATTGTCAAAGCTAAGCTATGCGCACCCCCCGCTGCAATCGCCAGGACGTTTGTTAAGCCTTTAGGAATTTCGATCTGACTATCATTGTTTCCGCCCCAACCCACTACCTGCCCGTTTTTCTTTAGCGCCAGGCAGTGATAATCACCAGCGGCAATAGCCACAACGTTGGTCAATCCGGTCGGAATGTTTGTCTGCCCATGATCGTTCCAGCCCCAAGCGAGAATGGTTCCGTCTGATCGAAGGGCCAGACTGTGAAAGTAACCTGCAGCAATGGCCGTTGCATTCGTCAGCCCTGAGGGAATACTGATCTGTCCAAAACCGTTGTCGCCCCAACCGATTACAGAACCGTCAGCCCGCAACCCGAGAAAGTGATACACGCCGCCAGCAATGGCTATGACGTTCGTCGCACTGGCTGGCACATTGGTTTGATATCCCCAGGAAACGATCGAAGTGTTAATAGATTGAGAAAGGCCGACAAATGCAACTGAGTTGACGCAAACAAGGCCCAAGGCCATGTGCAAAAGAGGTCTTGCAGCAAAGTTGTGAAACGACCGCTTCATAGCCAGCAGCGTAACTGGTTCTCGTAATAATACAAGAGCTGCCGGCCGAATCCAGGGCGTGATTCAGGGCGTAATCGGCATCGCAAAGAGCGGTGGTCAGAGAAAGCAGCGACAATTCCGTCTCTCATCTGCAAATCGGTCATCGCGCTCGATACACCACCGCCCGCTCGATGGTGACGTTGTGGCCTTTGGAACGTGGGTCGGCCTCGGCGATGGTGACGATCTTGAGCGTGTGTTCGCCAGGCTTCAGGCCGTAAGTGTGCCAGAGGGCGTTGTCGTGCGTGCGCTCGACGATGTAGGCGTCCAGCACGTCCACTTTCTGGCCGTCCAGATAAACATCGGCCCGGCCACCGTCCTGCGTCAGCCGGCCAATCACCGCCACGGCCACGCCGTTGAACTTGAGCGTGGCTGCGTTGCCTGCGCTGCTGGAGGTCAGGGCGCCTTTGTTGTCAGTCCAGTTGGCGCTCCAGGTCCAGGCCGGGTCTTTCGCCGCCATCTTTTTGTCGGGGATACCGGGGTTCCATTGCTCCAGCTCGGGCGGCTGCGGCGTTTGCGCCGGAATGAGGACTTCGGTGTCTGTCACTTTGCCGCCGGCTCTCTCGATCAGCTTCAAAGCACGCGCCTCGGTGGATTTGACAATCTCGTTGAACGAGTAGTCGGTGAACTCGAATTTGGTGTCGGCGATTTTGGCAATGCCGGATTTGAATTCGTCGGGAATCTTGTGGTAGCCCAGCATCACGCCCAGCACGCCCGCCGCGCTGGAGGGATTGCAATCGGAATCCTGGCCGCAGCGGGTCGAGATTTCCATCGTCTTCAAAAAGTCGCCCTGCCCATAGAGCAACCCAAACGCGATGTAAGCGCCGTTGAGCTTGGCGTCGATGTTGAAGGTGCTGAGTGCGCCGTCCGGGCAGGGATCATCCTTGTCCCATTTCTCCTCGATCATCTGCCAGACCTTGCGCCAATCGCTCGGATATAGAGCCGACCAATCAAGCAGGTTGCGGATCAGCTTGGCGTATTCACTCTGAGCCGGGATGCAGGCCAGGCCGGCCTCGGTGATTTTGCGGACATCATTTTCAAAGAAAGCGGCCGAGTACATGCCGCAGACAAACATGCCGCCATACACGCCGTCGCCGTAATTCATCACGCGCCCGACGCGATCGCAGAACTGGTTCGAGACACGCGGCAGGCCCGGCGTCATCAAGCCGATGAAATCGGCTTCAATCTGGAAATCGATGTCATTAGCGTGAAGGTTGTATTTGGGATGGCCGGAGAGCGGGGCTTTGAGGCCGCGGTTGAGGTTGTGCCGGCCGGCGGCATTGGCGTGCCAGAGGCTGTACTTGGAGTCCTTGAACGCCTCGCCGTATTGTTCGATGGTGGCGTTCAGACCGGTCTTGTCCATCACGGCTGCGAAGGTCATTTCAACGTAGAGATCATCCTGGTGGATCGAGTTGGAAACCCGGTCCGGCGTCCATTTCAGCTCCTCTTCGATAATTTTTCCCTGGGCGCGAAACTCGGTGGGTGCGCCGTAGGAAACGCCGATCATCTGTCCGGCCCAACCGCCGCGGATTTTGTCATCGAGCGCTTGGCGCGTGAGGCGGCGGGATTCCGGTTTGGATGGTTGCGCCGCCGCGACCGGGGAGGCCAGCAAGGCGGCCAGCAGTCCGAGAGCAAGTATGCGTGTTTTCATAGATTCATTCCGCTGGAATGAGGTGAATTGTTAACGAGTCGGATTGTTGCAGTCAATGTGTCGCTTGGGCATTGACGGAGAAAGGCCAGGCGGCGGCTACACGCCGGTTGCCATTTGCTGGGCCTTTTTTGCCGTGGCAAGAGGCGGTTAGCCTTCAGACTTTTCCTGCTTTAGCAGGACCGCAACTGGTTCCGCGACCTGGGCTTCCTGCAAAAACCCGGAGTGGAAACCAAGGCAGCCCGGGACATCGCCGCTTTCCTGAGTCAACCCCAGCGCGGTGCCGATCGCCCCGGCCCCGGCGGATCGAGCACGAAATGAGAATTGCTTCCCCCTCTCTTCCACCGTTTTTGCGTTTTCGGAGCCTCGTCCCTCGGCTCCGGCCTACGCTCGTCCCTCGCTCCGGCGCTGGATCGCTCCGCTCCCCGGCGGCTGCCCTGAGGCGAGGCGGAAGCCCACGCTGCTGTCCCGGTCGCCAGGATCGATCCCGTTCCGGCAGGCGGCGCGGCAGTTCCAGGCGTAGATCCAGAAGCAGCCGCCACGCAGGGCGCGCCACGCTGATTCGCCAGTCGGCCCCAGCGGATCGGTCTCTGGCGTCTCGTTGTACTTCCGGCGGCCATCCAGGCACCATTCCCATACATTGCCGTGCATGTCGTGCAGGCCCCATGCATTCGGCTCTTTCTCTCTGACTGGATGAGTTTTGTGTTCACTATTGGAGATATACCAACCTAACCGATTCAATGCCGGATCGTCGCCGGTTGGCTTCGTGCAGTCCGACCCATCGTTGAACGCCGTTTCCGTCCCCGCCCGGCAGGCGTACTCCCATTCCGCCTCCGTTGGCAGACGAAAGATGGCCTCTCCTTCCAACAGACCCTCGCTCCGGGCCCGCTCCGTCAATTTTTGGCAGAATTCCAAAACCATTGGCCAACTCACCCGTTCCACGGGCCGGCCCAGGGGCTCTCCCTCCTTGAAGAAACTGGGGTTCTCACGCATCACCGCCATCCACTGCGCCTGCGTGCAAGGGGTGTCCGCCAGCCAATAGCCTTGGGAGATCGTGACTCGATGGCGTGGCCCCTCATCGTCACGTCGTCCCTTCTCATTCTCCGGCGATCCCATCTGAAAAGACTCCGGAGGAATCCAGCGAAAGCAGAAAGTCGTTCCCCCAAACACCAGTTCGGCGAAGATGCCAATACGATCCTCGCCCCATCCGCCGGCCCAGGCCGGTGGGAACGCACGGTTCGGTTTGGTGCTGGTTTCCATCTTTCCATTTGACCGCCCGCGTAACGGCGGCCAGGCGTTTCCGGGAGTTTTCGAGCGCGCATCCACGCGCCTACTCACACCCGGAAACGCGGTTACCGCGCAGAACCCGCGTCCCGCGCCACGAGAGCCGGGTCAGCCGCCGATGCGATGGGCGGGTGAGCTGAGGCGAGGCGGAAGCCCACGTTGTTGTTCCGGTTGCCAGGATCGTTCTCGTTCCGGCAGGCGGCGCGGCAGTTCCTGGCGTTGTTCCAGATGCTGCCGCCACGCAGGGCGCGCCTCGCTGTTCAGGCTCTCGATTTCCGCGAGTCTGATGGACGGATTGCCCAAAGTCACGATTGGAATAAGGTTCAAAATCCCGATGCGCGGCGAAAGGTCGTGGAGGCGGCCCACGAATGCGAGGGTGAAACAATCCTCCTTCACGCCAACTCTGGCGTTTCCAGCGGAGGCCGGCCCAGCACACGGCTGCGCCAGGCCCGACACTTGGCCACATCCGTATGCGCGACCAGGGCGCCCACGCGACGCTGCAGCTCGCGCAGGTCCATCGCTCCGCTCGCGAACCCGCCTTCGTATTCGATAAGTCGAGCGCGAAACCGCCGGCGCGCGCGGCGTCCCAGCAGCAGGCCGTCCGGCAGGACTCGGAATCCAAGGAAAGAAAGGCCCTGCGAGACCGGGCCCAGCCGCGTGCCCGGCTTCAATTCCAACTTCAGGTGACCGCACAGGTATTCTGAAATCTCCTGCTTCCAATTCTCCAATTGGTCCGCCGATTCATGCCAGAGCACGAAATCGTCCATGAACCGGACGTAACGGCGGCAGTGCAGGACGTGTTTCACAAAATGATCCAAGGCGTCGAGGTGGAAGTTGGCGAACACCTGGCTCGTCAGCGTTCCAATCGGCAGACCGGTTCCCGGCTTGGTTTCGTAACTGTCGATGATCCTGTTCAGCAGAGGCAATAGACCGGGATCTTTGAACAGACGATGGACCCGTGACTTTAAAACGCTGTGGGCCACGGAATCGAAATACCGGCGAATGTCCAGCTTGAGAAAGTAGCCGCCGCCCCGGGCACAATGGCGGGCTTGCAGTAGCGCCCGCGAATTTCCCTTCCCGATTCTGCACGCATAGCTGTCGTGGATGGCGCCGCGTTCGAAAAGCGGGCCGCAGATGTTCATGATGGCGTGGTGCAACATCCGCTCTCGAAACGGCGCCGCGTGAATCACCCGCCGTTTGGGATCGTGAACGACAAACGCATGGAACTTTCCCACTGCCACGGAACCATTCCTGATTTCCTCACCCAGCTTCGTGCATTCCTGATCGAGATGGCTGGCCGTCCGGCGAACGGCGGCAGAATCTTTCCGGCCTTTGGCGGCCTTCCAGAAGGCGAGCAAGAGGTTCTCATGCCCGGCAATCCGAGGCAGCAGTCCGCCAACTCGTTTCATGCTTTCGCTCCGGGTTTCGATTCCCCTTGTTTCACCGCGCGCTCGATTGCCGCCAGCAAGGCGGGCCCATGCGCTTTCACCCGCGCCGGCCCGACACCCTCGATCGATTCGATGTCCGCGAGAGTGGTGCAACGGCGACGGGCAGCCTCGGCGAGTTGTTCGTTATTCATGATTGAATAAACGGGAACGCCGGCCTTGGTGGTGGCCTCTTTTCGCCATTCCCGAAGGGCTGCGAATATTCGGAATGTCTCAGGGTCAAGAATCTCTTTGTAGTCCACCTTGGGACCGCCTTCCGTTCGGGCAGTTGGCTTCGCCCCCGTGTCGCCGAGCGCATGTTCAATGCAGATGGCCCAGCCCGGTTCGGGCGGCAACGCGCAGAAATGCCGCTCGACGCTCGCGACTCTCAAGCGGGCCAAGGCCGCATTCAGCGCCTCTTCGGCGCTCTGACCGTTGCGAACCGGAACCCAATGAAATGACATGGCCATAATCGTCAAAAAAAATCCGCGCGGAGCCTCGTCCCTCGGCTCCGGCCTACGCTCGTCCCTCGCTCCGGCCCTTGATCGCTCCGCTCCTCGGCGGCTGCCCTGAGGCGAGGCGAAAGCCCACGCCGGTGCCCCGGTAGCCAGGAACGTCCACGGACCGGCAGGCGGCGCGGCAGGTCCTGGCGAGGATCCAGATGCTGCCGCCACGCAGGGCGCGCCTCGCTGATTTGTCAGTCGGCCCCAGCGCATCGGTCTCTGGCGTCTCGTTGTACTTCCGCCGGCCATCCAGACACCATTCCCAGACATTGCCGTGCATGTCGTACAGACCCCACACATTCCGCTCTTTCTCTGCGACCGGATGCGTTTTGTTTCCGCTGTTGCGAGAGTACCAACCCAACCGATTCAACGCCGGATCGTCGCCGGCCGGAACCGTGCAATCCGACCCATCATTGAACGCCGTGCTCGTCCCGGCCCGACAGGCGTATTCCCATTCCGCCTCCGTCGGCAGCCGGAGTTCAAGCTCCGGCAGCCGTTCGTTCAACCGTGCGCAGAATTCGATGCATTCATGCCAAGTGACGGAATCGATCGGATTCTTCGGACCCTTGTATTTACTTGGGTTGCCGCTCATCACGGCCTCCCATTGTTCCTGCGTGCAGGGAGTTTCTCCCAGCCAGAACCCGCGCGAAATCGTGACCCGATGTTGCGGCCCTTCGTCCTCGTCTCTTCCAGCCTCATCTGCCGGCGATCCCATAAGGAATGATCCGGCCTCGATCCAACGCAACCTGAAGGCAACATCCTTCACTTCGAAGGCGGAATAGTGCCCAAAGCGGTCCTGCCCGAAGTGCCGCGCCCATTTCGGCCGCAGGATCGCAATGCCGCCGATCTCTCCGAAATCCAGCCCAATTCCAAAAAATTTCCCCCCGGAGCCTCGTCCCTCGGCTCCGGCCTTCGCTCCTCCGTCGCTCCGGCCCTGCGTCGCTCCGCTCCCCGGCGGCTGCCCTGAGGCGAGGCGGAAGCCCACGTAGTAGATCCGGTAGCCAGGAACGGACACGTACCGGCAGGCGGCGCGGCAGATCCAGGCGAGGTCCCAGAAGCGGCCGCCACGCAGGGCGCGCCTCGCTGATTTGTCAGTCGGCCCCAGCGCATCGGTC
>CAYIIH010000248.1:0-4118 GCA_964363225.1 uncultured Verrucomicrobiota bacterium | reverse complement strand
ACTTCCGCCGGCCATCCAGACACCATTCCCAGACATTGCCGTGCATGTCGTACAGGCCCCAGGCGTTGGGATCCCTTTCTCTCACCGGATGCGTCTCGTGTTTGCTGTTTTCGTCGAACCAGCCCAGGCGGTCCAATGCGGGGTCCTTTCCCGCAGGCTCCGTGCAATCCGAGCCATCATTAAACGCCGTCTCCGTCCCCGCCCGGCAGGCGTATTCCCATTCCGCCTCCGTCGGCAGGCGAAAACTCAGGGTGGGCGCGCGCGCGCGCAATCGTTCGCAGAATTCGACGCACTGGTGCCAGGCGATCGACTCGACCGGACGCGTTGCGCCTTTGAAATGACTCGGGTTTTCACCCAACACGGCCTCCCACTGCGCCTGCGTGCAGGGCGTGTCCGCCAGCCAATAGCCCTTGGAGATCGTGACCTCATGGGGCGGCCCTTCGTTGTCCTGTCGGCCTAGCTCGTCCTTCGGCGATCCCATCCGGAAGCGTCCCGGGGGAATCCAGCGCAGCCGGAACGTGACGCCATTGACATTCAAGTCGGCGTAGAGCCCAAAGCGATCATAGGCCATCCGCTCAGCCCACTCCGGACGTGGCGCGGTGAACACATCCAATCCGGCGCAATCTGTCTCCAGGCGCAGCCGGCGCGGGATTTCCTGGCAGACGAACAAACCGCCGGGGCCGGGTCTCAGGATCTGGAATTGGGCGATGTTTCCGGATTCGTCCTCCAGCGTCAGATCGAGCCTCGAACGGCGGGCGCGGACCCACGCCAGCGGTGGGCTTGGCGTGAAGCCTGCATCCGGTCCGGCCTTCTTTTCGGCTTCGCGCTGAAGCACGAGCCGCCGGCCTTGTTGGCGCAATTTCCAAACTGTCTCGACGCCCGGATCGGCCTCGAGGAGATCTTGGACCCAGGCAACCTCGGCGGGATTAATTCCCTTGGGAACGGACTCGATTGTTTTTCGATCGCGATTCCAATGCCGCACCAGCGCCCAGCCAATGGCGATTTCCCGGTCGTTGCGGCGCAGGTCTTCCGGGACCCGGATGATCTCTCGCGCTTGCCACTCAAACAGCCCGGTGCGCTCGGCCGCGCTGATATCGCCTTCCCGTGCGATGTGAAACAACCTGGCGTTGGCGCGGCGGAGCGTTTCGCGCGCCTCCTCTGCGCGTTCCGCGAGGCCCGGCACACCGCCATTCCACAGATTCAGAATCTCGCGCGCCCGGAGCGTGGGCGAACAGCCCGCGTGAAACGCTTCGAGCCACTGTCGGACGGAACCTTTTGTCTGTTCGTCCAAGCCAGAGAACGCGGCGCGGCGCCGCAAGGCCGCGTCCGGGAACAAGGCCATGGCCAGTGGTGTGCGGGCCGCCTCCGGGCTGTTCCACACATCGAATTCGAGACCGGCGCCCCCACCGCAAAGCCGGACCATGAGACGCAGCAGTCCAGGCTCCACTCGAACCGCGGGTGAAAGCAGCGTCAGCACCGTCTCGACTCTGGCGGCCTGTTCCCTGGCCACAGCGTCGTCCGGTGCCACGGCCACGGGCTGGCCTTGGCGGGGCAGTTTCTCGCCCGGATTCCAGCAACCGCTTCGCCACAATGCGGCCAGTTCCGCATCCCAGCGATCGCGTGGACACGGGAGCAACGCGGTCAACGTATTTCCCCGCCGCCGCAACTCGCGGCCGTTGGCCAGCCAGGCCTCTCGCAGGGTGGCATCCTGCGAGCACCGGCCCAAATCCCCCATCAGCAGGACCGGCACGCCCGGCTCGGGACTGGTTTCCTGGACCGTCCGAACGATCAGGCCCTCCTTGCCCCGCAGCCGCGCGAGCTTCTCGAGGGCCGAGTCGAAGTCATCCCAAAACGGCGCCAGCGCATTCCGGCGATCGACAACTACACAGGCACGGTCGGCCCAGGAGAGGCGCCGTAACCGAGGCAACCGCCGAATCGGGTGCGCTTTGGCGGCGGTCCGGATGAGCCGTCGGACGTCAATGCGCCGGCCTGCAATCCGGCGCCCCAGCGCCTGCCGCAGCCATGGCCAAAGCCGTGACCAGGGCACCAAAGGCGGAACTTCGGGCACCGGCACGTCGCGCGCCTCGATTTCATGGTCAGCGAATGGATTTGGGAATAGTTCCCAGCCGCTGCCGGACACAGGTGCTTGATCCTCCGGTTTGCGGGTCCCGGCAAACACCGCAACCAAGTAAAGGTGGCCGCTCTTGTCCGGCGGCTCGGATTCGGATGGCGGAGGTCCCGGGGTCGTGACACGAGTTCGAGGTTCGAGGTCTCGTTGCTTGGGAAACTCCGGGGGAACGGGCCGGTAACCGGGGTCGGCGGCGACGCATCCGCAGGCGGCGGCAATCTTTGCGCGGGCGAAGGCGGGCCTATTCGCCAAAGCGCGAACCAAGTCTCCACGCCCGATGGCCGCCCGGCGGTTCATGAGGAACTCCGTTCCGGATTCTTGCGAAACGCGAATCGTTTAATAGTTTCGAGGACTTCGAGTTGGCCGTTCGTATCGCCCTTGGCGATTTCCACCAGCGCCTTCACCAGATCGAGATACTCCGCCGCTCCCGGCCGCACCGGTCCGAGGCGTTCCGCGTCCCTTCGGTCTTTCAAGAGCTGTTCCGCCGCCTTGCGCAGCACGGCATCGGCAATCTCCTCTCCAGTCGCATGATTGCGGGCGCGCTGCGTGAGGAATTCGAGCTGCCGGTCCTCGCCATCGGGGAAATTCATTTGCAGCACCAAACAGCGCCGCACAAACGCGGCCGGGAGTTCGCGTTCCTCATTGGTGGTGACAACGACCAGCGGCGGCTGGCCGGTTTCAGGCCGAGCAACAGTTCCCCCGGTCAGCGGCACGCGAAAACCGGTGTTGCCGAGGCTTTCCAGCAAACCGTTGGGCACATCCGAATCGGCCTTGTCAATCTCGTCGATCAGCACCACGCAGCCGTCCCCCGGTTTCCAATTCTTCGGCCGAGGCGGCGCCTCGCAGCGGCGGCAATAAAGGCCCGCCTGAGCTTGGGCCGATTCCCAATTGAAGGCCCACCAAAGCAGCCCTGGCTGGATGAACTTGCTCTCGGCGAGTTCTGCCTTCCAGTCTCCGGCTTCCTGGGCTGCGCCCAGCAACTGCGCCTGCGCCAGCCGCGAAACCGCGTCGTAGGTGTAAAGCAGATCGTCGCACTCGCAGCGGGCGTCGATCACATGATAGAGGAAAGGCACGCCCAGCACGTCCGCCACAGCCCGCGCCAACTGGCTCTTGCCTATGCCCGGCTCTCCCCGGACCAACAAAGGCCGGCCTGCGCCCAGGGCCGCGTTCACCGCCCAAATGCTGTCGTCGTCGAATTGATGGACCGAGGCCGGCCAGGAATAAATGGGGGGCAGGCGCCGGGCTGTCTGCGTGCTAGGATCGAAGGGTTTGTTCAGCATGTGCTTTGAAGGGGTTTCTATCTTGCCTGTCTAAGCCGGCGAAGCTCTTGATGAATTCCTTGCAGGTAAACGGCCGTTTCACGCGAGACGTCCAGGTGCGTGGCAACGTCGTCGGGTTTGAAGATCAGGAGATAATGCCAGGGGAAACGCGGCATGCCCCCCGGGTCGATGTTCGGCGTCAATGCAAACAGCGGAGTTTTCAGATTCCAATAGCCTCTCAATTGGTCCTCGAGCTTGTTGAGGGCGTTGGGATCGTCCTTGGAGATACCGCATTTCCGCAGAACGCTTCGTTTGAATTCCTCGTGAGAGTCGCGCTTTCCCGGACCGGGCGGCTCGACAGGGCCCACTTCGATCTGATCGCGTCCGGCAGGCAACCCGGGGTGTGATGTATCGTAGTGGGTCGTTCCTCCACTCACCGCCGCTTTGGCCAGCTCTGCTTGGAACGCTTCGGTCAGGTGCGACACTGAGACCATGCCGCCTTTTCCGGACAGTTTCTGTCTTACCGTCTCGACCCAACCGGCATCCAGGCCCGCGGGCATCAGTTCATCGAGAAGCCGGATCAGCCGATTGACATGCGTGTAACGGTGCTTCACCGCGAGAAACCGATGCACACCCAGGAGGAAGTTATTCAGATCGATGGCTTGAAATATTCCAACGCAGGGCCAATGCTTGGCGTGAGCCAAGCTATTGAAGGTGAAGTGATCATCACT
>CAYIIH010000247.1:0-13496 GCA_964363225.1 uncultured Verrucomicrobiota bacterium | reverse complement strand
CGGGCGTGGCCTTGATCGGCGTGCGGCGGGGCACCGATGACACGAACTCCGCCGTGACGGTGGACTATGGCACCGCCAACGGGACGGCGCTCAGTGGACAGGATTACACCGGCGTGACGAACACGCTCACGTTTGCGCCGGGCGAGCGGCTCAAGGTGGTCCTCGTTCCCATCCTCAACGACGGCGTCAAGGAGGGGAACAAGTCCTTTCGGCTGATCCTGAGCAATCCGACGGGCGGCGCCGTGCTGGGCTTGCCGACGACCACGACCATTTGGATCCGAGACAATGACCCCGGGGTCGGTTTTGAACTCCCCGGCTATACGAATGCCTGGGGCCAGGCGAGCGACTTCGCGGTCACGGTGCTGCGCGGCAACGATGGCGCGTTGCGACCGATCACGGTGGATTACGCCACCAGCGACCTGACGGCCAAGGCGGGGGAAGATTACCAGGCGACGGCAGGGACGCTGACCTTTCAGGAGAACGAGACCGTCACGAGCCTGACCATCCCACTTCTGCGGAGCCGAGCAGCAGCGGGGACCAAGAGCTTCCGGGTGACGTTGAGCAATCCGACCGGCGGCGCCGTGCTGGGGACCGCCACGACCATCGTGAACATCGACGGCGCCTATGCCACCCTGGCACCTCCGTTCGACACCGCGCTGACGATTCGACAGGATCGCGGAGTCAATGTCCTCACATGGGCCGGTGGTGGGCAGTTGCAACGGGCGGACCGAGTGACAGGGCCCTGGCAGACACTCCTTACGGCCACCAATCCCTGCACGGTTCAGTCTTCGCTCCCGACCACGTTCTATCGAGTCACTCGCCCCCGGCCGGTGAACCTCTACGTCCCTTCAAGCTACGACGGCCAAACGACCCTGCCCCTCGTGCTCCTGCTGTATGGCTATGGCGCAGGCGCTGCCTGGGTGGAGAACTACATGCAGTTCCAGCCGCTGGCCGAGGAGCGGGGATTCCTCTACTGCTACCCGGATGGCCCGCGCGACCGCAACGGCTTCCCCTACTGGAACGGCACCGATGTGAACGATCTGTGGAGCGAGCACGTTGACGACGCCGGCTACCTGCGGGCGGTGATCGAACAAATCGGCCGGCAGTTCGCCGTGGACCGGAGGCGTGTCTATCTCATCGGCCATTCGACCGGTGGCGAAATGGCCTACACCATGGCCTGTCAGTCGGCCGAACTCGTCGCCGGCATCGCCAGCCTGGGTGGCAATACCTTCCTGGATCCCAGCCGCTGCCAACCCGCTGAGCCTGTCCACATTCTCTGCATCGACGGCACTCTCGACGAGTACAATTGTTATTGGGGCGGTGCCTGGAGCGGCATTGGTGGGGTGACGGTGAATATGCCTCCGTATCCTGGCGCGGTGCGGAGCGCCCGGATTTGGGCGGACTATAACGGTGCTCGCGACCCGGTCACGAACCCAGCGCCTACGCTCGATCTCGATCTGGCTCTGCCGGGACTGGACACCGTCGTCACGCGCTACATGAATTACCCGCCCGGCGGCGCGGTGGAGCTGTGGTCAATCATTGGTGGCAAGCACTTCCCGACGCTCCAAAGTGGCAACGTCTCCTCGGAGTTCTCGCCACGGGTCATTGACTGGCTCCTCGCCCATCCCAAGCCGTGAGCACCTTGCCCACCTGGAACAGAGGTCGTGAACGTCTCAATCAACCATGCCCTCGCCTCAACCACGCGAGGAAGCGCTGTGGCTCCGAGCAACCTGTAGCGGCGGCTCGTGAGAGCGCCGCATTCTTGAACGGAAAAGTCAGCGGCGCTCTCACGACGCGCCGCTACAAAACCAAGCCCATGAAAACCAAACTCACAAACGGGTCAGTTCTTGATATTGACAACTGCCACACGTTGCAGCCGACCGCCCTCGTGCACGAGGCGTGGCTGCGGCTGGCCGGCGAAGACAATCCGCAGTTTGAGGGACGCGCGCATTTTTTCGCCCCGCCCAGGTTGCGATGTAGCGCATCTTCATCGAGTGTGTCCGTCCGAAGCGCGCTTTACGGCACGGCGGCGTCCAAGAGCGATTGGCCTTGGATCCTACAAACCGGAGCCTCCGTGCCGGCGCAAACTTCCTTCGTCAGTGAGCCTCCCCGCGCACCGGCGAGAAGTCAGCGCGGGCTGATGTCCGCGGCTACGGCAAGCCGCGTTCGCGGAAAACCTACCGGCGGCAGTCCAACCGGAGTCACCAACTCCGCAGGTTCCTCAGCCAGGCACCGAAGCCGTGAGGGAACAGCTTTTCGAGGGTCGGAAGGTTTTGGGCAAGGCGTGTGGCCGCGCCCTTCATGGCTTCGGTCTCGATGGCCAGCGAAGGGTGGGAGGTGCCGTAGAGTTTCTGCTTCAGGTTGCCGGTCGTGTATGGCATCCGCCCCTCTTTCAGGCCATTGATCCAGGCCGCTTCGGTGACGTGGGAGTCCATGTCGCACAGCAGCCACGCTTCAATTGTCGGAACAGCCAGGCCCAAGGCGATCCTCAAAGGAGGCAGGCCCGGTCGCGGGCGGACTTGCCGCAGCACTTCATCCGCGACCCGGCGGAGTCGGCACAGGCGGCACTGCGGCTCGGGCGCGTGCGGCGGTTCATGGCCCGGCAGATGAGGCGGAGAACCGTTGGCATCGACGACGAGCACGAAACCCTCGGCATCCGTGTGGTAGTGCAGTTGCTTCAGCACGGCGGGAAGGACCGTGCGAACGGAAGGCCAGCCGCGATGTTTGAGTCCGGCATGGCTGGTGGACTCCGTTGTCCGGTTGAGGATGGCTTCGGTGAGAATGGTCAGCGCGGCCTGATCGGCCGGCGATTCGGCGAAATAGGCGACTTTCATGCGCCCGCCGGCACACCCCCCAGCACGCCGCTGTACCACACTTCGCTCAACGGGGCGTCACCGAGGATTTCCTCCAAATCGGCCCGGTCCGAGAGGCGCGAGAACCTGGCTTCCAGCCCCATCTTTTCTGCGATGACGATTTCCTCGGGATGTTCGCGGAAAAGATCGAGAAAGTAGGGATTGTGGGTCGTGGCGATGACCTGGACGGGGTCCCGCTTTTCCTGGGAGCCTTCCGGGTAAGCCAGACGGTAAAGGGCATCCCGCACGTCGCGCAGCAAGCGCGGGTGCAGTCCGTGGTCGGGTTCTTCCAAGCAGACGATGGAGGGCGGTTCGGGCAGATAGGCGATGGTGAGCAGCGCCAGGGCGACGAGTGTGCCTTGGGAGAGGTCACCGGCCTTGATGGTGTGCCGGCCTTCGCGGGTGCGGAGGGCAATAGAGCGCAAGCCTTGGCCGGGCGTTTCAAACAGGATTCTATCGAACTCCGGAATCCATCGGCCCAATTGTTCGTTCAGGGCTTCAAATCGCTCCGGGTGCTGATCTCGAAGCCGGTCCAGGACGCCAGCCAGGTTTGCGCCCGTGGGAGCCAGTTCCATTTGAGGTTGAAGATGGACAGGTTGCGCGATCGCGTTTGCGTCCAGCGAGAAGAAACGAGCGCGGGAAAGGGCGATTCTGGGATGGTCTTCCTGTCTGAGTCGGTTTTGATCGGTTGGCTCGCACTTTAGTCCCCTTACAAGACTCCTGTCCCATTTAGCTTTCACCATGTAATCGTTGTTCTGCTCCCTCCATTTGGCCGTAAGCGTGACGGGTTCGTGCTCGGAAACACCGGCGGTCCGAACCTGGCCGACGTTCCAGTCGCCTGGACTGTGCAACGCCAAAATAGCATTCAGCGCCGTGCTTTTGCCGCTGCCGTTTGCTCCCACGATGAGAGTAAACCGGCTGAGCTGAAGCTTGGCTTTTCGCAAGGCTTTGACGTTGCTGAACTCGACCCATTCGATCATACGCGACTCTTGATGACTGAAGCCTAACCACTTCTCCCGGTTAAATCCAGCACTTTGCCTCAGGCTGTTTTCCAGACTGGAATGGGCCGGCCCGACGAAGAATGGGAGATTGCCTCGCGCACGTTTTCCAACTTGCTGTATGCCTGCCTACGCCGCAGTCGCTGCAGGCAGGCCGGCGCCGGTCCAACTTCGCAATGGTTCTGGGTCTGGGAGCAGTTCGAATGGGAACAGCCGGCTTTGAAAGGAACCTCCCTTTCGTAGCAGCGAACTGGCGAGCGACGCTGCGTTCAGCGGGCGGACATCAATCCGCCGCTGAGCGGATCAACTTGCGGTCAAAATCGGTCGTGGGTTCTTCGCCCGTTCCACGCAACGAGCAAGGAGGGCGCTGCGCCAGCATCGCTCCTTCTGGCGAGGGCCAGGCCGTTCTCAACACAGCACGTGATAAAAATCCAATAGTTTCATCCGGGTCGCTTGCAGCCGGTTCAACATGACCCGAGCCATGCGTGTGACCAGTTCGTAGCCAAAATCGTGGTTTTCCTGGGCGTGGGCGCGAAGGCGGGCGGCGTCAAAAACGATCAGTTCCGTTGGTTCAATGGAGCGGGCGCTGAAATGCCAGCGGTAGGGCGGAAAGAGCCAGGACCAGCCCAGCGCATCGCCCGTGACGATGGCCTCCGTCGTCACCATGCCGCGCCCCGGCACAAAGGTTTCCAGAGCGACCTGTCCGTGTTGGATCAGGTAGAGGTGCTCGGCATCCTGTCCTTCCTGAAAAACCTGTTGACCTACTCCGTAGCGGGCCAATTCGGTTGATTCTTTGAGGAGTGAAATGTATTGCGGATTCAGTCCGTCCCAAAACGGGTGTTCCGCAATAAGAGTCTCAAGCGATTCTGTCGTTATCATGTTGATCAAGCAATTGAAGGAATTATGACTTGTGCTGTCTTTACTCGTGCTTTCTATTCTCGTCTCGTGGCTTAACCTGGCCTCTTTTCAGGAAAGATGCTCACCATACTTTGTCCAGGGCTTTACATTTTTTGGCGAGTTAGCCAGGGGGTGACCGCCGGTCCGAACAACTCGCTCGGCCCGAATAAACCTCCGCGTGGCAAGACCGAAACCGCCGGCAGCACAGGGTGGCGGGGCCGCCATCAAAGGGCGCCGGGAGTCTCCGCTTTTGGGTGGCGCTGTGGTCAATCCCAGGCGCCCAGGTTGGCCAGGGCTTGGCCCGTGTGGCTTTCCGGGCAGGCGCGCACTTGCTCCGGCCTGCCTTGCGCGACGATGCGCCCGCCCTCTTCGCCGGCTTCGGGGCCGAGATCGATGAGCCAGTCGGCACATTTGATCAGCTCCAGATTGTGTTCAATGACCAACACGGAATGGCCGGCCTCGACCAGCCGTTGAAACACCTGCAACAGCACGCGCACATCATCAAAGTGCAACCCCGTCGTCGGTTCGTCGAAAAGAAACAAAGCCGGCTTGTCCGAGACAGTTCCGCCCTGGATGCACTCAGCCAGATGGCTGACCAGCTTGAGGCGCTGGCTTTCTCCGCCGGAAAGCGTGTTGATCGGCTGGCCAAGCCTGAGATAGCCGAGACCCACTTCCTGCAAGAGCTGAAGGCTTTCCTTGGCCCGCGCTGCCGCCCGCGACGAGTCGAACCCGGACAGAAAACCGATCACCTCATCTACGGTCGCTTCCAGCAAATCGGCAATGCTCCATTCCCATGCGGAGCACGCCGGCTGGCCGCGGCTGCGGCCTTTCTTCGCGCTCCGCTCGGGCAGGCGCAGGCCGGGAGCGCCGGCCCCGACGCTGTTCTTTGTCCGTGGCGCGCCGTTCTTTGACACGACCTGAGAAAACGAAGGTTCGGCCCCGGCCGAAGCGGGTCTCGAACCGAGCGTGATTTCCAGAATGTGGGAACGATACCGGCGGCCGTTGCAGTCCGGGCAGCGGATGTACACATCGCTCAGGAATTGCATTTCGATTTTTTCAAAGCCGGCTCCCCGGCAGCGTTCGCACTGGCCCTGGGCGGAGTTAAAGCTGAAAGCGCTGGCGCTCAGGCCGCGTTGCCGGGCCAGGTCCGTCTGAGCAAACAGCTCGCGAATATCCTGGAACGCTCCGATATAGACCGCCGGATTCGAGCGCGGTGTTTTGCCCAAGGACGATTGATCCACCAGAATGACACGGCCAAGATGCTCCCAACCTTCAAGGGCCGAGGGCGGAGGGCCGAGGGCGGATTCCTCGTTGTCACCGTTGCCATTCTCAGATTCCGTGTCGGCCTCCTCCGCCCCGGGCGACCGTGTCTCCGCCTTGACGGCGTCAGTTTGCCGGTCGGCGTCCGGACGGCGGCTGTTCGCTTGCGCTTCTTTAAGCCGGCCTTCGAGCGCCGGGAAAAGAACTTCCCGCACCAAAGTGGTTTTGCCGGAACCGCTGACGCCCGTCACACAAACCAAACGCTGCAGCGGAATTTCCACGGTCAGATTCTTCAAATTGTGCCGCGCTGCTTGGGCTATGACCAGCTTGGGGCCGCCGCCCGACAAATCCACCGGACGCCGCACCGGGATTTCAATTTGCCTCCGGCCGCTGAGGTATTGGCCGGTGATGGATTGGGCCGAGCGCAGAAGCTCCGCGTATGCGCCTTGGAAAACGACGCACCCGCCGGTCTCGCCGTGGCCCGGACCGAGATCGACAATGTGATCGGCGGCTCGCATGACCCCAGCTTCGTGTTCGACGACCACGATGGTGTTCCCCAGATCCCGGAGCCGCTCCAGAATCCGCACCAAACGCTGCGTGTCCCGAGGGTGCAAACCGACGCTCGGTTCATCGAGCACGAACAAGGTGTTGACTAGGCGCGATCCGAGGCAAGTCGTCAGGTTGACGCGTTCGGTTTCGCCGCCGGAGAGGGTGCGGGTGGGGCGGTCTAAAGTCAGATAGCCGAGGCCGACTTCTGCGAGGTAAGCCAGGCGCGAGCGCACTTCCAGAAGGGCCAGTTGCAGCGGATCGGACGGCTTGGCTCTCTTTTGCTCCGAGGCCAGACGCTCGATGAACTGCAGCGCGTCCCGCACGGTGAGCTGATAAAAATCAGCCAGAGTCAAAGAGCGCGCGGCTCCCTGCTTTACTTTGAACAACAGCGCTTCCGGCTGAAAGCGTTGGCCCTGGCAAGCCGGGCAGGCCGAATAAATGCGATAGCGCGAGAGCAGCACCCGCACGTGCATTTTGTAGGCTTTGGACTCCAGCCAGCGGAAATAGCCTTTCACGCCGTACCAGGCGTGCGGCCATTCATGCGCGGCGTCCTTCCCATAATCCGGATCGCCATCCATGAGCCAGTCCTGCCATTTCTGAGGCAGTTCCTGGAAAGGAATATGCACGGGCGCCTGGCGCAATTTGCAGAAGCGCAGCAGGTCTTCCTGGCATTCGGCTCCTTGGCCGGTTTGCCACGGTTTCACCGCCCCTTGCGCCAAGGTCCGCGTCCGATCGGGGATGGCCAGGTTGTAATCAATGGCGATGGTCCGGCCAAAGCCGCGACAGGCCGGGCAAGCGCCGACCGGATGATTGAAGCTGAAGAGTGCGGCAGACGGTTCGCGATATTCCAGATCGCACGCCGCGCAGTGGAGCCGGTTGGAAAAGCGCCAGACCTGGGCGGAATCGAGAGCATAGACAGCCAGCTTGCCTTTGCCGAAGTGATAAGCCTGCTCGCAAGCTTCCACGAAGCGGGCGCGCTGGCTCTCCTCCAACGCGACGCGATCCTGAATCACAATCAAAGTTTTGGGCGGCGCTTTCGAGAAACACGCCAGAGCTTCGTCGATTCGCAGGATGCGAAGCCGCGAGCCGGCGACCGACTCCTGATCCGGAAGTGCGAGCGCGTCGGCTGCATTGTCGCGCTGAATTGGATCCGCGGTGGGTGCTTCCGGGAGGGCATTCTCCGGCCCCAACAAACGTTGATAGCCTTGCTTGGCAATGAGAGTCAAGGATTCGGAAAGAGACAGCTTTTCGCTTAGGGGCAACTCGAAAGTGATCAGAACGGCCCGGCGTGGCTGAGGGCCTGGGCCGGCCGCCCAGTTCATTTCCTGCCAGATGCTTTGCGGTGAATCTTTCTGCACCACTTTCCCGCATTGCCGGCAATGCAGCCGGGCCACGCGCGGCCAGAGCAATTTCATGTAGTCGCAGATTTCCGTCATGGTGCCGACGGTGGAACGCGTCGTTTTGACCGCGTTGCGCTGTTCGATGGCGATGGCGGGCGGAATGCCTTGGATGCTGTCCACCTGCGGCTTGTCCATCCGGTCGAAAAACTGGCGGGCGTAAGGAGAAAACGTCTCGATGTAACGGCGCTGGCCCTCGGCATAGAGCGTGTCAAAGGCGAGCGAGCTCTTGCCGGACCCGCTCAAGCCCGTAATTATAATCAACCGGCCGAGCGGCAAATCGAGGTCAAAATTCTTCAGGTTGTTATGCCGGACCCCTCGGAGGCGGATGGCTGGTTTAACGCACGAAGTTGACATCGCTCGCGCAATTTAATGGCGAGCACTGGCCTGTCAATGGACGATGAGGTTCAGCCAGGCTTCTGAAACAGCACAATCCGGTTCGTGTTGGTGCCTTTGGCGTTATTATCCACCCCCCAGCAATTGGCTGTTTTGGTGAACTCCTGGTCGTTGATCAAGACCAGTTTCGGTTCCAAGCCGGCGGCGACGCCGCAGGAAAGAACGGTTTCTTCCAGCTTGACCGTGCCGCCACGGACTTCTCCAACTTCAAAAGCGACATGGCCGCCCGGCCTCAAAACGCGGTGCAACTCGTGAAAAACTTCGGTCATGGCCTCTTGCCAGTCTTCCAGCCTTTTGGGCACCGTGAGCCGGACCGACTTGGGATCAATGCCCACAAACCAGCAGCGCAGCCAATTGTCACCGGCGTAATCGACCACATCGAGAAACGGGGGAGACGTCACGGCTAGAGCCACGCTGTTCGAGGCAATCTGCGGAGTGTCGGCGGCGGCTTGAGTCAGGAAGTGCGCCCGGCCCGCCACGCCGGCCAGGGTTTCGCCGGTCTCGAGATCGACGTCGCGCAAGAGGCTGCGGGTCTTTTTCAGAATAATGTCGCGGACGTGCCGGCGCGGCGGTGATTGGGCGCGGTCGGCATTGATTTTTTTCTGGGACTTGACCGAGACCGCTTGATTCGGGGGCAGCGTATAGACCGAGAAAAAGCCTTTGGAATGGCCGGTGAGCCGGTTGATCGCCACCATGCAAATCCAGTCGTCGATCGCATCAAGCGCCTGGACCACGCGGCGCGCCAGCAGGTATTTCTTCAGCGCCGCGATCTCACGCAAGGTTTCCGGGTGATAAAAAACCAGCAAGTCCTCGGGGAACTCATCGTAGTCGGCCAGGTCAATCTTGGCCAACCGCTCGGCCACTTGCGCCACGGTGGCCGGGTTCAAGCGGGGTCGAGTCAGGAAAACACTCAAAGGATTGACATCACAGCCGAGCGGAACCCGGCCCAGCAAGGCGGCTTCCAGCAAGGTCGTGCCCCGGCCCATGAAAGGATCATAAACCCGATCTTCTGGTTCGGTCAGGCGCTCGATGAAAAACCGGGGCAATTGCGGCTTGAAACAAGCGCGGTAAGAGATTTCATGAAGACTGTGGCCCGCCCGTTGTTTGGCGGTCCAGAATTCGTTGACGAACGTATCAACCTCTTCCTGTGCGCCGTGGCCGGCATGAAACCGGGTGGCGAAGCGCCGGGTGCTCTTCCCAAACTTGCGGAAGTTCGTCAAATCCTCGGCGAATTGGGGCGCAGCCAGGAGTCTGGATGGCGCGGCAAAATTGAGGGGCAAGAGCGATTGCTCTCTCGGATCGGTTCGCACGGTCATAGTTTTCTCAAACGGGTCAATGGCATTCCACTCTGAGTTGGTTCGGGCAGAATTGACAACTGCAAAATCTGTCCAAACGAGCCGAGTTTTAAGTTGAAGCGGCCTGGGAAATCTGTTATGCAGCGTCATTCGGTGTTATTTCCCAAAGAGCAGTTTTATAAACGTAGCGCCGAGTTTCTGGTTCGATGGACCAAGTGAAACCAAAAAGAAAGGACAAGGTTCCAAATGACAGCAGGAATGAAAGATAAAGTTGTGTTGGTGACAGGAGGCAGCTCCGGAATCGGCCAAGCGTCCGCGCTGGCTTTTCATCGTGAGGGGGCCAAGGTCATTGTGGTGGCCGATTTGAATCTGGCCGGGCTTGAAGAAACCGTCCAAAGGATCAAGAAGGCGGGCGGCGAAGCCCTGTTCATCCAGGCGGATGTTTCTGTTGTGAGTGAGGTCGAAGCGTTGATGCATAAAGTCGTGGCCACGTACGGGCGTCTGGATTGCGCCTTCAATAACGCGGGCATCGAAGGCACATTGGCCCCCACGGCCGACTGTTCCGAGGAAAACTGGAATCGTGTTTTGAACGTCAATCTGAAAGGGGTTTGGCTCTGTTTGAAGTATGAGATTCAGCAAATGCTCAAGCAGGGAGGCGGGACCATTGTCAATATGTCCTCGGCACTGGGCTTGGTGGGAATGCAGGGATATCCGGCTTATGTGGCGAGCAAGCACGGCGTGGTGGGCCTGACCAAAACCGCCGCCTTGGAATATGCGCAAGCCGGCATCCGGGTCAACGCGGTTTGCCCTGGGGTTATCCGGACCCCGTTGCTGGACCGGATGATCGGCGGGAACCGCCAGGTGGAAGAGTATCTTCTGTCCAAGGAACCGGTGGGGCGCCTTGGGACCGCCGAGGAAGTGGCCGGAGCCGTGGTTTGGCTGTGCTCGGATGCAGCGTCCTTCGTCACCGGGACTGCCCTGTCGGTGGATGGAGGCGCGGTTGCTCAGTAGAGAATGGACAACAAGGTCATCACGTCAGGCACCGGCGAGAAGGACAGTTTCATCATTTGCCGGAACAGCCAGGGCACCGAAGTCCGGGCGGCCATTCTCCGGCTGACCCGCTATTTGGTGGTGTTCGAGGTCTATAACCCCTACAGCATCTTGCAGTTATCGGAAGTGCTGAGCGAGTTCAAGGTCATCATGAATGACCGCTTGATTTACTCGGGGCGGGCCATCATCAGCAACATCGTCAACACCGGCATCCTCCTGATCTGCGAAGCGACCCTGGAGGATTCCTGGCTGGACGTAAACCTCTTTTCTCCGCTCACGGAAGGAGAGCGCTTGCAAACGGATTTCGCCGAATTCCTGAAAGAATGGGAAAAGATCTACCAGGTCAAATCCGATTTTAAGGTCGTCGTGGCGGACATGCAGACCTTGCTGATGGACCTAAAACGCTGGCTGGAACAGGTGGAACTGGGCATCCGGTCTGAACCTTCCCGCAACCGCCTGCCAATGGAGAAGGAAGTTCTGGATAAACTGCACCACCTGATGATGGCACCGGTCAGCCGGCTTTTTCAGCGATTCGAAGACATTGCCGGGCAGATCCATGTGGAAATGCAGCCGATTCACCGGGCCTATGTCAGACGGCAATTGCATCCGTTGGTCCTGTGCGCGCCCTTTGTCTATCGCACCTTTCAAAAGCCCCTCGGCTATGCCGGGGATTATGAGATGGTGAACATGATGTTGCGGGATCCCATGGAGGGGGGCTCTTTGTTCGCCAAGATGGTCAATCAATACTTCTTAAGCCAGCCGCCGGTGCTGGCCCATCGCAATCGCATCCAGTATCTGACCCAAACCTTGATCAACGAAACCAGCCGCGTGGCCCGGCGCGGGCGGGTGGCCCGCATCTTCAATCTCGGTTGCGGCCCGGCGGTCGAGGTGCAACATTTTTTGATTCAGGAAGATTTGTCAGAACGAGCGCAGTTCACCTTGCTGGATTTCAATGACGAGACGATTGAGCACACGGGCAAGCTGCTGGATGAAATCAAAATGAAAGGCCGGCGCATGACGGCGATCCAGTTGATCAAGAAATCGGTCCATCAAATCTTGAAGGAAGCGGCGCGCCCAAAAGAGGACGGGCCAAAGTACGATTTGGTCTATTGCGCCGGGCTGTTCGATTATCTGTCGGAACGGATCTGCAAGCGGCTGGTCGGGGTGTTCTATGATCTTTTGGCGCCGGGCGGGTTGCTGGTGGTGACGAATGTGGACAGCTCGAATCCGATTCGGAACATGATGGAATACTTTCTGGAGTGGCACCTGACCTACCGCAACCGCAAGGAATTGGAGTGCTTGGCTCCCGATCTGGCGCCCCCCGGCACTTTTGCTGTCAAAGCGGATTCAACGGGGGTCAACATCTATCTGGAAGTCAGAAAGCCGCCCAGTGAATAAGGACCCTGGTTTAAACACGCCCGAATTGCAGCAGGCCTTCTCCGAGTACGACCGCCGGGAGCGGTTGACGAATGCGAAGGTCGCCTGCGCCTTGGTAGTGGTTTTGATGCCGGCCGGATTCACGTTGGACTGCTTCGTTTACCCCGAACAGGTGACGTTCTTCCTGGAATTGAGGTTCCTCTGTTCCTTGATCGTGGGGTTCGTCTGGCTGCTGCTCAGAACCCCGTTCGGCATCAGGCACTATCGAGTTTTGGGGATGGCCTGGTATTTTTTCCCCTCTTTTTTCATCGCCTGGATGATTGCCGCCACCGAAGGGGCGGTGTCGCCCTATTACGCTGGCATCAATCTGGTGCTGCTGGCGGTCAGTTCCGTGATCCATGGCACCCTTCGCGAAAGCATCCTGGTTTTCGTGCTGCTCATGACGCTCTATCTGGGAGCTTGCTTCTGGCATTTCCTGAACACGCCGGTCCTGGAGACGCAGGGGATTTTTTTCAACAACCTCTATTTCTTGGTCTTGACCGCCGTTATTGTCATTACCGGCAACTATTTCTACAACCGCCTGCGCGTGAGGGAGTTCGTGCTGCGCTATGAACTCAAGAAGAACCAGGAAATGCTGGCCGAGAGCAATAGCAAGCTGGTCGAAACGGACAAGTTGAAAAGCGCGTTTTTTGCCAACATCAGCCATGAATTGCGCACGCCTTTGACGCTCCTCCTGACGCCTCTGGAAACCTTGCTGAACAACAAGAATTTCTCGTTCGACGCGGAAATGCGGGATTTGCTGGCCACCATGCACGCCAACGGCATGCGGCTGCTGAAACTCATCAACGACCTTTTGGACCTGGTCAAACTGGACTCGCGCGCGATGGAGGTCAAGAGGGAGACCCTGGCCCTGCCGGAATTTGTCAAAGGTCTGGCCAACTCCGTTCGAAAAGTGGCGGAAGACAGGCGCCTGCTTCTTACTACTTCCTTGGGAGCAGGAGTCGAAACCATCTTGGCGGATCGTGATAAATTGGAACGAATCATCTTGAACCTGTTGTTTAATGCGTTGAAGTTTACCCCAGCCGGCGGGCGCGTGGAATTGCTCGTGGAAAAGCAGGCGGCGGACTTGGTGATTAAAGTGACCGACACAGGAATGGGCATTTCCGAGCAACATCTCCCGTTCATCTTCGACCGTTTCTGGCAGGCGGACAGCTCTGCACGCCGCAAATACCAAGGCACCGGCATCGGCCTGGCCTTGGTCAAGGAACTGGTGGAAGTCCAGGGCGGCCAGGTGTCGGCCGAAAGCCGCCAAGGCAAAGGAACGACGATGCTGGTGCGAATTCCGTTCTTGCCGACGGACCAAGGCGCCGGCGTGGCTCCGGAAGAAAAAGCGGAGCCGGTCCCAGCCGCTGCCGCGCCCGGCGG
>CAYIIH010000246.1:0-13628 GCA_964363225.1 uncultured Verrucomicrobiota bacterium | reverse complement strand
AACCACGAGACGACGTAGTCCATGTCGCCGGTATTTTTGAAGTCGCGGAAGACGATGGCCATGTCGGCGCGTTGATCACTGTTCTGATAATGCTTCCCGACAAACGGCGGGTTGCCGAGGACGAAGGAGCATTCTTCCGGCGGCAGGACGGTGCGCCAGTCGGTGCGGAGCGCGTTGGCCACGACGATATGCGGCGAGGCGCGGAGCGGCAGGCGTTGGTAGAACTGACCGAAAGCCTGTGAGAGCGCGACGTTGGCTTGGTGGTCGGTCAGCCAGAGCGCCACTTCCGCGATGCGGGCGGGAAATTCCTCGACCTCGATGCCGTAGAACTGGTGGACGTTGAGCTTGGAAAGCCGGTTCACGTCGTCGAGCGACATTTCGTGCTGCTGGCCGTGGAGTTCCAAGAGGACTTCGAGTTCCAGTTTGCGGAGTTCCCGGTAGGTGAGGACGAGGAAGTTGCCGCAGCCGCAGGCGGGATCGAGGAAGCGGAGTTTGGCCAGTTTGTCGTGAAACTCTTGCAGGCGCGCGGTGCGGCGGGTGGACCGGTCGGCCTTGACGGTCTCGAACTCGGCGCGGAGGTCGTCGAGGAACAGGGAGCGGATGAGTTTGAGGATGTTCTTCTCGGCGGTGTAGTGCGCGCCGATCTGCCGGCGTTCCTTGCTGTCCATGACGGCTTGGAAGAGCGAGCCGAAGACGGCGGGGGAGATCGTTTCCCAGCGGAAACCGCAGCAGGCGAGCAGGCCGTTGCGCATGTCGGTGGTGAATTCGGCAAATTCCAGATGCTCGGCAAAGAGTTCGCCGTTGACGTAGGGGAACTGGCTGAGTTCCTCGTCGAGGTTGTGCTGGCGTTGCGGGGTGTCGGTGTTGAGGATGCGAAAGAGTTGTTCCAGCCGGACGCCGAGATCGGAGCCGTCCTCGGCGGTGCGGTCGCGGAGGAACAATTCAAAGGCTTTCTGCGGGAAGATGCCGTTGTCCTCGGCAAAGAGACAGAAGAGGATGCGGACGAGGAAACGTTTGAGTTCGTGGCCGGTGTAGCCGCCCGCTTCCAAAGCGTCATGCACGTTGCACATGAGTTGCGTGGCTTCGAGGTTCGCGGGGTCTTCGGGATTGAGCCGGTGCTGGGTGTAACCGGCGATGAACGCGAAGTGGCGGATGAATTTGTGGAGGTCGGCCAGCGGGAATTCGACGGTGGGCGGCAGGCGCTTGAGCAGCGGGGCGTCCGGATCCTGCTCCGGCTCCAGATCGTGGAGGGCGATGCGGTTGAAGTCCGAGACGATCAGCCAGCGGGGAATCTCGCGGTCGCGTCCGGTGTCCTTGAGGCCGCGGACATAGTCCATGCCTTGGGCGTGGGCCTTGTCGAGAGCAGCCCCGGCGGACTTGTGCTCGGCGAGCATGCGCCCCGGCCAGAACAGATCAATGAAGCCCCAATCACCGGAGAGCTTTTTCACAGGCTCCTCGAAGGTGGCAACAGTGCGGCGGCGGACGCCGAAGACGTTGAAGAACTCGTTCCAGAAGGTTTGGCGCTCGGCGGCTTCGCGGGTTTCGCCTTTCCATTCCTTGGCAAAAGTGATGGCGCGGTGGCGAATCTCATTCCATGAAAGCGGCACGGCGCGCAGTATGCCAACGCGCGCCGATAGGGGCAAGCCCGCGATTGATTGCCGGTACGTCTGCGCCGCCTTTCAAATCCGGGCGCGGCCCGCTTGACGTCCGGTTTGCGTTACAGGTTTACAGAGCTCAAACTATAGCATGGGCTTGGCTATAGAGGCGGTTTTGGCAAACTGCCCTCGTGCAATGTAAAGTCCGAGTCGATTGTCCCGGAGCCGTTTATCATGTGATGAGGTCACTCGAATATTCGCAACGTCCTGGGGGAACATCATTGGAAAAAGAAAATCACAGTGCAACATACTTGCTAGCAGCGACTTGGACATGCCATTCCTTATCTAAGGGCCATTTGGACCCGTTTAAGACTTTCTCGGGTGGAGCGGAGCGGCGAGCGGCGCGCAGAATCCTCTGGTGGTGACGATGACCTCGAACATGGTCCTGACGGCGAACTTCACGCGGCGGCCGCAGTTGCAGGGGGAGGGCGACCCGGAGTTGTTGAGCCAGGACGGCTTCCGCGTGACCCTGACGGGCGAGTGGGGCACGCCTTACCGGATTGACCGCTCGACCAACCTGACGGAGTGGACGCCTCTGACGACGCTGACGAACTGGTTCGGAACGGTTCAGTTCACGGATGGAGCGGGCACGAATCTGCCGTCTCGGTTCTATCGGGCGGTGACTCCACACTGAGCAGTATCAATTCAGCCCCCCGTAGCCGCGGACGTGAGTCGGCGCTGATTTCACCGGATGGCAACGCGCGCACCGTTGCACGATCATTAGTCACTAAATAGCGACCGGGAGATTCCACCATGATCGTCACGATGCCCTCGTTAAATCAGCGCGGACTCACGTCCGCGGCTACAGTTATTGAATCGATACGGCTGAGCAAACGTGTCTTTGATCCAGTGCACCGCTTTTTCGACCATGATGGGTGTGAACGCGCCCGCAAACACGTGGCTGGCCCCTTGAATCTCGATCAGTTGCTTGGGTTCATTGGCGAGTTTGAAGATGTCGTGAGAATCCTGGATCGGCACCACGTCATCCTCCGTTCCGTGAATGAACAGCCACGGGACTTTGATCTGCGGCGCCAGGCCGGCCACGGAATCAACCCGGGCCATGTCGTCCATGTAAGCCTGCGAGAGTGGGCAGGACGGCTCGTCCCACATAAAACCATCGCCAGGTTTGACGCTCCCAAATTCGCGCTCCGCAAACGCTTTGGTGTGGACCATGCCGGCCAGCGACACCAATAACCGGATGCGCGCATCTTGGCTGGCGCGCAACACGCCCACCGCCCCGCCCATGCTGTGGCCCGCATAGCAAATCCGCCAGCCGCCCAACGCATCCAGCACGGAGCCTAAATCGTCCACTTCCTTGGCCAGGGTGGACTCGGTGAATTTGCCGCCGGACGCGCCATTGCCCGAAAAGGAAAAGCGCAACGCCGACAGGCCCGCTCGCGCCAAACCCTCCGCCAGAGCCACCACAAACGGGCGGTCCTTGTTCCCCGTCACGCCGTGTCCGATGACGACGATGTTTCTGGAATTAGGTTCGCCCGGATGAAAGGTGTAATCGAGCCGTTCGCCGAGAGCATTTTTGATTTCGCCAAGCATAAAATTTCGGTTGTTCTTTGGGACGCGGGTTCAGTGTTCATCAAGAAACCCGACGGTTTGTAGCCGGGGCTATGCATGGGAGCAAACCGAAAAAGATACGTTGCTGAGCCGCAGTGCGCATCACACATTTTTCCGGAGCACGGACAGTCGTCTCCAATGCCCCTAGGATTTGATTCCCGAAGATGCTCGCGAAACCGGGCCAAGCCTTTGTCCCGGAGGGACATGCGATAATAGCCCAACGTTTCAACGTTGGGAACTGGTGCCGGAAGGAGAGTAAGTCCCGAAGGGACGGCTGACCGGGTGCGCGGTTTCAGCCGTCCCTTCGGGACTTGCGCACCTCTGACCTGGTTCACCCAACGTTGAAACGTTGGGCTATTATCGAGCATCCCTCCGGGATGAGGATAAAATCCTAGTGACATTGGACAGGAATGTCCTCGCGAAGGGATGGTTGGCCGTCAAC
The DNA here is from genome assembly GCA_964363225.1 of uncultured Verrucomicrobiota bacterium. Taxonomy (GTDB): domain Bacteria; phylum Verrucomicrobiota; class Verrucomicrobiia; order Limisphaerales; family CAYIIH01; genus CAYIIH01. The sequence goes on along the minus strand of CAYIIH010000246.1, from coordinate 9,962 downwards.
GCGCGGACAAGGCGGTCCGCGCTCCTGAAACTTCAAAAAGATTCGTCAAAAACATTTCTGATGCGCCCTTCATGACTCAACAAGTTCAAACCACCGCCGCTTCGAGCACTTCCAGCTTCTGCCGTGAAGCGTCGAGCCGGGCGCGCAGTCCCAGCGGAATCGTTAGTTTGCGCGGGATATGGCCATATTGAAAATGACGAATCACCGGCCCTGGCGTCCAGGTGGAGGCTTCAGTCAATACCTGGTCGATGGTCAAGTGGGGTTGGGCGGCATCTCTCGGTCCGCACTGCGTGAACTGGCCCAGCAGCAGACCGGCGACATGGCGCAGGATGCCGGCGTTCCGCAGTTGTGCAAACATGCGATCGATACGGTGCGTAAATTCGTCCACGTCCTCGAGCACCAGCAACGCGCCGCGATAGTCCGGGCTGTAAGGCGTGCCGAGCAGCGAGACCAGCAAGGAGAAATTTCCTCCCAGCAACCGGCCTTCAGCCTGACCCGGATTTTGTGTGACCAGCGGTTTCTCCGGTGGATTGGGCAGAAGTCCGATCTTACGGCGCGAGGTGAGCAGGCGCCAGAAGTGTTCCTCGGTGTAAGGGTCCGGTTTCTGCCAAAACTCGACGCCGGGCATCGGCCCGGAAAAAGTGACCAGCCCGGTCTTTCGGAACAAAGCCAATTGTAGAGCGGTCAGATCACTGAAGCCGACGACGATCTTTGGACTTCGTTTCACGGCGGCATAATCGACGAACGGAAGCAACCGAGGGGTGCCGTAGCCGCCGCGCATGGCAAAGACGGCATTGACCTGCGCATCATTCAGCATGGCGTTCAGGTCGCCGGCGCGCTGGGCATCGGTGCCGGCCAGGTAGCCATGTTGCGCGGCCACATGACAGCCCAGTTTGACCCGATAGCCAAGCTGTTCCAGGTAACGAACGCCCTTATCGATCTTCTCGGGTGGCGAAGGGGTGCTGGCGGGCGAAATCAAGCCAATCACGTCGCCCGGCCGCAAGCGCGGTGGTTTTAGGATAGTCATCATTCTTGGCGGCAAGCATTCCGTGTTTAGCCGGTTTCACAAGAAGATTTCTTTCTGGCTCGCTTATTTTGGCGTGCAAATTTAAAAGCCATCGCATGCTGAACTACATCTGGCTGGCGCTGGTCCTGTTGGCCGTATTGATAGGCGGCTTTGATGGCCGGATGAAAGAGGTCGCGGATGGCGCCGTCAAAGGAGCCGAAACAGCGGTCACGCTGGCCTTGGGCTTGATCGGCGTCATGGCCGTGTGGCTGGGCGTGATGCGTCTGGCGGAAAAGGCCGGCTTGGTGCAGGTGCTGGCGCGGTTGCTCCGGCCGGTCATGCGGCGGCTTTTTCCCGATGTGCCGGCCGAGCATCCGGCCATGGGTTCGATGTTAATGAACATCGCCGCCAACATGCTGGGTCTGGCCAATGCCGCCACGCCCTTGGGCTTGCGCGCCATGAAGGACTTGGAATCGTTGAACGAGATTCCCGGCACGGCGACCAACGCTATGTGCACCTTTTTGGCGATCAACACCAGCTCGGTGCAGATCATTCCCATCACCGCCGTGGCTATTCTGGCTGCCGCCGGATCGAAGAATCCTTCGGCCATCATTGGCACGGCCTTTCTGGCGACCATTTGTTCCACTGCCGCTGGCATCGTGGCTGTGAAAGCGCTGGAGAAAATGCGCGCATTCCAAATGGACACGGCGGCCGGGAGCGAGCCAGGCACATCAAGCCAGACGCTGCCGGCGCAAAGCGAATCTAAAGCCGCGACGGCAGGGCAGGGGAACGAGACAGCTCAAGCAACACCGGTTCAGCCGGCGGGCTGGCTGGTTTTGCTCTTGTTCGGCGCTTGTTTTGTTTGGTTCTTCCTGATGGGCAGTTTCCCGGAGTGGTTTGGCTTGGAGGCGGCGAGCGAGCCTCGCGGGGAGAGCAGCCTGGTGCGCGCGGTGAACACGATCTCGCTGCTGGCCATTCCCTTTTTGCTCTCCTTCTTTCCGCTCTACGCAGCGCTGCGGCGCATTAAAGTCTATGAGGAATTTGTCGAAGGCGCCAAAGAAGGCTTTCATGTGGCGGTGCGGATCATTCCCTTCCTGGTGACGATGCTGGTGTCGATCAGCATGTTTCGCAACGCCGGGGGAGTCGATCTGCTGACCCAACTTCTCCAACCCGTCCTCAATTATGTCCGATTTCCGGCGGAGTTGTTGCCCATGGCGCTGATGCGGCCGTTGAGTGGAAGCGGTTCCCTGGCCATTTTTGCTGAGCTGGTCAAGCAATTCGGGCCGGACCATCTGCTGGTGCGGATGGCGGGGACGCTGTATGGGAGCACGGAAACGACGTTTTATGTGATCGCGGTCTATTTCGGCGCCGTCAATGTCCACCGGACCCGCCATGCCTTGCCGGCGGGGTTAATAGCCGATGGCGTGGGAATTGTCGCGTCGGTGATGATTTGCCGGCTGGTATTTGCTTGAATCATCCGCGAAAAAATCGAGAGTGGCCTGTCGGCTGGCTGGCGCACGGATGAGCGGGGCGAAATCCGCCGGCAGACGACCGGATTTCACCTCCGGACGGCTTGGCAGGGGCGGCCAAGAAGATGAGCCGCCACCGGCCGGGTTGGAACGGCATTTAACCATCAAGAGAAAGCAGAGACATGGGCGCACAATGGAAACAGGCCGGGCGTTTGGAGCATTCGACCAAGCGCGGCGCGTTGATTGGCAAGCTCGTCAAAGAAATCCTCGTGGCGGCGAAGATGGGCGATCCGCATCCCGAGAGCAACGCGCGCCTTTGGGCCGCCGTGGAAGCGGCCAAAAAGCAGTCGGTGCCTCGGGAGACGATTGAACGGGCCATCAAGAAGGGGGCCGGATTGCTGGATGAAAAAGTGAATTACGAGACGGTCACTTACGAGGGCTTTGCCCCGGCCAAAGTCCCGGTCATTGTCGAATGCCTGACCGACAACAAGAATCGGACCGCGTCGGAAATCCGCGTCCTGTTCAAGAAGGGCCAACTGAGTTCGCCCGGCAGCGTGACGTGGATGTTCCATCGCTGGGGCATGGTGGAGGCCACGCATGTTGACAGATCGTTGGACATGGAAACCGTGGCCATCGAGGCCGGGGCGCAGAATGTCGAGGCGCTGCCGGCCGGCGATGTCCCGGAAGGGCAGATGGGCGCGCGCTTCCTCTGTGATCCTCCGGACCTTGATGCCGTGGCCAAGTTCCTGGCGCAAGCCAAGTGGACGGTGACGACGTCGGAAATGAGCTGGGTGGCCAAGAATTACCTGGAACTCTCCGAAGCGGAACGGAAGGAAGTTACGGATTTCTTGAATGAACTGGACGAGCACGATGATGTCCACCGGGTGTATGCGGCGCTAAAGTGAGAAGCGCGGCGGGAAAGCCGCCCCTCCGGTTCATGGAGAGCTTTCAAAACCGATAAAAAGCATAACCGCCTTCAAAGCTCGAGAGCGGGTATTGCCCCAACGGCATGAGGTCGCCGAGGGATTTCAAATGCGTGGCCGCCGCTTCGCTCAGGAGACAGGATTGCTCCAGTTGGCCGGCCAATTTTTCCATGCGGAAAACAAAACTGATGTCGGGCCCGACCAGGATTTCTTCTCCGTCGGACACGGCTTTATCCACGGTCACCGATCCAAAGTGCACGGCCATGCGGAAGGGAGGGGTGCGAGAAGCTTGCCGGTCTTTGAGATCACCCAACATGCCGGCCACGCTGCTGACGGGGATGTCGGGATCAGGCCAGTAAGCCAAAAAACCGTCTCCCAAATATTTGTTCATCGTGCCGTCGTGTTTCTCCACGATTTCCTTGCAAGTGAGAAACCATCCGCCAATGAGCTGGGAGAATGCGTCCGTGGGCAGGGTCTGACTGAGCTGCGTGGACTTTTCAATATCGGCCACCAGCAGCCAAAGCGAAGCTGTTTTCAACTCGCGATGCCTGAAGAGGGTGGTTTCCTCCTGGGGCAAGTTATCCGGCGTGGGGTGGGCCTGGCGAAAAGTGAAAACGTTGCCCACGATCTCCAGGCGGTCCTGATCCTTGAGTTGAACGGGCTGCCTCACCCGGCGGCTGTTGAGGGAAATGCCATTGCTGCTGCCCAAGTCCACCAGCCACTGTTCGCCCTCCCCCTGGGCATGAATCAAGGCATGACGGAGAGAAATGGACCTGTCGCTTAAGACCAGGGTGTTCTTGGAGGAACGACCGATGGTGCAAACCGCGTGCAGTGGAATGCGGACACCTGTCGATGTTTCCAGCCAGGCATTCATGGCAGCAGTTTAGCCGTTTCGCCCTTTTTGGCCAGAGTTGATTTTCGCCCGAGTATTGCCAGAATCCAGCCGGCAGTGTATCAACTCGACTCACCATGAAAACGAGACTTCTCTTCCTGCTCAGTCTGATTTGCGCGTGTGCGGTTTCCCGCGCGCCGTGGGCAGCCGACCAAGCTGCAGCCAGCCGACCGAATGTTCTCTTCATCGCGACCGATGACATGAATAACGCGCTCGGCTGCTATGGCCATCCGCTGGTCAAATCGCCCAACCTCGATCGGCTGGCCGCGCGCGGGGTTCGTTTCGACCGGGCCTACACTCAGTTTCCGCTGTGCAGCCCGAGCCGGGTTTCGCTTTTGACCGGGTTGCGGCCGGACACCACCCGGATTTTCGATCTGCAAACCGACTTTCGTAAAACCACGCTGCCGGACGTGGTCACCTTGCCGCAATTATTCAAGAACCACGGTTATTTCGTGGCGCGCGTCGGGAAGATTTTCCATTACGGCGTCCCTGGCCAAATCGGCACCAGCGGCCTGGACGATCCCCAATCGTGGCACCAGGTAGTGAACCCGCGTGGCCGCGACAAGGATGAGGAAGACAAACTGACCAATTACACGCCAAAGCGCGGTCTTGGCTCCGCGCTGGCCTACCTGGCCGCCGACGGGACTGATGAAGAGCAAACCGATGGCATTGGCGCGCAGGCGGCCATCCGTTTGCTGGAGGAACATCGCCACGAACCTTTCTTCCTCGCGGTCGGCTTCTACCGGCCGCACTGCCCTTACATCGCACCGAAGAAATATTTCGATTTGTATCCGCTCGAGAAAATTGTCTTGCCGAAGGACCCGGCCAATGATCTGGAAGACGTTCCGCCGGTGGCCTTGTTTACCAAGCCGCCGTATTGGGGATTGAACGAGCAGCAGCGGCGCGAGTGCATTCAGGCTTACTTCGCTTCCATCAGCTTTGTCGATGCGCAGGTGGGCAAATTGCTCGAAGCCTTGGATCGCCTGAAATTGGCCGACAACACCGTCATCGTTTTCTGGAGCGACCACGGCTATCATCTGACTGAGCACGGCCAGTGGATGAAGATGAGTTTGTTCGAAGAATCGGCCCGGGTGCCGCTCATTGTGGCGGCGCCAAGTCGCCAAGCCCGCGGCCAAGCCAGCCGTCGCACCGTCGAGTTAGTGGACTTGTACCCGACGCTGGCTGAGCTGTGCCGGTTGCCTGCGCCCGGGAATCTGGCCGGCAAAAGCCTGCGCCCTCTGTTGGACGACCCGGCACATGCCTGGGAGAAACCGGCTTACACGCAGGTGACCCGGAGTGATAAGGAGAGCCGGTTCATGGGCCGGACGGTGCGGACCGAGCGCTGGCGTTACACCGAGTGGGACGACGGCAAAAAGGGCGTCGAACTCTACGACCACGAAACGGATGTGCGAGAACATACAAACCTGGCCAGCGAGGCCAAATATGCCGAAACGGTTACGGCGATGAAGCGTCTGCTTGCGGCCGGGCGGACGCCATGACGGACCTGATATGCGGGCTATAATCTCCGACTCGATTCTGAAACCGACCACGACTCGGGTGCCTTAGCAGTCTCAATGCAGTAAGGGTGAACGGAAGGAAACCGCAGAGACGCGATGGACGCGGAGAAGTTTGAGTTTCGGTTCGGTCGGAAACCATTCGCCGTTCCGTGACCGAATCTGAATTGGCTCTTGTTCATTCCTCTCAGCGTCCATCGCGTCTCTGCGGTTCAATGGGCCGCGCTCAAACTGCATGGATCCCGCTCAGAGTGAACATTTTTGTGGCCGGGTAGAGACAAAACTCTTAAGATTTGCCGAAAGAACCGACGAATCGACAAGCCAACTTGAAAGGACCAACGATGAACCTGAACAGGCCGCTGCTTTTTTTACTGTCAATATTCGCCGCTGCCTTGTCCGTGACCGCCGCCGACAAGCCGGACGCACCAAGATCCGGAACCAACCCCGCGGACCAACTCCCGCCGCATATTTCCCGGCTCACTTATTTTGGCGAGCGCGCCGATTTTTCCCATGACGGAAAGAAGATATTGTTTGTGGAGAAGACTTACGGCGATGCCTTCGAAGTCGATCTCAGCACGAAAATCATCCGTCCGGTCACGCATCATTTTTATCACGGCGGCTTTGTGCGCGCGCTTTATCTGGCCAACGGGGATATCCTGCTTTCGGGCAGCAAAACGTTCGATTCGGACAAGCCGCACCTGAATCGGACCGAGAACGCCGAGCTTTGGATTCTGGACAAATCCCTGACCAAACCGCCTGTCCGCCTGGGCGAAAAATGCTCGGAAGGGCCTGCGGTTTCGCGGACCAAGATGCGCTTTGCCTGGACCATCGTGCAATCGCAATACCCCGACAAACTCGAACGCGCCCAGTCGAAAATCTGGATGGCTGACGTGGTTGAAGAGGGCGGGGTGCCCAAGCTGGCGAACAAGAAGCTCGCGCTCGACAGCCGGAACCTACCTTTTAAATGCACGTTGGAATGCCAGAACTTCCGCCCGCCCGAGGAAAAGGAACTGACTTTTTCCGCGTATGGGTACCAGGGAACCGATGTCATGGGCGTGGACCTCGAGACGGGCAAAGTCACCAATTATTCCAATGCTCCGGACCAATATGACGAGCCGGAAGGCATCTTTCCCGATGGCCGATACACGCTGGTCGAGTGCGACCGGCAGAACCACAAAGGCTCCAGTTTCATTGATATGTGGAGGCTGAAGCTGGATGGCAGCGGCCAGCTCGAACGGCTGACGTTTTTCAGCGATTATCCCGGATACAAGGCCTCCAATGCGGTCATCAGCGACGATGGCCGGTTCATGACGTTCCAAATGGCAAGGTCAAAGGACCCGGCCGGTGTCGGCTACGGGATTTTCATTTACGATTTTGCCAAGGCGAAATAAGCGGAGTACCTCCAGTTAATCCAGTCAATGCTGCAAAACAGAATCATCACTATGAAACCAAAACTCTTCCCGGTCAGACCCATGGCGCAAATCGTGGGCGCTTGTCTCGTCGCTCTGTTGGCCGGCATTCCCTCTCGGTCTGCCGAAACAAAGATCACCAAGTTGGCCCGATTTCAAGCCGGGGACACCATCGCTTACGGCATCGTGGAAGGGGACAAGGTCCGGCAGATTTCCGGCGACGTCTTTGGCTCCTGGAAGGCGACCGACAAGACGTTTGCGCTTGCCGAAGTGAAACTGCTCGTTCCGGCGCAGCCGACCAAAGTGCTGGCCGTGGCGTTGAATTACCAGAGCCATTTGGGATCGCTTCCGGAACGGCCCCTGCCCAAAGACCCCGAGCTGTTTTACAAACCGCTGTCGTGCCTGATCGCGCACGAAGAGAAGATCGTTTTGCCGAAGGACTCCGAGCAAGTGCATTACGAAGGGGAACTGGTCATAGTCATCGGCAAACGGGTGAGAAACGTTCCAACGGACAAAGCGCTCGATTATGTGTTCGGAGTGACTTGCGGCAATGACGTCAGTGCCCGCGATTGGCAGAAAAAGGACATCCAATGGTGGCGCGCCAAGGGGGCGGACACCTTTGGGCCGTGTGGGCCGTTCATTGTTTCCGGGCTGAAGTATGATGATTTGTTGCTGCAATTGCGGGTCAACGGCCAGGTCCTGCAAAAGGAACGAACCAGCCAAATGGTGCAGAGCGTGGGCAAGATCGTCAGTTTCGCCAGCCGGTTCGTGACGCTGGAGCCCGGTGATTTGATCTACACCGGCACGCCGGGACAAACCACCGCCTTGAAACCCGGCGACGTCGTCGAGGTTGAGTTGGAAGGGGTCGGCGTGCTCCGGAATCGGGTCGTGGGAAGTCAGTGAAGGATTGGGTGATGACCGGCCAAATCGCCAGCCTTTAAGCCGTTCAATCCCGAATAGGGTTGTAGCTGCGGTCGAAAGTTCCAAGGCCGGTGCGATTGCTCCCTGGTGGAAAGTATTTGGCTCCGCGGCGCACACTCGCGCAGCCCAGTGCAAATATCTTCAGATTCATTGAACCTTTTCCCGAGTTTTGCATTCTATTGTGTGCAAATGTTGGTGGTGGCTGAAGACGAACAACAGACCGTGCAGGAAGCCAGGGCCGGAGAACCGGAAGCTTGGAGCGTCCTGCTCAGACGCTATCGCTTGCCTCTCTACGCTTATGTTTTCGAGCTGGTCCAGCAGGAACAAACGAGCCTGGACATTGTCCAGGAGACTTTCATCAATGCCGCCCGCCATATCGGCGGCTTGCAGCAGGATGACAAGTTCGGCTCGTGGCTTTTCAACATTGCCCATCAAAAGTGCGCTCAACATTGGCGCCAACAGCATCCCGAAGAGATTGCCATCGATCCCCAGCACGAAGATTACCCGGACGTCGAGGCCGGGCCGCAGGAATTGCTTATCCGCAAGGAACAGGAGGCGGAGTTCATGAGATTGTTGAACCAACTGGCCGGGCCGCATCGCGCCGTGCTGGTGCTGCATTTTGTGGAAGATTTTTCGCTGGATGAAATCGCCTGCATTACCGGGACGCAAATCGGAACTGTGAAGTCCCGGCTGCACTACGCCCGCAAAGCGTTCAAAAAGTTATGGGAGAAGAAACATGAAAACCCCGCGTGAACTCATTTTGGAACGACACCAGGCCGCCGAGGCTAAACTCGAGATGATTCGTGCGGAAGATCTGGCGAAGTACGCACGAGCGTCGGCCGCTCAACCGAGCGGCCGAGTCCAGCCATCGTTCAGCCTTGCGGCCGCAGCCAGGAACTTCTGGCAGGAGTCGCTCTGGCCCTGGCGCCGGACCTGGCTCGGGCTGGCCGCCATCTGGCTCGTCCTTCTGGCGTTGAACCTGGCCACCAACGAAAGGCCCAAAGTGGCCAGCCACAAAATGCCTCCGCCTGACCCTGAATTAATGGCGGCTTTGCGTGAGCAGAGGCGGTTGATGCTCCAAGCGCTCGAACCGATCGCGCCACCGCCGGCTTTACACCCCAAAATCCCTGGCCCGCGCAGTGAGCAGCGGCAAACCATGATACTCGCCTGATTATTCAGTTATGGGAGCTTTTCTGCCATCTTCCGGTTCTGCTAAATTCCCCACCTTCGCCCGCTTGTTTCGTTGGTTCTTCACTTGGCGAACCCTCGGGCGCGTCTTGGTCGGCTTCGCTGCGCTCGTCACCTTGATCGGAATATTCTACGGCGAAGAAAACTGGCGCGGCCAGCGCGCCTGGAACAAATACCGGCGCGAACTCGAAAGCCGCGGCGTCCAACTCGATTACCAGGCCCTCTGGCCCAAAGCCGTGCCGGACGACCAGAACTTTGCCGCTACGCCCCTCATTCAAACCTGGTTTGAGAAGCCATACGGTGCCGACTTCAACAAGCGTTGGAAGGACAGCTTTTCGCGCGCCCGCAGGCAAGTCCAGAGCTACCGGGGCGCAATAAACAAACAGCAATTCATGGACCTCGTGGCCTGGGAAAGGGCTTTTGCGGCAATCCGAGCCGGCGAACTTATATCGCGCAGTCCTCGGCAGAAGGATTCTGCTTTAAACAAACTCGATTTGGGGTCACGCGCCAAGGCTGCCTTAGGCGTCCTCGAAGAACTCAGAACCAATGACGTGATCTTTGCCGAACTGGGCGCGGCCAGCCAACGACCGTTTTCGCGATACCCGATAAAGTATAACTTGGAAGATCCGTGGGGAATTCT
>CAYIIH010000245.1:0-13646 GCA_964363225.1 uncultured Verrucomicrobiota bacterium | reverse complement strand
TAGGTGGTCAGTTTCCCGGATCTTTTCCAGTCTGACCACCCCATGTTATCTTTTCCTTTTCTTTTCCTTTTCGCGGCGCGTCGATTTTGGGCAAGGGTTTTTGTCATGGCTATATTCGCCGCTGAAGGTGAAATGCTCCTTCAGTTTGGTCAAGAGAAAGCTGAGGTTTATCTCTTGACAACCCGCCGCATCTGTCATACTGTTCTATGTCAGTTGATCGTTATGTTATTCCAAATCGATTTCAAAGCAGGCAAGCCGGTCTATCGGCAACTGGTGGATCAAATCCGCTACGCCGCCGCCTCCGGCGCGCTGCGACCGGGCGAGCCGCTGCCGTCCATCCGTCCGCTGGCCGAGGAATTGCGTCTGAACCGCAACACCATTGCCAAAGCGTACACGGAATTGGAGAGCCAAGGGATCATCGAAACCATTGCGGGCAAAGGCTGCTTTCTCAGAGAAAACAACACCCTGTTCACCAAGGGCGTTCGGCAGAAACTCTTGCTCAAGGAAATCGACGAGGCGGTCGTCACCGCGCATCACCTCCAGGTGGATCGCGAGGCTTTTCTGGCCTTGGTCCAAGAGCGGCTGGATTATTTCCAACAAAAAGCCGCCGCCGTGCGGGAGGACAATTCAAAAACAACGCCCAGGAGAACGCCATGAACCACTCAGCAATAGAAATCAAGGGGCTGGCCCGCCGTTACGGCAAGACGGAGGCGGTCAACGGCCTTAGCCTCACCGTGCGCGGCGGGTGCTGCTACGGCTTTTTTGGCCGCAACGGCGCCGGCAAAACGACGACCATCAAATGCCTGCTCAATCTGCTCCGACCGGATGCCGGCACCCTGCGCGTGTTCGGGCTCGATCCGCAGAAAGAGGAAGTGGCCGTGAAATCCCGCCTGGGTTACGTGCCCGATGCCGTGGCGTTTTATCCGTGGATGACCGTGCGGGACACGCTTGATTATTTTGCCTCGTTCCGCGCGCATTGGAACCGGGACATCGAGGCGGATCTCCTTCGGCGGTTCGGGCTGAATCCGGCGCAGAAAGCCGCGGCGCTTTCCAAAGGACAGAAAACCCAACTCGCCTTGATCAGCGCGATTTGCCCGGAGCCGGAACTGCTCGTGCTGGACGAGCCGACCTCTGGACTGGATCCCATCGTCCGCCGTGAATTCATCGAGACTGTGATCGGAGCCTACCAATCGGGCGATCCCGAAAATCGGACGGTCTTCGTTTCCACACACCTGATTTCCGAGTTCGAGGGATTGATCGACGAGTTCACCATCCTCGAGCAAGGCCGGGAGTTGCTCGCCCTGCGGGCTGACGACGCGCGCGACCGTTTCAAAAAAATCCGGGTGCGGTTCCCGGCAGCGCCCACCCTTCTCAATTGGACCGGAGCATTGCAGGTGAAACAGAATGGCCGCGAAGCGGAACTTCTGGCCAATGGAAACAGCGAGCAATTGCTGGAAATGCTGCGCTCGCACCAACCGGAAGAGTTGCGTTGCGAATCGCTGTCGTTGGAGGAGATTTTCGTCTCGTCCAGAATCCTGACTCAGCCGACGCCATGAACGCACTCATCCGCAAAGAAATTCGCTTGATCCTGCCGGCCTGGATCGCCGCCATGATGTTGGCCGTTGTGCCGGTGTGGTTCATTTCAGTGAAGTCTCTTCTTGGCGGGCACCAGGAAGGCGCGGCGATTGCGTCTTATGCTTTTGCAGTCGGCGCGATTTTCCTGGGCTTGGCGCCGTTTGGACAGGAGTGCGGCGCAGGAACGTTTTCGCTTCTGCTGGCCCAACCCGTGACCCGCCGGCGGATCTGGCGAGTCAAAACCGCGGTGGCCGCGGTCGCGCTGATCTTGGCTATGGCGTCGTTATTGCTTTCCTATCAAATTCGCATTCAGGGAGCGCCCTCGAGAGAGGTCCTTGTACTCATGCTGACGGTGAGCAGCCTCTCCGCGCTGGCCGCGTTGGCGGGCGGGCTTTGGACGACACTGCTCTTCCGCCAAGTGGCCGCCGCTCTCTGGTTCACGCTGCTCGTTCCGCTCGTGATCCTCCTGGCCACGGCGAAGGTGCTGGAAAAATCTTCCGAGAATCTTGCCACGGCCGGCATGTCTGCCGCGCTGGTGCTTTATTCAATCGCCGGTTTTCTCTGGGCGCGCAGGATGTTTCTTCGCGCACAGGATGCCCAATGGACCGGCGGCGTGATTTCTCTCCCAGCCCGGCCGGGTCTGGGAACTGGGACACGATCTGCCGCTGAAATACAGAAGCCAAATCCTCTCTGCGCGCTCATTCGCAAAGAATTCCAATCGCATCACGTCAGCTTGCTGATCGGCGCCGGCCTGCTCCTGATGCATCTGGTCGTCATGGTCGTCCGAAAAATGGAGTTCGATCCGGGTCAGCAGATCACTGCTCTGGACACGATTCTCGAGTTTTGGTGGGGGCTGTGGTTTGGACTGCCCTTCTTGGTGGGGAGCACGGCGGTGGCCGAGGAGCGCAAACTCGGCACTTTGGAGAGCCAGTTGTGCCTTCCGACAACTCGGCGCGCTCAGTTCGTTGTGAAGTTTAGCCTGGCGCTGTTCTTGGGAGTTTTTCTGGGCGGGCTGATGCCATGGGTGGCTGAAAGCATTGGAGGTTTTGATGTCGTGCCCGGCTCATTTCGCAGTCTCAGACGTGAGGCCGTTTTGCTCTGGCAACCTTTGGCCCTGACCTGTCTGGTTGCCGCGGGGATAACCTTGGTTTCGTTTTACGCCTCGACGCTCACGCGCAATCTGCTTCAGGCCATGGGAGCGGCCGTCGCTGTCGGTTGCACGCTGACGGCCATCGGGACTTGGGCCATGACGGCGACGGTTGATTCCCATCGTCCCCCGCCTTGGGGAATACCGCTCATCGGATACATCGGATTGCCCGTGATTCTGGCGGCACTGATTTGGTTGGCCTTCAAGAACTACAAACACGTGCTGGTTGGCTGGGACATCTGGCTTCGCAACTTGGTCACGATTTTGATCTCCCTGGCCTTCGCATTGACTGTATCAGCCACCATCTACTATCGTCCCTGGGAATTGTTGATGACTTTGGAGCCGCGCCACGGCCCGGCCCAATTGAGCGGTTCCGTTCGGCCTAGAATTTGCAGTGTCGCAGGATTCAAACTGTTCGCGCTCCTGCCGGGCGGCCGGCTTTGGGCGGCCGGACATTATGAGTTTAAGGAGTTCAATGAATATGTGAAGAGGGGAGAAGGGAAAACGATCCGTTGGGAAAAAGTCCGCATACCCGTGCCAGTGGACGGAGTATTTCTTGGCCCATCGGACTGGGTGTGCTTGGCCAACTCCTATAGCCAGGTGGTCGGTATCCAATCGGATGGAAGTTTATGGAAGGTTTTTTCCTGGGACCCAACCGTTCCAGTGTGGAACCTTAGAAATCTGTCCGTCATTCCACAGCCGCAGCGCATCGGAGGGGACTCGGATTGGAAGACCGTCGCCGCGGGCCACGGTCATTTCCTTGCGCTGAAAAAGGATGGCACACTCTGGGGATGGGGAAACAATGGAGAAGGACAAATCGGCCCCGGCGAGAAAGAATTCACAAACGGTCCGGTGCGCATCGGTGTGGAATCGGATTGGCTCGCCACTTTCGCATCGGGCAATGTTTCCATTGGCATCAAGGGCGATGGAAGCGTGTGGAAATGGGGCCGGCTGGATTTAGGGCCGAACGGCTGGGCCGGATGGAAACAGGGTCCGCACCCTGATCCCGTTCGCTGGAACTGGGTGGATGGAACCGCTTGGCTCGCTCTGACGGGCGAGCCGAGGTTCGATCTCGCGCTTCGCCAGGACGGCACCTTCTGGGCCGCGGGATATCTTCCGCAATATCTATTCGGCAAGCATTTTGATCACGGATTCTCTCCTCAATTCTTGCGAATCGGCCGAAGTTCAGATTGGGCTGACCTCGCGGGCTCTTACCGTTCTTTAGTCGCGACCAAGAAAGACGGCACGCTCGTCCTGAGTGATGTTGATGCCGGGTCCGTTTTCTGGCCGGGACACTTGCGGAAGCCGAGCAAGTATTCCGACTGGATCGCAGTTGGAGTTTGTGCCTGGGAACAAGATGTGGCGCTGGCTGCGGATGGAACATTGTGCGTGTGGGGAGACCCGTTCCGTGTGAAAGGCCTTCTAGGCCCCACTCGCAAGCCGCTCTGGAGCATAAACATTCTTGCCGCACCGAATCCGGGCGGCTTGGCCACGCCTGGGCGGCCTTGAATCAGAAGTGAGTTCTTCCAGTCGCCTGACGCGGAACTCGAGGGTTCCGCGAACCGGCAGACAGGAATGTCTGCCCTGCGTTCCGAGCGCACCATCCATTCGCAGATGCGCCTAAAAGTAAAAGGAAAAGGGGTCAAACCATAGCTTTGGCCTGCGTAATTGCCGTTTTGTCATGCACTTGCATCCAATAACGTAGTTTGCTCTTCCAGGTTCCCCTATGCAGCCGGGCGGCGATCCACTTGATGGGCAGGGTCGTCTCCCGCCTCAATCACACTGCCATGACGATCTTCTCCAGATCACTCTTGAGCCGGCAACCCGAAAGCTAATGGCTGGCTAATTGCTGACCCCTGCTTCGGAGGGAAACAAGCGAAAGGAGTCTTGGAAACACTTGCCTTGGAAATGCAACCGCGAAAGAAAGGGAAAACAGCGGATGCCACTTCGTTTCGCTCATGCGAAGGGGGCCGGATGCGTTGTCCTGCGAAGCCTGCGTTTGAAATATGTCAGCGTCGCAGGAGTTGCGATCGTTCCTGCGATCACGGCAATGAAAACTGCCCAAGCCGTGGAGTGACGCAGCCCCGGGTAGAGCGTCGATTTTGCCGGGTCTTCCGGACTATAGGAAACCACGACAAACCGTTTTCCAGAACGTGACGGGAGGTCCCTCAATTCGCTGATCAGTGCGCTGTGCTCGCGCGCGTTCAACTTGAACCTCTGCCTGTAGGTTTTGCCGTTCACTTCATATTCATACGTAACGCCAGGACTGCCAAAAATGTGAATGGTGATATACCCGTGATCGCCTTCCGATGGCAGCGTGCGATCAATCACCACACCCGCAACCGTCGGCCATCTTCGCGACTCCAACTGCATCGGTCCTGTGATCCCGGCGAACGAAACGCTTAAGACCGCAACAATCCAGAGTGCCGCGACCTTCTTCAAAGCCTGTCGCCTGCGGCTCTCCTGTCTTTCTTGCGTGGGTAAAATCTGGTCCATGACGCCGGAAAAAGATCAATGCTGAATGCTCATCCAGTTGCCTGCTCTGATCAGTGAAGATCGCGTCTCAGCTATGAGATCGAGAATCTAAAAGCGAGCGTTGTCAAACAAATTACGCAAACAAATTCCGCAGGGTCGGTTCTTGCCAGAGTTGCTCCAAAAAAGGGGCATCCATAGCTTCAGCCTGCGTAATTGCCGTTTTGTCATGCACTTACATCCAATGATGTAATTTGCTCTTCGTGCTCTTCCAGGTTCCCCTATGCAGCCGGGCGGCGATCCACTCGATCGGCAGGGTCGCCTCCCGCCTCAATCGCGCGGCCATGGCGGACTTCGCCGGATCACTCTTGACCCGGCAACCCAAGCAGACTTCTTTCCAGCCCAAGCGTTCCAGTTCCTCTCCAATCCAGGAAAATGTCCTCGCGCCGGTCGCCCCGATTCATCACGTGGTAAATGGCCCCGGGAGACTCGACTCGAATCTTGCGCGGCCTAACAGCGCCCTGGCCAAACTCCGAACCAAAGGCAAGGCCGAAGCTATGGTTTGACCCTTTTTCTCCTTCATCATAGGTGGTCAGGTTGCCGAGTTTTTCCCAGCCTGACCACTCCATGTTATCTTTTCAGCCGCATTTCCAGCGGCACTTCTTTCCTTGTTCTGGGGCCGCTGGACGGGTATCCTCCGGTCCATGCTGGAAAACCGAATTCTATCAGTTAACCCTTACGAGCATGAATATTAAGAATGGCGCCGCGTTTCTCCTGGCTTTGTGCGCTTTTGCCGGCCTTGGAAGGTCTGAAACCGTCACTGTTACCAACACGTTGGTGCTCGAGCCCGACAACGTGTCGTTCGAAGGCAAGGACATCGTCGTTACGGGCGGTCGCCTGACGATCAACGGCGCCCACTCGTTCGCCAGTCTGCAACTCTTGAGCGGAGCCGTCGTTGCTCATGCCCCCGCTCCTAATGGCGAAAGTGATCACTGGCTCAATCTGACGGTTGCCCAGGACGTTTTCGTGGACTCGAGCAGTCGCATTGAGGTGTCGAGCGCCGGGTACGCGGCTGACGCGGGTCCTGGCAAGGGGGCTTCCGGACCATGGGGGGCTGGCGGCGGCGGCTATGGTGGCATTGGCGGGACCGCCGCTACTGCGGGCGGCCCAGCTTATGGCCGGATCGAAGCCCCTGCGGATTGGGGCAGCGGCGGTGGTGTGTCAGGCGGCGCCGGTGGCGGGCTGGTGCGCATTAAAGCGGGAAACCTCTTCCGGCTTGAAGGGCAGGTTGTAGCCAACGGGGGCCCCGGCAAGTTTTACGAGGGCATGTGGCGTGGCGGCGGTGGGTCGGGCGGCAGCGTTTTTCTTGATGTTGGAGAGTTCACTGGTTCGGGAGCGATCAGCGCACGGGGCGGCCCTGGGGCTTACCGTTCGGACGCCTACCAGAGCGGCGGCGGCGGCGGCGGCAGGATCGCCGTTCGCGCGTTGACGAGCACCTTCACCGGAACCATCCACGCCTCAGGCGGCGTCGGAAACAGCACCGGCGGGGCAGGCACAGTCTATCTGCTGGCTGGAGGTGATCTGGTGGGCGCCCTGATCATTGACAACGAACAGCAAGCCGGAGCCCTAACGCCCATCAGTTCCCCAAGCCAACTGGTTTCGCTGGCGGTTACCGGCAAGGCTTCCGCTGGCCCGTTGATTCCGCTGATTGTGGGCGTCGCAACGGTTGCTGACCAGGGGGAGATTAGGCAAGCGCCAGACGCCACGAACATCGTCCTGAACGTCACCGGCGACCTGAACCTTACTCAAGCGGGGATTATCAATGCCAACTGCCAACTGACGGTTGGGGGCAACCTGGTGGTCGCAACCAACAGCGCCATTCTCGCCGAAGGCCGGGGTTACAATGCGGGCGCGGGCGCGGGCAAGGGAGACGATCTGTCCTATGGCGCGGGGGGCGGCGGTCACGCCGGAGAAGGGGGCAAGACCGCAGTGGGCGCACCGGGTGAGAAGACTTACGGTTCCTTGACCGAGCCGGTTGATTGGGGCAGTGGCGGAGGGATTGGCATCGGCAACGGCGCGGGAGCGCCGGGGGGTGGTGGCGGTGGTTCGATCAGAATCGCCGTGTCGGGCACGCTGTCGCTTGAAGGCCGGCTTTCGGCGAACGGCGCCGACGGCGCCTTCTACGAAGCGATGAAGGTGGGCGGAGGCGGCGCGGGCGGCAGCGTTTGGCTCACCGTTGGCAGACTGGAGGGGACCGGCACGATTTCCGCCAATGGCGGAAACGGTGGAAGCAACGCCGGGCAGGCATCCAGCGCCGGCGGCGGCGCGGGTGGGCGGATCGCCGTCCACTATGGCTTCAACCGATTTGCGGGACAGACGCCAGCCTTGGGCGGAGGCGGAGTGGAAAGGGGCGGAGCGGGGACCGTTTACCTGAAACAGAAAGACCAAGCCGCCGGCAGGCTGTTGATCGGCAATGGTGGATTCTTAGGCCGAGCCACGCCCGTGAGTTCTCCCGTGCCATTCCACTTGGCGGTCGCCGACCAGGCGTTGGTTTACCCACTGACACCGCTCAACCTGAGTGGTCTGGAAGTTGGCCCAGGAGGCGTGCTGATACACCTGGCGGGGCAGCCAAGCTTGGACATCACGGTACTTGGCGATGCCAGCATAGCGCAGAACGGCCAGATCCACGCCAATGGCAAAGGCAACCAGGGCGGCCAGGGGACGGGCAAAGGTGGCAGTGGCCAATATGGGGCCGGGGGCGCCGGCTATGGCGGCGCGGGCGCGGTGAGTGCCAGCAACGTCGCCGGCGGCGGGACCTACGGATCGGAGAGCGAACCGACGGATTGGGGCAGTGGCGGAGGGCTGGGTCTGGGTTTTGGCGGACGCGCCCCTGGCGGAGCGGGTGGCGGCGCCCTTCGGCTGAACATCAACGGCAGCTTCAGCGTGGATGGTTACCTCAGTGCTGATGGCGACAATGGCGTATTCTACGAGTCCATGAAGGTTGGCGGTGGGGGCTCCGGCGGCAGCATCCTGTTGCGCGTCGGGGCACTCTCCGGTAGCGGCTACATTAGCGCGAAAGGCGGCTCGGGAGGCAAGCAGACTTCTTTAAATAACGCTGGCGGCGGCGGTGGGGGGCGCATCGCCATCTATTACGGCTCGATGAGCGGTTTCAGTCCGTCCCACATCACGGTTGCTGGCGGCACGGGAGCCAACACAGGCGCGGTGGGCACCATTTTTTTGGTCAGCACGGCGACACCGCCCGACTTCTCCCTGCAGCCTTTGGAGCTGACGACCGGGCTTGGCCACGCCGTTACCTTTGTGGTGTCGGTCACCGGCACCGGTCCATTCACTTATCAGTGGTTCCTGGACGGGGTCGAACTCCCGGGGGCAACCAATGCGGCTTACACGATCTCCAAAGCCGACAGCTTGTCTGCCGGAACTTATACCTTAAGGGTCACCAACATCCTGGGCAGCAAGCTCAGCAATCCCGCCGTTTTATCCCTGGTGGGCCTCGAAATGTTCGCCGGACTGGTCATCAACGGTCCCATCGGCACCCCGTACCGCATCGAGTACGCCCCCAGCCTCGACAACCCCAGCCAGTGGACGGCACTTACGAACATCGTGCTGCCCAGCCGCCCTTACGTCTTCATTGACTATGACTCGCCGTCGTCCGCTCGCCGATTCTATCGGGCGATCAAGCAGCCCTGACCGGCCGTCATAGCAGGAGTCAAACCATAGCTTGGGCCTGCGTAATTGCCGTTTTGTCACGCCCTGGCATCCAATGATGTGATTTGCTCTTCGTGCTGCTCCAGGTTCCCCTATGCAGCCGGGCGGCGATCCACTTGATGGGCAGGGTCGTCTCCCGCCTCAATCGCGCGGCTAGGACGAACTTCGCCGGATCACTCTTGAATCGGCAACCCAAGCAGACTTCTTTCCAGCCCAAGCGCTCCAGTTCCTCTCCAATCCAGGAAAATGTCCTCTCGCCGGTCGCCCCGACTCATCACGGTTCTGAAAGAACGACAAAATGAAGCGGTACGAAGTCGGTTACTTTTACAGTCCTGCGACCGTGGGATGAGCGATGGTCGCGGGCGAGCGCGAAAAAAATCCGTCCGCAATGCGCCGGACTCCAAGGAAGGGGCATTCGACACCTCCACATTGAACTGGTGTCCGAACGCGAAATTGGCGGCAAAATATTTCGTAAACATCTGCACCCGCCGGAAGGCGACGGCTGGTGGAAAATCCTCAACGATGTACTGGCACATTTTGCGCCAGATTTCGGCAATGTCCAGATGCACCGGCTCGTTCCAGGTGGCAAAAACCCATGGGCGCACGATGGCGCTGCGGCCGATCATGACCGCGCAAGCGGACCGGAAGTGCCCGGCCTGCCTCTGAACCGGTTCAGGCCCGGTCAGGTCGCCATTGGCAATCAGCGGCAGGCGGGTCAACGATGCCACCCAAGGAATTAACTCATGCCGTGCCCGCCGCTTGAACTTGTCCTCGAAAAACCGGGGATGAAGAATGACCGCATCCACACCGGCCTCCTCTAACAATCGCATCCGCTCCGCCAAGCGCGGTTGCCAGTCCCGACACCGGCTGCCCAGCCGAATTTTTGCGGTGAGCAAGCCCGGCCAGCGGCTCCGGACCTCGCTGAGCACTGTGCGCAGGGCCGCCAGATTTTCGAACAAAGCGCTGCCGGCTTCGCACGCGCGAACGCACATCGAGTTACAGGCCAGATTCAAGTCCACAGCGTCCACACCGCGCTCCCCCAGCCGGTTGAGGATTCTATCGAAAGGATCGCCGGCACGCACCATGAGTTGAAAGACCGTCCTTTGCTCTGGCGAATAGCGGCGCAACCACGGTGAGGTGCTGAAATTCTCGCTCAGAATCTGCCGGGCCGCCAGCATCTCCGTCCACACCGCCCCGCAACCTCCCAATTCGGCCAAAAGACGGCGAAAGGCACTGTGAGTGTAACCGGCCATCGGCGCACAGAATCGGGCCGGCACAAAATGTCTGCCCCGAATAACGCACTCGTCGAACATGGCCCGCGATGCTAACGAAGCGCCGCAACGGGGCACAGGAAAATAGCCGGGGACAATGCCTCAGGGGTCAATCTTGGTCCCATTTTCTTGATGACGTCGCCGCCCCCATCGCTACCCTGCCGCCATGAACCCGTTTCCTGTGAGTTCGGAGAGGCAAGTCCAACTCGCCCAACGCATGGCCGCGCTGGGCGTGCGGGAAGCCGACCTCGAAGAGACGTTTGTCCGGTCGGGCGGGCACGGCGGCCAGAACGTCAACAAGACAGCCACCTGTGTGATGTTGCTCCACCGTCCAACCCGTCTGCAGGTCAAATGCCAGACCACGCGCCAACAGGGGTTCAACCGCTTCCTCGCCCGCCGCCTTTTGCTCGACAAGATCGAAGCCCTCCGGAAAGGCCGCGTGGATGCCGAGCGCGCCCGCGTTGAGAGAATCCGCCGCCAGAAACGCCCTCGCAGCCGCAGCGCCAAAGAGCGCATGCTCGCCGACAAATCCCACCACGCCGCGAAAAAGGAATCCCGCCGAAGTGTCGAGCAGGATTGACTTCGGTCCATCCAAAAGAAAAATGTCGCTTGACAACGTTACTACCCAGGTAGTATTACTTCGGTAGTTAAACCAATTTTTATTTGTGATGAAGCCTAAAACTCATCGACTCGGAGACCTGCAGCTCAAAATCATGAAGGTGTTGTGGGAACGCCATGAAACCACGGTTGCAGAAGTCCACGAAACCCTCGCGCCTGAGGCTGACCTGGCTTATACGACCATCGCGACCATGTTGCGCAAAATGGAGGCGCGCGGGTTGGTCAAACACCGGAGTGAAGGGCGGTCTTTCCTCTATTCTCCGGTCGTGGCGGCAGAGGCAGTGACGCGGGGCATGGCCGACGATTTGGTGGACCGGCTCTTCGAAGGCAGCTTGGCGGATATGGTCAGCCATTTGTTGACGACGCGGGAAGTAAGCCGGGATGAATTGAACGAATTGGAGCGTCTCATTGCCGAAAGGAAAAAGATGTTATGACCACGGACAGCATCTATGCCGCTTGCTGGAATCTCTTTTGGATTCTGGCCTTGGAAACGCTCCTCGTCGTCGGTTTGACCGCCCTCGTCCAAAGACCAGTCCAATCAGCGCTTTGGCGGCGAAGCCTCTGGCAAATCAGCATCCTGGCGCTGTCCGTTTTGATTTTGCTGGAAGCGACGGGATGGGGCCGGGGCATCGCTGGATGGGCTGGCGCGCGAATCAAAGGCGAACCTGGGGACATTCAAAAGCCTCCGGCGACGCTGCTGGCTGAAAGCAAGAATCTGCCGTCGGCGCCTTCATTTCATGTCAGCCAGGAATTTCGACGGCAGGTTGCCGAGCGCATGCGGGTGAACAAAAGCAGCCCAAGCAAGCTGTCGTCCACCAGCCTGACATCTGCGAGCGATCAACAAGCCAGCCCTGGGCCTTTGCTGACCGGCGGGCCGCTTTCATCCAAGCATGCCTTGGCTGCTTCGGCGAGCGCTGAGAGCAAAGCCGGGCTGGAATTGTCTGCCTGGTGGTTGGGGCCGGTTTGGCTGCTCGGCATAGCGTTGGTGGCTTTTCGCGCCGGCTGCGCCCGGCTTCTCTTTTTCCTTTTCCACCTGAAAAATCATTCAATCACGGAGCCTGCTTTGCTGGATCAGGTCCGGGAATTGGCGCAGCATCTCGGCCTGAAATCCAACATCCGTGTGATTCAATCGGTTGGACTACAGGGTCCCATTGCGTTCGGCATTGTGCGGCCCACCATCGGCTTGCCCTCGACTTTTGTCCAAACATTCACCCCCGCTCAGCAAGAAGTGGTTCTATGTCATGAATTATCGCATCTGGCGGCGCGCGATCCAGCTTGGTATTTGCTGGCGGATCTCGTCACGGCGGCCCTCTGGTGGCATCCTTTGGCCTGGTGGTCGCGGCGGCAACTCCACGCCGCCAGTGAAATGGCGGCTGATGAAGCGAGCCTGGTTCTGCGGAACGGTCCTCACATCCTGGCGGAATGTCTGGTCGAGTTCGGACGCCGCCTCCCTTCACCCTCCGCTCTGGGCTGGATGCGGATTGAAGGAAATGGCTTTCGCTCCAGCCTGGGACGCCGCGTGGAACGGTTGTTGCGCCTGCCGGGAGGGAGGGGCTGGCGACCGCCAGGCCGTATTCCCGGCTTGCTGGCCCGGACTTCGGGGTCGGTCATCTTCATTTTGTTGGTCACTTTATGCACGGCCTGGGCTGTTCCCCAAGCCACCACCAAAGGAGAGTCACCTATGAAAAGCATGCAACAGAATTGGAAACGTTCGCTGGCCGCCTTCGCGCTCATGGCCGCGCTGGCGCCCGCCGAGAGTGTCACGCCCGCCGAGAATCCGGCGGGGGAAGCCGCCAGCGGGCCGGCAGCCACGCCCGCGATTTCATCCCAGGAGAAGGGTGATCCTGTGCCGGCGTCGCCCTATACAGTGAATCCCAAGGGGAAACAAGAGCGCGCACCGGCGTCACCACGCGTGTTGCCATCCGCGATAGACCCAATGATGGCCGAAAGGTATGGCTTGAACCCGGCGGGCAGCGCGGCTCGTTACGGGGTTGCGCCGCAAACTGCTGCTTCCAGTGCGCAGACGCCCGCCGCCAGCAAAGGTCGTCAGGAAATTCAAGCGAAGCTCGAAGAAATCGTGATGGATCAAGTCAGCTTTAACGGAATTGTCCTGTCAGAAGTCGTCCGCGTTCTCCAGGAGTATGCGAGCAAGCACGATGCAACGAAAAAAGGAATCAATTTTCTCCTGGTGCCAGGCTCGATGGTGTCGGCTATTGATCCGACCACAGGGGTGACTCTGCCGCGTTTCGATTTGGATTTGAATTCCATCGCCATCAAAATCAATCCGCCCCTAAGAAACATCCGGCTTCTGGACGTTTTGGACGTCATCACCAAAGTGGCCGAGCAGCCGATCAAATACACGATCGAGGACTATGGCGTCGTGTTTTCAGTGAATGACGCGGCGTCACCAGTGTTTCCAGGCTTTCCAGCCGGCATGCCGCCGCTGCCGTCGCCGCCCGTTGCGCCTCTGTCCGTCCGCACGTTTCGAGTGGACCAGGATTCGTTTTTCGTCGGACTGGAAAGCACCTTTGGCATCTCGGTGGGCGAACTGGCGTCGAAGAAGCAACTCCCGGAAGAGGATCGTGGCTCCAGCCAAGCCAGCGAAGCCAGGACCAAGCGCTCCCGATCCGTCCAAAGCGTGCTGCGGCAGCTCTTTACTGAGCTGGGCATTGATATGGAGCCGCCGAAAAACGTGTTCTACAACGATCTGACCGGCATCCTGATGGTGCGCGCTTCGGTCGATGATTTGGACTTGATCCAGGCTGCCGTGGAGACGCTGGGCGGCAACAACGTCACCAATGACGTTAGCTCAACCAAGCACGGATTCGCTCCAGTCA
>CAYIIH010000244.1:0-13665 GCA_964363225.1 uncultured Verrucomicrobiota bacterium | reverse complement strand
GGCACCTGAACTGTTCTGCTCCCTCTCAATCCGTGGACAGAAAGAGTTTATCTGCGTTCATTTGCGGTTTCCAGGTTGAATCCAAATGCGGATGCTGCCACCACGGATTTCACGGTTTTCACGGATGAAGAAGCCGATGGAACAGCAGGTGAGAGTCCGTGCAGAGCCAAAGCAGAGGGACGCGCGGACGGGCCGTCCGCGCTCCGATGGGGCGCTTCATCTCCCAACAAAAAAGAGGCCGGAGTCGCCTCCGGCCTCTGTGTTAACTCGGCTTGGAAACGGCGCCGCTTATTGCCGCAACCGGTAGAACTTCGTCCCGGTGGCCGCGACCGTTTGCGGATTGGCCTGGCTGGCCGCCGGCGTCCAGGTGATCGGCGCCGCCAGCGAACTCGTTTCTTCCAACGTTCCCGTTCCCGTCCAGGCAATGGTGACCGTCCCGTCGCTGTTCAGCACCGGTGCCGCAAACATCGGCGCAACCGCCGGAGCGCGCCGGACAACGACCCCATACATGTTTTGCCCATGATTGTCGGCCTGATTGATGGTGAACGTGCCGGCCGGTATCCGCTTCACGTACACCGACGACCATTGATTGATGCTACCGTCGGCGCCTTCGTCCACACCCACTTCATCCGGCCACGCCGCGTTGCCCGCCCGGTTCAAACCGTTAGCGGCCGGCTGCCAACCTTGCTGCACCACCCATCCCATGTCGGGCTGACCGTCGGCCACGTTGCCTGCCCCTCCTGACCGGTCACTCAGCCAGTTGGGATGGTTCGCCGGGTCCGCGTTATTTCCCTCGCCTAGGCGGTTATCGATCAGGAGATACGCCAGCGCCTCCACCGACACGGTGATGTCCAGCTTGTAGGCGGTATTGTCGCGATTGTCGTTGCCCGACATGATGTATTCGCCTCCCACCAGATAGGCCGGCAAGGGCAGGGTGGCGCTCGCACCCTCCCATTGATGATTGCGATCCACAAACGCCGGCGCCTCCTGTCCAAAATACCCCACCGTGTAAGGATCGCTGGCCGGCGTGTTGGGGATTGGCTCGTTGGCCACTCCGTTGACGAACGTCACCCCGGTCCACTTGGCCGTGACCGTATCCGTCGCCTCGTTGTCCCCTCCGGTCTCCACCACGTTCGAGATCACCGGGATGCCTACGATGATCTTGACCGGTGCCGACACCGTGGTGAAACCATTGGCTGCCGTGGCCTTGGCCGTCAGCGTGTAGCGACCCTCAGGAAGGTTGCTCAACACGATGCTGTAGGGCGCGCTGGTCGCTTCGCCAATCTTGGTCGCCCCGGAGAAGAACTCGACCTTGACGATGCTGTCGTTCACGATGGAGGCGTCAGCCGTGATGGTGATGTTGGTGGGGAAGATCGCGTGAATCGTCCCATCGCCCGGACCGGTAATGGCCACCGTCGGGACAGGAATGACCTCGTAGTAGGCCTTGATGGCGTTGGTGTTGCTGCGGTCGTTGACGAGAATCTTCTCGCCGTTCGCGCCATAGGAGAAGAACTCGATGTTCGCCCCGCCGCCACCTTCAAACCAAACCAAGCGGATGGGATAGAGGCCCGCCGCCGGCGTCACAAACGAGAACGGTACGTCCGAAGAACCTTTGCCGGCGTCGCAAAGACCCAAGACCAATGGGCTTGACTGGTAGCCCTCCGCCGCCGTCACGCGGAAGCCGTCATCGCTGTTGACACCCATCTTGATGTAGCCTGCCGGCAGATCGAGGAAGGCGAGAATCTCGGCTTGAATCAGGTCGTTGGCAGTGTTGGCTTCGCCCGTCGTGCCCAAACCGACGCCAGGAATCGGCTGGTCCGTGAACCCAGTGACCTGCCTGAAGTAGCCGTTCTCCGAGTTGTTGCCGGGCGGGACCCGTTTTTCCTGGTTCCAGTTGACCGTTGGAACGATATACGCCCCATCCGCTCGGTCCGGATTAGGCACGGCTGTATTGGTGATGACGTTGCCGGAGGCGTCTTTCAACGCGCCGCGCAAGTGGTCTTCCGCCCGGGCCACGCTGGTGGCGATGTTAGCCGTGCCGTTGCGAATCTTCGTCACCCGCGCGCGGATACCTTCGGCGGTCGAGATAAACCTGGCCGCCGGTATGGCTACGCTGGCCGGCACGACGGGAGCGGTCTGGACGTTAAAGGTCCACGAATTGGTCACGCCTGCGTAGATCAAGCTGGCCGTGTGCGCGGAGGCGGAGGACAACGGAGTCGCCGGCTTGTAAGAAACGATCGTATCCGAGCCGGACGGAGTAAGCGTCGGGGTCACCGCCGCTCCATCCAAACGCATGGCCACCGTGCCGGTGCCCAGGTCCGCAATGATGGCGCCGACGCCATCCGCAAAGGGCCGGTTGGTCAACCCGCTGGAGCCGGGTGCGCCGTTCGCCCAATCGCTGGGATTTGTGCCACCCACTTTGACCAGGATCGGTCCTGGCCCGGTTTGCTGATGTGTATTCTCCCAGCGCGACGGCAGGGGATAAACCGAGAATTTGACCCAAGGCCGGGCTGGGCCGGTGTATTCACGGAAGGCGCTGATCGCCTGGGACGATCCCGAGTCGTTGATGAGCGCCGTCTGGCCGGAGCCCAGATCAACGGACATCCATTCCAGGTCCGCGCCGCCGCCGCCTTCCCAATACAGAAGCCGGAACGGATAAATGCCGTCCTCCAGGATCACGAAGCACACGTAGCGAGAAGGCGGGTTCGCCGAGCCAGTGCCGTCATTCATGTAACCGACCAGCGTGCCCAGTGTGTCGCGCGGATTCGGGGCCGAGGTCAGGACGTAACCGTCGTCACTATTGACGGACATCAGGTAAGAGCCGGCCTTGAGTTGTAAATAGGTCACCATTTCCATGGCGAAGTTGTCCGTGCCGACTTGAGCGCCGGCGGTTGATGTTCCTCCTCCGGGCATGCCGGGCATCGGTTCCTCCGGAAACCACGCGCCCGCGTTGGCTGAAATCTGTTGGAAGTTAACGACACCATCAATATTGAGCGTGCCATCCACCGGGTTGAATTGCGAGAGGTCCGCCAGGTTCGGATACGGCGTGTTGTTCGTGCGGTTGATGTAGCCGTTGCTCAGTTGGATTTCCGGTCGTGGCATGCGGTTGGCATTGCCGTTCTGGCCTGAATACCGTCCGCCGTTGCCTTGGTTGGCATCGCCTGTCCGGTCGATTTGATGCACCTTCAACACTTTGAATCCCGGCTGGCCGGGGTCGATGGAACCTGTCGGCACTTTGTTAGCCGCGGGGATGATGGCGTAGGATATCGGCATAGGATTCCCCTGACCCGTGGGTAGATTTCCGCCCGCCCCTTCCTGGCCACCCGTGGTGCCACCGACGATAAAGCTCCACGTATTGGTGATCAACACTTGCTGGCCGCCACTGGTGATAGCATAGACCAACGTGGCGTTGTTGGTGGCCGGGAGCAGGCTGGCCAGCGAACCGGTCCGCTTGATCATGGTGATGGCGCCGGTCTTGGTCGCTCCGGTGACAGCCGTGCCATTCACCGTCAGCGTGAGCGGACTGGCATCCACGGGAACGGTCCCGTCAGTGATCTCAACCACCACGTCGGCCGTCGGCACGTTCAGGTTCGATCCCGCGGCGGGAAGCACCTTGGTCACAGCCGGGTAGGTCGCGCTGATTTCGCGATAGCCGCGAATCGGCACCGCCGCGGTCAGATCATTGATCAGTATTTTCTGGTTGGTCAGCAGATCGACCATGAACAACTCGACGTTCGATCCGCCGCCACCCTCCCACCAGAGCAACCGGAACGGGTAAGCTCCATCCACCGGGGCGATAAAGTCAAAAATGGAATCCGCGGAGCCGCGCCCCCCGTTAAACGACCCCAGCACCAGACCGTTGACATCTCCGGGCGATCGTGCGACCGATACCTTGAAGCCGTCGTCGCTGTTCACGCCAAACCGGTAAACGCCCCCTTTCAAATTTAGATAGGTCTGCATCTCCGCCACATAGCTGTCCGTGGACAGGGTCGTTCCTGGAATGCCCGGCACCGGCTCGTCCTCCATCGGCGGCGTGCTGTTGGCACTGAAGTTGCCAATGGCAGTTGGAGCATCCTGATTCCAATTGATGACGTTCTCGTCCACGAAGACGCCATCCGTGGCCGCCGTCAAGTCCGCGAGGTTTTCGTACGGCAGGCTGGTGGCCGGATCAATGAATCCCCCAGCCTGATGCCGTTCGGCTTTGAAAAGGAGGTTGACGTCGGTTGGACCTCGTCCGACCGCCATCTGATGAACACGCGCCTTGAAGCCGGCTTTCGTGAGGTCAAGATTCGACACGGGCAAGGCGTATTCGGCCGGGATGCTAGTGGTCGTAGGGATCGTGACCGTAGCATTCCGTGCCACGCTCGCGCCGTTGCTATCCGTAAATGCAAGGCTGATCGCGTGCGACGAACCGCTGACGTAGCGGTTGGGAAATATGCTGTAACCGAGAAAAGTCAAGTCGCCCTGACGCGCGAGCGAACTGATGGGCACGACGGCACCATCGACCTGCAGGACAAATGTATTCGTGAGCGGGCTGGCTCCGGCTTGATCCAAGATGGTCAGGTTGAAACCTACTGCGGTGGGAGTGATGCCCGTGATGGCGGGCGCGGTCGCGGGGACGGTGGTGACGGAGATGTTATCGACATGCTGAATCTGATAAGAGCCACCCGTGCGGCCCGCGAAGACTAAACGACCAGGACTGGGAAAGAAAGCCGTTTGGAAGTTGGTCAGGATAATCCGCGTCTTGTAGCTGATGTCCAAGGTGCCGTCGTCATCCAAATTCACGCGCACCGGCGCCCAGCACAGGGGGTCAGTCGAACCGATGTTCGCCGTATCCCTCGGGCCGGTTTGCAGCGAAGTCGTATCCGTGCAGGAACCATTCAGCGTGCCCATCGCGATGTTCGTGACGATCACGTTGTCAATCCGCACGGTGATGCCAATCACGTCCCCGCCCGTCGCGCCGCCGCTCAGCCAGGCATCAAAGCCAATGGCGAGCCCCGTTTGCGTGCCTTCCTCCGGAAGGATTGGCTTCGCCGGCGGGGCTGGAGGCGAAATTGCCCGTGCCGTTCCCCAAGACAATCGGGTCGTTGTTGCGCGCGTAGTTGATGCTGAAACCATCGGCGGGTGAGGCCGTGCCGTTCCCGATCCTGACGTCCATCGAGAAACTGAACGCCGAGATGATCGCCCCGTTGTCAAGGTCCTCAAAAAGCAGAACCGAGCGTTCGCTCCCCACGGCATCAGTGATCTTGAGGTAACCGCCGGTGGCGGGATTGCCTCCGGTGGGCCTCCAATCGCCCGAGCCGACGTCAATGAAAAGCCCGGTCCCTCTCGGATCGGTGTCGAAGTTAATGGTGGTATTAGCCGCACGAGCCTGCCAATTCGCCAAGCTGAGCAGCGCGCAGACGAACAAGAAGAAACGGAAGAGTCTGTTGGTTCGCATAAGTTATCAGTGAGTGGGTTAAGGTTTGCATAATAGCTTGCAGTTTGCCCCGGACAAGTCAACTCAAAAAGGCCTTCAAAAAGGCCTTCATTCAAAAACGACCGCATCGCGGCGCAGCCAGGTCTGGTTCAAGGAAGCTTGAATGCACCGCAATCGCTATCGGAGCGCCGGTTTGTAACCGGCTTTGAGGCTTGGGAGGCCCAAAAAGCCGGTTACAAACCGGCGCTCCGGCTTTCTTGAATCGGCGCAGCGGCGCATCTCAGCGTGACTTGGCCTTCAGTATCGTCTGCACGGTTTGCAAATGCTGCCGGGCCAGGTTGTTGGCCGGTTCCAAACGCAACGCTTCTTCAAAGCAGCGCAGCGCGTCAGCGAGCTTCATTTCCTTGGCCAAGGCGACGCCCAGATTCAGGTGAGCCAAGGTGAAGCCCGGTCTGAGCCGGATGACCTCGGAGAACTGGACCTGAGCCTCGGCCAGGTGGCTCTCCGCGGCGTATTCCACGCCCAGCAAGTAGCGGGCTTCCCAGAAATCCGGCTTCAATTCCACGGCCCTCTGGAGGCTGGCCAAGGCCTCGCTGCGGCGGTTCTGAGCAGCCAGCGCGTTGGCCAACCGAAAGTGCGCTTCCGGGTCGTTCGGCGCCGACCGTGTGGCGTTGACGAAATAAGTCAGGGCGCTCTCCGGCTGCAGGCGGACGGCATCGGCGACATGTTTCGCGGCCTCAAGCCGGTCGCCCCTGGCGGCCAGCAGACTCCCCCAGTGGATGTGGACGAAGGCGGAATTTGGCTCCAGCTCCTGCGCCCGCCGGTAGCAATCCAATGCTGGCGTGAATTCGCCCTTTTGCTGCCAGAGCTGCCCCAAGCTGAGCAGCGCGTCCGCATCATCCGGTTTCAATTCCAGGGATCGCAACAGGGCGGAGAAGGCGCCGCCGCTGTTCCCTTGTCTGGCCAGAACCTTGGCCAGGCCGGCGTGGGCCTCGGCGTAATCCGGGCGGCGCTCCACGGCCTGGCGGAAGGAAGCGGCGGCCTCAGCCAGGCGCCCCTGGGTGTTGAGCAGCAAGCCGAGGTTGTAGTGAGCCACCGGGTTCTGCGGCAAGAGACGCGCCGCTTGGCGCATCGCGTTCACGGCCCCGTCAAGATTACCGCGCAGATGCAACGCCTTGGCCAGGAGTTCGTTGAGATAAAAGTCGTCGGGCGCGGCCAACAACGCTTCCTGACCAGCGGCGATGGCTTGGTCGAGAGCGCCCGGCGGGAGCGACAGTTTCAAGGCGGCCAGCTTTTCGCGATAGCGCCGCTGGCGATCGATGTGGTTGATCTGGTTGGTGAACGGGGCCACCGTCAGCCAGCGCTGCAAGTTTTCCAGCATCTGGCAACGGTTCCACTGCGCCAATCCCAATCGTTGAGCGCAAAGCTCGGAGGCAGCCCAAGAACCGGTATCGCTGCTCGTCACGGGCGCAGGGAGAACTTTCGCCGCCGCGTCAGCAATGGCCCGGGCCAGGAGGTAGTTCCCCACGTAGGTGAAATGGACGTGATCATAGAAAAAATCCTCCCCGGGAATTCCATCGGCGGCGTTGCGGCTCAGAATCTCCACGGTATCAATGAGTTGAACGCCCTGCGCAGCGTGTCGTTGGGCCGTTTCCGCGATGATTGCGTTGAGGCGCGAGTCGGCGCGGACACGAAGAGCATCCAGGTCGAGAGCGCGCTCGAAGCATGGCCGCGCATGGTTGGCCTAGTTTTGGGCCAGGTGGCACTGTCCCATGCGGAATTGCAGTTCGGCGTCGGTTGGATCGATTTCGGCGGCGGCCTCATACCGAGCCAAGGCGGCCTCCATCTGGCCTTTGGCCTGCAACTCGACCCCGGCGGCACGGTGGTTTTTCCAGGCCGGCCTTTGTTGATCGTCGAAGGGCCTGGCAGGGACGGACGCAAACGGAGCGCAATCCTTCAAATTGCCCGCGACGGTGCCGAGAATGATTTTTGCGCCGGCAGCTTCCCCGGCTTTAAGAATGTCCTCAAGATTTCGCGAGAAATGGTTATAAACCTTTAGCAGCTTTGGATCATCCTGCCGAATCTGGTTTTCCATGAACATGCGCAGTCCCGCCCACGACTTCGGACCGCCGGAAGCTGCCACGGCTCGCTGGCAGAGGTCATCGATAACCTGGCCGGTCCGAAATCGTCGCAGGGCGAGCGCCGTGCGAATCAGCCAGAGATCGGGCGCCTGAGCGCCGAACACGGTGGAGGGGCCGAAAGGACCGACCACTTCATTGTTTCCCATATAAATCACCCATAAATCCCCCCCCTGCTGCGCGCATTCCCGTGCGATGGGCAGGATCACATGCGAGTTGATCGCCGTGAAGGCCAGATTCACCACCTCGAAGCGGGTGCCCGGATATCGTTCCCGCAGCAGCACGCCGAGAATCCGGCTGAACGAAAAGGCCGGGTCCGGATCGCCCATGGCCGCCGATTCGCCCAAGACGAAAATACGGATCGTGTCCGCCGGCTTCGTCGCGGACATCGCCATGGACAACGGCCGGCGCACGAGGTGGCGCGGAAAGAATCGCCGGGAAAACTGATCGTTCTGCACCAGCACGTCGCGTGATTCGATTCGGTCGTACAGAAAGAAATCGGCAGGGTAACCGACATGGGCCAAACGAAGCCCGGCCTCGATGAGGGCCAGGAAAGCCATTGGGACCAACGTGACCGCCAAGAGGCGAAAAACGAATCTTTGAGACGGATTGGGCTGGACGCATGCGTCACCCAAGCCGGTCGGGCCGCCGGCCCGAGGCTCCGTCTGTGGCGGCGATGACGAACTTGTTTTGTGGCGCCGGGGGGCGTTTTTCAAGGATACGGAGGTTAATCCTGGAAAAAGCAGTTGCAACCACGAAATACACTAAGCATCAGGGTTCGAACGACCGCTCATACAGAGCGGTTGGCGTGGGGGCCTTTGCACCCAGGGCGGCGCTACGCCGGGCTGGTCCACCACCGGCCCTTCGGGCCGGCCAGTCCGGCTGCGAAAAACTGAGATGCGTTCGTTGCGCCCTTTCAGCCGGCCCGCGCGCAACCACGCAACCTGAAGGTTGCGGCAACAACACTCCGGGTTTGTGAGATAATATTCAGGCTCACCCGTCTGCCCATTAACCGCCCCACGACTTCAGAACGGCCGCAAATCGCTTTTGCCGAATTCGTGGCCGCTCTGAATTCGTGTGCAGCCTTGGCCATCAGGCCACGCATTCCGACCTTGAACCTGAAAACGGCATTTCAAACCGCGAAATACGCGAAATACGCGAAAGGAGAAGGAGTTGAGCAGGAAAGTGTGTTCATCCAATTGGTGAACCGGGCATTTTCCCCAACCCATTCTGTTTTGGCGTATTTCGCGTATTTCGCGGTTCCACCTTCTTTTTCTGGGTTGAACCGGAGCGCGGGTAGCGCAGCCGTCCTCGGCGGCGAGTTCTGGCGGCGGCGCGCCGCCAGTACTGCGCCCAGCGAGACGCTGGGCGAACTCGCAGGCGGGACGCCTACGCTACCGGCTTCATGGAGAGTCCCCCGGTCCAAAGGAGCGCCTAACCAATCCGAAGGTTGGCTGAGTCCTGCGTGCCAACGGCAGCCAATCGTTCGAGCAGCCTGCCGTGAATTCCCCCGAAACCGCCGTTGCTGAAGACGCAAAGCACATCGCCGGCGCAGGCCGTTTTCGCGACGTGCTCGACGATTTGGTCCACCGTCGGCAGATAAGCGGCCGGCTTGCCGGTGGCCTGCAAGTCCTGCAGCAGCTTGGCGGGATTGAGCCGCTCAGGGACGGGCAGCAATTCCAGCCTGGCCACTTCCGCCACAACCATGGCGTCGGCGAAGGCCAGAGCCTCGGCCAATTCATTCTGAAACACGTTCCGGCGCGTGGTGTTGGTGCGGGGTTCGAAGATGGCCCACAGCCGCCGGCCCGGAAATTTCAAACGCAACGCCCGCAGCGTCTCGCGAATGGCCGTGGGATGATGGCCAAAATCATCGATGACCGTCACTCCCCGGCTCACGCCGCGCACCTCCATGCGGCGCTTGATGCCGGCAAAAGTGTCGAAAGCCGATTGAATCTGCCCATCGCTCAAGCCGCAATGCCGCGCGCAAGCCACCACCGCCAGCGCGTTGCGCACATTGAGTTCGCCCACCAAACCAACGGTGAATTCAGCCCCGCCGGCCTTGAACTTTGAATTCTCAATGCTGAACTCGTTCTGGACGGCCCGAAGGTCATTCGCGACGCCGAGGCCAAACCGTGCGACCGGGCAATGTTTGATGCCCAGCAATGGAGCGAGATTGGCGTCATCGCCATTGGCCAGGAGCAACCCATTGCGCGGGACCAGATTGATCAGGCGCTTGAACGAAGTCTGAACGGCGGCCAGGTTCTCAAAAATATCCGCGTGATCAAACTCCAGGTTGTTGATGATGGCGACCTCGGGAAGGTAGTGGACGAACTTGCTCCGCTTGTCGAAAAAGGCCGTGTCGTATTCGTCCCCTTCAATGATAAACCAGTCGCTGTCCGTGAACCGCGCGCCCTGGCCGAGGTTATTGGGGATGCCGCCGATAAGAAAGCCGGGCTGGTAGCCGTTGTGCTCGAAGACCCAGGTGAGCAGCGCAGTGGTGGTCGTCTTGCCATGCGTGCCGGTGACGACGAGCGAGCGTTTGCCGCGGATGAAAAACTCCTTCAGCAATTCCGGGAGCGAACAGTAGCGGAGCCTTTTTTCCAGGGTGATCTCCGCCTCCGGATTGCCGCGCGAGATGGCATTGCCGATCACGACCAGGTCGGGTTGGTGCGCCAGATTCCGCTCCGCGTAGCCGCTCATGACTTCAATCTGCCGGTCCGCCAGAAACGCGGACATGGGCGGATAGACGTTTTGATCCGAGCCGGTGACGCGAAATCCTTTCTCCTTCAGGGCGGCCGCCACTGAAGCCATCGCGGTGCCGCAGATTCCCACGAAGTGAACAGAGCGAATCTCAGATAGCATTCAGGAATGATGTCCAAATTGAAAAATCAGGGAAGCAGGAAATGAAATTGCCCAGGTAGAAATCCGTGGTCGCAATGCAGAATGATCCTTCAGAAAATCACTTTGTATCTGGACGCTCCATAACGAACTCGGCTTGGGGACTCGCCATTTCGTAGTGATGAGTCACACGCTGGGTGCGAGCCGACGCCCACTCACGGCCCAAGCCCGCTTCGGCGGCAATCGCGTGAATGTTCAGCCGCTGCAACAACTCGACGGTGACCTGTCGCTTGGAGTCGGGAAACAGGAGCGAGGAAAGGAACTGCTCGCAGGGCGTTGAGTTGAGGATGGCGGCAACCACCCTGGCCTCATCTTCGCTCTCGAAGGATAGGAAGTAACAAGTGTCGTCGAACAATACGGGTTTGCCTTCCACCGGCCCAATCAGCGCGAAATGCACCGTTCGATGCAGTCCCGAGACGGCCACCTTCCACGGCGCAAAAGTGTAATCGCCAATGCCGAACAGCGCGAACGGCATTCGCCCAACGTAGATGGAACTCTTGCGCGCCTCGAACAAGGCCCGGTGCGAGTTCAAGTAGCGCCAGGTTTTTGGTGCGTTGGCCGCAATCGTGGCCGTGTCCTCTCCCACCCGCCGCTGGGTGA
This sequence comes from uncultured Verrucomicrobiota bacterium, assembly GCA_964363225.1. Lineage (GTDB taxonomy): Bacteria > Verrucomicrobiota > Verrucomicrobiia > Limisphaerales > CAYIIH01 > CAYIIH01. The sequence goes on along the minus strand of CAYIIH010000244.1, from coordinate 2,610 downwards.
CCAACACGACACGATCCGGCGTGGTGCGATGGTTGGCCAGATCGGAGCATTTCAGAAACGGGAACAAATGATCGGGTTCCAGTTGCACCTGCTCACCGAGCTTGTTGCGGTAGCTGCCGTCCTCGTTTGGCTTAAGCTCCATCACCGAAACGCAATCGTGCTTCACCCCGGAACGCCACTGATACATCCCAATCCTGCGCGAAAAAATCCTGCGCTTGCACTTTCGCCCGGCCACCGACGCCAGTTCGCTTCAGCGCCGCACGAGCTTCTTCCACGTAAGCACCGTTGACATCCCATCCGAGGAGACTGGCTTTGGGAAAGGCTGTGGCCGCCGCGAGCAGGAATGTGCCGACACCACACGTCGGCTCGACGACCAAGTCCGCGTTGATTCCTTTCCGGATGAGCAGCGCGCAAACCTCACCCGCCAGAGCGGCAGGCGTTTGGAAATCGCCAAACTCGATTTTCGCGTCCGTCTTCATACGAGCCGGAGGATGCCGCCGATTTTGCCCGCCTGTTCAATGACCCGACTGTATTGCAGCCGCCACTGCAAGGCGTTGGAGACGGTGAGATAGCCCAGACCGTATATCTTCTGCCGCGCGCTCTTGAACGGACACGATGATTGCGGCTGGCGAATGCTCGTGACCTTGATGTCCACCCCAAGCTCCGGGAAATCGATTCCCCTGGCGGAATTGCCCCTGCCGTAGGTGTAGCGGTTCTGGAGACTCGACTGGAATTTGTGCTCCAAATATGTGCCCACCGCCTTGCCATCCGTGACGCCAAACAAACTTGGTTCAGGATGCTTCGACTCCGCCTTGGCGAAGGCGATGGCTTCCTTTCTCAGCAATTCAATGGTCAGAGGCTTCGGCATGGTGTGAGTGTAGCGGACGGATCAGAAAGAAGCGACGGACTCCGGCGTGAACTGCCCGTGCCAGTCCCGAAGCTTTCGGGGTTGCTCCGCGTCTTGTGGACGACGTTCAGCTTTTAGCGGTCGAGGGTTTTCATTGTTGGTTCATATCCTGGGTTCAACTCCGCGACCAAGTCAGGGGTGCAAGCCCACACAGATGCTCGCGCGACTCTCCTCCTAAGTCGTGTTTGTGTGAGGACCGATTCACCCGCCCCATGTCCATTTTCTCGAACTGTAATTCGTTTGGCTTGGCGCTCATGTTCCTTGTTTTGGCAGACTGGACGCTGGTGGAGGCAATAGCTGCGCCGCCAGCTTGCCACCGAGTTGTCGAATCACATCAATCAGCCGTTTTACTTCTTCCGGCGTGATCTGTAATTTTCTCCCAACAACTGCGGCCCGGTCTTTCGTGGCCTGCAAGTAGTCGTCATCAATCACGCCCATCTTATGGGCCAGCAGGTGACGCTTCTGAAAGCACCGGCAGGCGAACTCCCAGTCCGGGACGGTAACATACGTCGTTATGTCGAAACCGAACAGTCTTTGCACACGAGCTCGCGCACCGATGAGGTTCTGGAACCGCACGTCTTCGGCATCGGATGGATTCGTGGCCTTGGGCGCAGCGACACGGCATAGCTCGCGCCCGAATCCATCGAACGCCGACACGACATTTTCCAGCGCATCGCCAACCAGATGTTCCGCCATTTCGCGCTCTTGTGTCGCTGCCAGCGCCAGCAACTTTTCCGCAAGCTCAAGATTCTTACCAAGGATCGTGAAAGAGTTGTGCGAGCCGCAGTCGGGACAGAACGCGAACGCGCCGTAAATCGCATAGACCAACGTACATTGGTCACACACAACGTCTGTTTCGAGTTCCTTCTCACGGTAGGAGTAGTGGAACCGCTGCGGCCCGCCCGTGACCTTCATGCTGATGCCGATTCCGAACGCGCCTCGTGGCTTGTGGTCAAACTCCATCCGCTTGAGCATCCGGTGAATCTCGTTGCTCACGTGGTTCATGGTGATCGCTTTGACGTACTCCATCTGCTCTGGCGTCGTGAACTCGTCAGAACCTGCTACGAACCCGCAGTAAGGGCAGTGACACGGGAGGTCTTCGCCTTTCAGTCCGGTTCCTGATTTGAGTTTGAAATACTTGCCGCATGCCGGATTCGGACACTGCCGGCCAGCCAGCCCTTTCTCATCGGTTGGCATCTTCATCGTGATTGTGTTTCCTAGTTGTGCGAACCTGTGCATATGCGCGTTTGGTTACTCCGTTCTTGCAAGCCGCTCGAAACCATCGCGCACCACCTTGCCAATCAGCTTTCGTCTTTCGACCAAGAACGCCTGGTATCCCATGCTCGTCCAGTTTGGCGGAAGTGCGTGCCAATATGCCATCTGGTCGTTGAACCGGTCGGCATACTGGGGAAAATACTGGGCGGGTGACTGGCCGGAAATGTCGCTATTATCGCCCCACTCCACGAACGCGAAATTGGCGATCTGGTTGACCTCCGCCTTGTCTGTGATGCCGATAAAGTTTAGGTGGTCTTTCGGGAAGACATGGTGCTTCTCAATAGCCGAACGGTTGGCCTTGAGCGCCGGGTCGAGCAGTTCCGACACCTTCATCTTAGAGAAGAGCACGCGGGCATCAAGCAGGCTCAGGGCGGCTTCGTAGGCGAACAAAGACGGGCTGCGAGCTGACGACGTGGCCAAGTCGTTTG
>CAYIIH010000243.1:0-13692 GCA_964363225.1 uncultured Verrucomicrobiota bacterium | reverse complement strand
AGCCGGTGAACAACGCCGGAGAAGCTATACAGGTTTCCAACCGGCTGTATCGCGGATTTCCAATCCGCAGCCCTCACGCCGGTCGAACGGTCTGCCGACTGGAAGTCGGCGAAACAGCAGATTGGAAATCTGCGCTACTTCGGTTGCGGCGAAGCCGCTCTGGGCCGTTTGCACTTTGTTGCGGCCTGTTGTGCTGCCGAATCCAGATTCACCACCCTTCGGCTTGGCCTTTCAGCCTCGGATCATGCGCTCCCACAAATCCCTTGCCGCCGGGCCGTTGCGCAACGGCTTGTGTGGCGCCCAGCGAATTGACGACTTTGAGTTTGTGACCGCGTTTGCTCAGTTCGCGCCGCACCGGCTCCCCCACCCCCTTTTCGACCACCAGCGTGTCCGGGCTCCATTGATGATGAAAGCGCGGTTGCGCAAGCGCCTGCTCCAAGTCCATCCTGAAATCGATCATATTGATGATCGTCAGCAGCGTCTGGCTGATGATGGTGGGACCTCCCGCCGCTCCCAGCGACAAGACCGGCAGGCCCTCTCGCAGCACAACCGTCGGACTCATGCTGGAGAGCGGCCTCTTGCCGGGAGCAATGGCGTTGGCCTCGGCGCCCATCAAACCGAAATAATTGGCCACCCCCGGCTGCACAGAGAAATCATCCATTTGATTGTTCAAAACCACGCCGGTGCCGGGAATGACCACTTTCGAACCGAACGTCGTATTGATTGTCGCGGTGCAGGCCACCCAGTTTCCCTCGGCGTCCGCCGACGAGAAATGAGTGGTATGCTTCGTGAAAACGTCCTCGGTCGCCCGCTCGGGCGTGTTGTGCCCTGCCACCTGGCGTGCGCGGTTGCGATCAATCTGCCGCGCCAGGTTGGCGGCATATTCCTTGGAAAGAAGGCCGCGTGGAACCTTGGCAAAATCGGGATCTCCCAGCCAATAGGCCCGGTCGGCAAAGGCCAGTTTCATCGCTTCGGCAATCACATGAATGACCTCGGCCGATCCGGCGCCCATCGCCTTCAAATCGAAGTTCTCCAGAATATTCAGAATCTGCGCCACATGCACGCCCCCCGAGCTGGGCGGCGGAAAGCCGATAATCTTGAAGCCGCGATAGGTCGTTTCGATGGGCTCGCGCCGTGTCACCGTGTACCGGGCAAAATCAGTTTCATTGAGCAGCCCTCCGTTCTTTCGCATCCATTCGGCGGTCGTTCGGGCAAAAGGTCCTTGGTAAAACCAATCCACACCCCGTCCGGCAATAGCCCGATAGGTCGTCGCCAAGTCGGGTTGTTTTAGGAGGTCCCCTGCTCTCTTGCGTGTGCCGTCCGCGCGCAAAAAAATCTCCCGTGCAGCCGCGAACTTGTTCAACCCCTGAGCCGCCTCTTTCAATCTGGCCGCGTACCCGGCATCAATGAGAAACCCATCCTCGGCAATCTGGGCGGCAGGGAGCAACTGCTGCTGAAACGGCAGCTTCCCATAGTGATCAACGGCATACTGATACGCGGCCAGCGCCCCGGGCACGGCCGCCGCTAACGGACCGGTCTGGCTGAGGCGCACATCCGCCTTGCCCGCGCGCAGGTACATGTTTCGGGATGCGGCCAGTGGCGCCGTTTCACGTCCGTCAATCGCCACGACGGATCCATTGGCCAGGTAGATCACCAGGAAACAGCCACCGCCGATCCCGGAATTGAATCCGTCCACGACGCCCAAGGTCAGACCCGCCGACACCGCGGCATCAATTGCATTCCCGCCTTCTTTCATGGCTCTCAGCCCGGCGGCAGTGGCCTCGCGATGGACTGTGGCCACCATGCCTCGTTCCCCGTCGGCCGCTTCGCCCAGACACATTGCCGTCTGGCAGCACAGTCCGAAGACAATGATGAGAGACGGGCCAAGAATCCATTTTGCGATTTTGTTTGGATGCATGATGTGCGCGCATTGAATCATCAATAGCCGGAAAAGGCCATCCCTGGCTTTCGCAGCAGTTCTCATTTTGACGTCCAACCGCCTGAAGGCGGGACGACGAACCCTGCGCAAACCGCTGTTCAACATCGTGCGTAGTTCCGGCTTCAGCCGGTTCTGGGCATGACCACGGTCAAAATGAGAACTGCTGTGACTTTCGGGGAGCGTTTGACAGGAAGCCCGATTTGTAGTCAGATGCCGGGCACGAATCCGAGGCTAGACGTTTATGAAACCAATACTCTCTTTGTTGAGCAAGGCGGTTACGAAAGGCGGTCCGATTTGCTTTCCTCTGCTCCTGATCTTGTTGGGCGGCAGTTGTTCCACCACGCCGCTCGCGCGGTTGACCCTTGTCTCCCGCTGGGACCGCTTTGAGCGCACTTTCGAAAGCCAGGTCGCCTACGCCAATCCTCTCCAGGACGCGGAATTGCGCGTGGTCTTTACCTCCCCTGCCGGTGACAGCCACCGGGTCTATGGCTTTTGGGATGAGGGCCGCGCCTGGCGAGTGCGCTTTGCTCCCAATGAATTTGGCAAGTGGATTTACTCGACGTCCTGTTCCGACACCAAGAATGGCGGGTTGCACAATCAATCCGGCAGCTTCATCTGCACGGCCCCGACCGGCCGCACGCGCTTTGATCTGCACGGCCCCGTCCAGCTTTCCAGAGATCGCCGCTATCTGGCGCACGAGGATGGCACGCCGTTCTTCTGGCTGGGGGATACGGCCTGGAATGGAGCCTTGCTTTCCACGGACGAGGAATGGGACTTTTACCTTCGCGAGCGCGCCCGCCAGAAGTTCACCGCTGTGCAATGGGTCACCACGCAATGGCGCGCCTCGCCCGCCGGCGACAGGGAAAGGCAACCAGCCTTCACCGGCCAGGGGCGGATCCGCATCAACCCGCGCTTTTTCCAAAGACTCGACGCCAAGGTGGAGGCGTTGAACCGGGCGGGGCTGCTCAGCGCCCCCGTGTTGCTTTGGGCCATCGGCGGCGGCTCCAACCCAAGGATCAATCCCGGCTTTTCGCTTCCGGAAGATCAGGCCATCAAGCTGGCGCGCTACATGGTCGCACGCTGGGGCGCCAATGATGTGCTCTGGATTCTGGCCGGTGACGGCGATTATCGGGGGGAGAAGGCGGACCGATGGAAGCGCATCGGCCGGGCGGTATTTGGCGACGGCCCTCGCGCCCCGGTCGTGCTGCATCCGGGAGGAATGCACTGGGTATTGGGCGAATTCCGGGAGGAACCATGGCTCGATATTCAGGGCTACCAAAGCGGGCACGGCGACGATGACAGGACTTTGCAGTGGATTTTTTCCGGGCCGCCCGCCACCGATTGGATGAAGGAGCCGGCGCGTCCTTTCATCAATCTGGAGCCGCCTTACGAAAACCACATTGCTTACCAATCCAAAACGCGCATCAGCGATTTTACGACGCGCCGGGCGGTCTATTGGAGTCTGCTGGTCGCGCCCACGGCGGGTGTGACCTACGGCGGCCATGGCATCTGGGGATGGGACGATGGCACCAAAGCACCCACAGACCATCCCGGCACTGGCATTCCGCTTCCCTGGCCCAGGGCGCTGGTCATGCCGGGCGCCGAACAAATGACCCATCTGGCAAACTTGCTCACCGGAATTGATTTTTGGCGGTTGCGTCCGGCGCCGGAGATTCTGGCAACACAACCGGGCCATGAGTCTCCGAAGCGTTACACGGCCGCGGCCCGGTCTGAGGCGGGCGATTTAGTGGTCATTTACGTTCCGGAAGATCGCACGGTCGATCTGCTGCAAAAAGCCCTGCCGCAAAACTTCACAGCCTCCTGGTTCAACCCGCGCACCGGCCAGCGCGCGCCCGTTGTGGCGGTGGTGAACGACAAATCAATCCAGTTCGCCACGCCGACGGAGGGCGACTGGGTGCTCGTGCTGGAGACCAAGAAAACGTAATCGGTCGAGCCGCAGCAGTGCTTGGAGTCTTCCATTGAGCCGGTCTGAGAGCGCTTCGTGGGACTCTTGAACAAGCCGCCTGAAGCGAGACTCCAAACCCAGCTTGATATGACTGGCAGTCAATCCCCCACCAGACCAAGAGAACAAACAAGAAATGGAACGCTTCGCCTGCTCCTGTCTGCGTGAGACGCACAGGCCGGGCTGCCGCTCACGGCTGACCTGGAGGCAGGACAGACCGGAACCCGAACCTGCTGTCCCAGTCGGACGGGTGGTAGTAGCGGTAGGTCGTCCGGCAGTAGAACGCGAAGTCGTACCAACTACCCCCGCGAAACACGCGGTAGGAGCCTGAGGCAGGGCCACGAGGATCACTTTGCGAGGAACTGCTGTAACTTCCATACCAGTCCCAGCACCACTCCCACACGTTCCCCGTCATGTCATAAAGGCCGTAGCCGTTGGGCGCAAACGAACCCACCGGACTGGTGTAGGGGAATACCCCGTCATCGTAGGCCGAAGGATAAGCCTCCGTCGAATTAACATCGTAGGAATAAGCAGGACGGCCTCCCTCCCAGCGACTGTAGTAGTTCGCCTGGCTGTGAGTGATGGTGTCGCCCCACGGAAACCGCCTCCCGCTCAGCCCACCGCGCGCCGCCTTCTCCCACTCCGCCTCCGTCGGCAAGCGGTAGCCGGCCTTCCATTTCACCCAGTCATTCCGGACGTCCACTTGACCCGTGCGATACACCGCCGTCTGCGCCGCACTTGTGTAGTACTTTGCACGCCGGTGGTGGCCAAGCCGATGTGCAACCAACTGGCCACTCTGCCCGCCCGTCCAGCGGGAATGGGGACAAGAACGGACAAGTCGCTGTAAAACCCAACGGCGAAGGTCGTGGCGTCGCCTGTCGCGTGGTTAAGCCAAGAGGAAAGTTATGAAACAGCAAATCGCAGTAGAACAGTTCTTGGCGGGCCGCCGCGTGGTGATCGCCAATTCAGTCAGTTGAAGAAGCTGCCAAGGAATGCCCCTGCACGTTCAAGGAGGGGCAGAAGCTGGTGGTGGAATTCGACCTGATGGAGCCGAACGGATTTGACGCCAAGAATGGCGTGCTGATTCGGGCGGTGTCCGCGTTGCCCTTGGAGTAGTGGAAACGTGGTCACGCATGGCGACCCCGTGGATTGGGATTGGCGGCGGATGCGCAAGCGCGCCGCCGCCAATCCATCCTCGTCGCTTCGCGCCTGCTGAGGCCGTTGGGAAATCCGGCGCCCAATGGCCCAAATCCTTTGCTACGGCGGATGTCTTGGAGGAGATCAAGGATCGGTCGTGGCTGGCAAAGGTCACGAACACTGTGAACCAGCATTAGCACAAGAAGAACGCTCAAGCGAAAAGTCGTTCTGTGAATGGCTCGCAAAACGGTTGTGCTTCAGTGCTGGTGCCAGCGGTCAAATGATTCCTTTAGGGAATGGCCGCTGCCATTGGCATGATCGCAGACTCGGCGGTGCCTGCCATCTTTCGCTCGCAATCTACCAAGGTCGGAATCAACAACCTGGGCCTTTCTCGCGTAGGCGCGATGCACGGCCTTGCTGTTGTGCCCCAAAGCCTCTTGGGCGAATCTTTCGGGGTAGCCGCAGGTCTTAGCACGTTCCGCCCACGCGTAGCGGTAGCTGTGCAGTGTCACGCCTTCGATACCGAGTTGTTTGCAGCGCCGACAAAATTCGGCGGACCGAGCCTTGTTTCCGATCTGCAAAATCTTCGGGAAAAGCGGGCCGGTGGTGGGAAGCTGGTTGAGGATGGCGGCCAGATTTTTGCTAATAACCAGGCGCGCCGGCTGTCCGGTTTTCATGCGAGAGTATGAAAGGGTGTTCGTCGTCCAATCAACGTTTTCGGCGATGAGCGCAGCGGCGTCACTCTGTAAAGCGCCGACTTCCCACAGCAGTTGGTAAAACAGATTCCGCTCAGGATTCTTCTCGGCGGATTGTATCCAAGCCGCAATTCTTCTGGCACTTCTTCAGGCAAAAGGACGCTTTTTCGCGACCACCTTGGAAACTCGCCGTTGTCCTCCAACGGCTTAGAAACTGGCTCCAGAGGTAGGGCTCGAACCTACAACCCGCCGGTTAACAGCCGGCTGCTCTACCATTGAGCTACTCTGGAACCCAGGGCGTCGGAATCTACAAATCCACATCCCAGGCGTCAACTGATTTTACCCCGCTTTCCGGCCACTCCCTCAACCGTAGCGGTAGGGCGGCGCCATGGCAAAAGTGTTGGGCAAATGCCGAATCTCCCGCGCCTCTCCGTCCTCCAGCAGGACCTCGACAATATCGAAGCGAATCCGCACCTCCGGATTTTTCAGCAATCGGAGATAATCCAAGGCCGTCAGCGAAAGCAACCGGCGTTTGCGGGCGTTCACCGCCGCGGCCGGGCGTGTCCATAATTCCGAGGACCGCGTTTTGACTTCGACGAAGACCAGGCAATCGTGGTCGCGAAAGACCAGGTCGATCTCGCCTCGGGACGAGGAAAAATTGGCGGTCAGAAACTTCAGGCCTAGCCGCTGCAAATGCTTTTTGGCGGCGCGCTCGCCCAGTTGGCCGCGCTGCAAATGAATTGGTTTCCTCGCTTTCTCACGCCAAAGCTGGATGCGTCCCCACAGGTTCATAAGGCCGTTTTTCAAAACAACTCGCGCTGGGCGCACCGCACCGGCGCGAAGCTCCGGCGGTGGATCGGGCAAGGTCCAAATCTCCCCAGGGCCCCCAGATGGCGCGGCGTTCCGTAACCCTTGTGTTCGGCAAATCCATAGGCCGGATAAAGTTGATCGTATTGGATCATCAACCGGTCGCGCGTCACCTTGGCGATGACGCTGGCGGCGGCGATGGAATAACTCCGGACATCCCCTTCCACCAGAGGAGTTTGGGCCAACCGCCGCGAACTGACATGCAGGCCATCCACCAGGGTGTGGTCCGGCGGCGGCTGTAACTGGTCCAGCGCCCGGTTCATGGCGCGGAATGTCGCTTGCAGAATGTTGACAGCATCAATGATTTCGACGTCGGCTTGGCCAATGGCGAATTCGATTTCGGGCTGCGTGGTGAGAGAGGCAAAGTAACGTTCCCGTTCCCTGGCGGTCAATTGCTTGGAATCATTCAATCCTTCCAGTTCCGGCGGCAACCCGGCCCGAATCCATCTCGCGGGAAGCACCACGGCCGCCGCCACGACCGGCCCGGCCAGCGGTCCGCGGCCCGCTTCATCCAGGCCGGCTACGCGAGCCAATCCCTGTTCGAGCAACGCCCGTTCAAACTGGAAGCGGTCGATGGCCATGCAACCGTTTTCTTAACCAAGGCCGGCCTGGGAGTCAATGTCCGGTGAAGACGAGAATGCGGTGCCGCTTTATGGCTGCTCCTGAAACAAGTTGGGAGGGACCGCTTCCACGCGGTCCCTGGAATTCAATGACGCGAGGCCAGCCTGTGTCGCAAGGGGCGCGGCAGGCAGGGAAAGCGTCCCTCGAAGTTCCTTTTCATCTCCGGTGCAGAAATCGGGCCAAAACCAAATTGCCCATTGAAAAAATCCGTTCCCGCCGCAAAGGTTCCCGGTGGCACTTTAGCATGAGCAAAATCGTTGGCATTGATCTCGGCACAACTAATTCCCTGGTGGCCATCGTGGATTCGGGGATTCCCTATGTCATTGCCGATGCGGAGGGACGGCGCTTGACGCCGTCGGTGGTCCATTTTCCCGGGCCGGCGGAAGCCCCCTGGATCGGAGCGAAGGCCAATCGGGTGCGGGTGCTCAAGCCGGGGGAAACAGTCTATTCGATCAAACGCTTCATGGGCCGGCGCGGAAGCGAAATTCAAGAAGGCGAAATGCTCGTCACGTATCCGGTCAAAGGTGAGGGGGCCGGTCCCGTCGCCATTGAAATTCATGGACGCCGGTTCACGCCGGAAGCGGTTTCGGCGGAGATTTTGAAGAAACTGAAGCACGATGCCGAAGCGCATTTGGGCGAGCCGGTGACCCGCGCGGTGATTACGGTGCCGGCCTATTTCAATGATGCCCAGCGGCAGGCCACCAAGAACGCGGGCGAATTAGCCGGCCTGACGGTGGAGCGAATCGTGAACGAGCCGACCGCCGCGGCCCTGGCGTACGGCCTGGATAAGCTGAGCGAGCACGCGCGGATTGCAGTGTATGATTTGGGAGGCGGCACCTTTGACCTGTCGATTCTGGAACTGAATGAAGGGGTGTTTCAAGTTTTGGCGACTCAGGGCAACACCCGCCTGGGCGGCGACGATCTGGACCAGCGCATCGTCGAGTTTCTGATGGAAAGAATTATCTCTTTGGGCGGGCCGGATGCCAGGGAGGATTTGAGTTTAATGTCGCGCCTGCGTGAAGCGGCCGAGCAAGTTAAAATCAAATTGTCGAGTGAGACGGAAGTGGAAGTGGCCCTGCCTTTCCTCACACCGTCCTTCAGCTTCAGTCATCGCCTGACACGGTCCGAGTTGGAGAACCTGACCCGGGATATCATTGTTCGCACGCGCCCCTATTGTCTGCGAGCGCTGGCCGATGCCAAACTGGAAGCCAAAGAACTGGATCAAGTCATCCTGGTCGGCGGCCAAACCCGCATGCCTTTGGTTCGGCAATTGGTGGGAGACGTCTTTGGTTGCGTGGACTTTGAGGCGGTGAGCGGCAGCCTGCGGATCGGGAGTGAGTTCCATCGTCCCTCCGGATCGTTGTTGAACACTTCGCAGAATCCGGAAGAAGCGGTCGCGCTGGGTGCCGCGATCCAGGCCGAAATCTTGGCGGGCGGTTTCAAGAACATGCTGCTGCTCGATGTGACGCCGCTCTCTCTCGGCCTCGAGACTCTTGGCGGATTGATGAACGTGATCATCCCGAGGAACTCGACCATTCCCATCAAGGCCGGCGAAGTCTTTACCACGGCGGTGGACAATCAGTCCAGCATGCTCATCCACGTCTTGCAGGGCGAACGCGAGCGGGCCAAGGACAACTGGAGCCTGGGGCGGTTCACCCTTGATTTCGAGCGCGCGTCCAAAGGAGTGCCCCGGGTGGGAGTCCAATTCGAGATTGATGCCAACGGCATTCTCCATGTGCTGGCCCGTGACATCAAGACCGGCCGGCAAATCATGGTCAAAATGACCTCGACCGTCGATGTGAATGATGCCGCGGTGCAGAAGATGGTGGAAGAATCCGTCGAGCATGCCTTCGACGATTTGAAAGCCAGGCAATGGATCGAGGCGAAGCTGCGGGCCTCCGAAATCGTCCACGCCACACGCCAGGGTCTGGCTGACAAGGGCGCCGAACTGGGTGCTGAAGAAAAAGCGAAGATCGTTTCTGCGCTGGAGCGGGTGGAAGAGATTCTGGCGGCGGAAGATCCCGCCACTCAAACGGGCGATCCCAAACAACTGCAATCCGCCAGCCACATCCTGGACGAAGCGACCCGGCCGCTGGCCGACTTGATGATGGATAAAGCCATGGAAACCATCCTGCGCCGGCGAGGTCTGATCCAGTGAACGGGCCCGCAACATGGGCGGCGTCAAGGCAAGGAGGTTTTCGAGGGTTGCGGCGGCCTGCACCAGCCTGGATATTTCTCACACGCGTGAACTGGCTGCGGCTGAAGCGCAGGTTTCCACCCCGCCGGAGCGCTCGAAGGCTCGGACACCCTGCCGACTGGAAAGACGGCGATACGGAGCAACGCGACGGAGCCGTAACCAGAAATCGAAGCTAAACAAACCGCAGAGACGCGATAGACGCAGAGGAAGCAAATCGAGAATCCCTCTCTGCGTTCATCGCGTCTCTGCGGTTCGCTGCCCGCTGCGAAAATTCGCGCGACCCGCGACGATTTGGCCGGATACTCATAGTTGGGAATCTGCGCTACACGGTTGGTGGCCACCCGCTTGGAGCTTGGCAGTCTGGAGAGGTGTGAGAAATATATGCGGGCGGAAACTTCAGCCCGTTCTACTGCGCCACCTTGATTTCCAGTTCGGCAAAGGGATTGTGGCCAAAGGTGCTGGCGGGCCGTTCGGCGGCATGGATGGGCACGGATCGGACCGGCTCTCTTGCACTGGGATGGACCGCGGCCGGCGGTTCCGGTTCGTCGTTGGATTCCGGTGCATCGAATGATTCGTCGCCCAGCTCGGTCGCGCGGGGATGCTTGGCGCGTTTGTTGCGCGGCAAAGGGCTGAGCATGAGGTTGATGCCTTTTCCGATCAGCTTGGGTGGGGCATCGGGATGCCCATAGGGCGCAACCTCTTTCGTGAATTTTTCCACGGTTTGAAATCCGTACTCCTGGTGGGCCATTTCGCGGCCGCGGAACCGCAGAGTGATTTTCACCTTCATGTCCTCGCACAGGAAATCGATGGCATGGTTCAGCTTGACCCCGAAATCATGCGGATCAATCGTCGCGCTCAGTTGAATTTCCTTCACCTTGTTCGCGTGCTGGTGCTTCTTGCTTTCCTTTTCCTTTTTCGCCTGTTCGTAACGGAACTTGCCAAAATCAACGATCCGGCAAACCGGCGGCGTGGCGTTGGGAGCTATCTCCACCAGGTCCACCCCTTGGGAGCGCGCCAGATTTATGGCGTCGCCCAGCGAGAAAACGCCCAGTTGCTGCTGATTGGCACCAATAACTCGAACCTCGCGGGCACGGATTTTTCCGTTGACTCTGACAAACGAATTAGCGGAGGGAGAATGACGGGGAGTGAAAGGGCGGCTCAAGACACCCTCTTCGGTTGAAGTTTATCCATGGGCTGATTGGTCTAACTTAAACATGTCATCTGACACATTAAACAAGGCTATTTAATCCCTTACCCGAATCTCTGCAAGCCAAAATTACAGCAAAATTACAGCAAAAACGCCTTCCAGGGGCATTTCAGATGAGGTACGTCCAGCGGCCCGTGGGCCAGGTTCCTGGCCGCAAGCCATCTCCCGTCCGTCCGTACCGCGCCGGCCAGCGGACTTTTCGCTGCCGACTTTTCGCGTGCTTTCCAGACGTCGCCTCCGTATCTTCGCCGGCACATTTTTTATGGCGACCATCAGACCCTTTGCTGCGCTCCGGCCCAAACCCGAACTCGCAGCCCGCATTTGTGAACTGCCTTACGATGTTTTGTCATCGGACGAAGCCCGGGAGCTGGCCGCTGGCAACCCTCTGAGTTTCCTGCATGTCAGCAAACCTGAAATCGATCTGCTCCTCGAGACAAACTCCTATGCGCCAGAAGTTTACCGCAAAGGAAAAGAAAACTTCGAGCGGTTGATCGCGGACGGTTTGCTGCAACAAGACCCCCAGCCTTGCTTCTATCTGTACCGTCAAATCATGGGCCGCCACTCTCAAGTCGGCCTGGTCGCCGCTGCCAGTTGCGAGGAGTACCTGCACCATGCCATCAAGAAACACGAACTGACCCGACCGGACAAGGAAGATGACCGGGTCCGCCACATTGAGACCCTTAATGCCCAAACGGGACCGGTCTTTCTTATTCACCGCGCCACCGCCGCCATGGAGGAGTTGGCATCCAGAAAAACCTCGGAGCCGCCCGACATTGATTTTACGGCTCTGGACGGGGTTCGCCATACTTCCTGGACGCTGCGCGGCGCGGCGACGATCCAGTGGATTGAAAGCGCGTTTAACGACATTCCCTTTCTCTACATTGCAGACGGGCACCATCGCTGCGCGGCCGCATCTCGCGTTTATCAAAGTCGAAAGGGCCAAGGCCGCAGCGGCTGTTTCCTCAGCGTTATCTTTCCCCACCACCAGATGCAAATCCTTCCCTATCATCGGGTATTGAAAGGTTTGAACGGCCTGTCCGCAGAGCAATTATTGGAGAAGCTCGACTCGGTTTTCATGGTCAAAAGAGGCGGCGCCGGCCAGCCCAGCAGCCCCCATGAGCTTGGGCTTTATCTCAATGGAACGTGGCATACGCTTCATTTCCGTCCATCCTTCGTGGGGACGGCCGATCCGATGGAAAAGCTGGATGTGACGCTCTTGCAAAAACATGTTCTGGCCCCACTTTTGGGCATTGATGATCCCCGCACCAGCCAACGGATCAATTTCGTGGGTGGAATTCATGGCGCTGCCGAACTTGAAAGGCGGATCCAGAGCGGCCAGTACGCCTGCGCTTTCTCGATGTTTCCCACCCGCATCGAAGATTTGATGGCCATTGCCGATGCCGGCGGCATCATGCCCCCGAAAAGCACCTGGTTCGAGCCTAAGCTGCGCGACGCCATGTTTTGCCACTTGATTTGATTTCGTCAGCCATGCAATCATTTCATTTACTTTCAAAGGTGGATTGTGATAAGTAGTTCTGCTGTGTGAAAAGCAGGCGGCCCGGCGCGCAAAACGACCTTTCGCGCCCTGAGGCCCCACGTTTGAACCATGCGATACGATGTTCAGCCAGCGACAGATCGGAGGCATTCCATTATGCAAACAAACTCGAATCATCACCATTGCCATTGTTGTTTTTGTGCCGGTCATCAGGCCGGCGGCCACTTGGGGAGCGAAGGAACCCGCCGGGAATTCCTTTATCAAATTGGCGCCCTGACCATGGGCGGCTTCATTCTTTCCTCCGTTAACGCCGATGCCTCCGGCTCCAGCCCGGCGGCTCAGCGGCACCCTTTGGCCAGAATGCCGCTGAAAGTCCAGCCCGTCCTGACGTATCATCTGCCCAAGCGCCGGGAAGCGACCAGTTGGCGCGAATGGGGCGGTCTGCAGACGGAAGCGGATGTGGCGGCCGAGAAAGCTCAAATCACGCGTGAGTTAGCCAAGCTGTCCGGCGCGGCGGATTTTCCACTCGAAATCCTGCCGCTGGCCGCCGTGCAAAGCGTCGAACAGGCCGCCCCCATAGCCAAAGGCGGCCACGATGTCTTGCTGATGTACGCCGCCGGCGGCAGCGGACGGGTCCTGGAAACGCTCACCTTGCCCGAGAAGTGGAACCTCATGTTCCTGCGGCATCAGCCGGGTCCGGTCTATTTGTGGTACGAAATCGTGCATCCTCGCTTCCTCCGCAAGACGGTCGATGAATACGGCGAGCCTGGAATGAACCCCCAGGATGTGGTGGTCGATAGCCAGACCGAAATCCTCTATCGGCTCCGCGCCTTGCACGGTTTGAAAAACACCCTCTACAAACGCATCGTCGCTGTCGGCGGCGCGGGTGGCTGGGGCGCCGGAGGCCAAAAAGCTCCGCAGATCGCCCGCGACCTTTGGAAAATGGACCTGCGCGATTATCCCTACAGCGAACTGGCGCCCCGCATCAAACGCGCCCGCCAGGACGGCGCGCTGGCCAAGCGCTGCCAGGACGAGGCCGGGCAGTACCTCCGCCAGGCGGGGGTTTCGCTGCACACCACCCGCCAGTTCGTGAACAACGCCTTCCTCCTGCGGGAAGTCCTCAAAGACATCATGGACGAGGCGCAAACTGACGCCATCACCATCAATTCCTGCATGGGCACCATCATGCCGATGGCGGAGACGACCGCCTGCCTGCCCTTGAGCCTGTTGAATGACGAGGGTTACCTGGCTTTTTGCGAGTCGGATTTTGTGGTCATCCCGTCGGGCATCCTGCTGCATTACATTTCCGGCAAGCCGGTTTTCCTGAACGATCCGACCTACCCGCATGACAACACGGTGACCCTGGCGCATTGCACCGCTCCGCGCAAAATGGATGGGAAACGACTTGAGAAAGCCAAGATCATGACGCACTTCGAATCCGATTACGGCGCGGCGCCCAAAGTCGAAATGAAGCTGGGCCAATCGGTCACCAACCTGGTGCCCGATTTCGCCTCCCGCCAGTGGGTCGGCTTTGCCGGAACGATTATCGGCAATCCGTTCCTGGATATATG
>CAYIIH010000242.1:11223-13696 GCA_964363225.1 uncultured Verrucomicrobiota bacterium | reverse complement strand
GCTTGACGATAGATTTCGGACGCTTGACTCATCCGTTCCGGCTTTGGCTGCGACACGAACTCAGCCATTTTTTCCTGGCAGAATCTGTCGTTCTCCACCTGGTCCAACTGGTTGGTGAAGGGCGCTTCGGAGAGACGACGCCGGACGGAATCAAAGATTTGGTGGCGGTTCCACTCCGTGAAAGCGAGGCGGCGGGCGCAGGCCTCCCGTGAGGCCCAATCACCGCCGGTTTGGCGGACGTTGTTTGCCAGCAGTAATTCCGCCGCGCGCTCCGCGAAGAGCCGGGCCAGCAGATAGTTGCCGTCAAAATTCAAATGCACGTGTTCATAAAACAAATCCCGGCCCGGAATCCCGTGCGGACTTTTCCGTGCCAGCGTTTCTTCGGCATCGACAAGGAACACGCCTTGATCTGCCCGGTTGCCGCCCACGCGTCGGATGATCTCATTGAGGCGGGAATCGGCGCGAAAGCGCAAGGTGTCCAGATCGCGCGCCCGCTCGAAACTACGCCGGGCCTGGTCGTAAATCCCGCTTTCCCAAGAGCAGCGGCCCATTCGGAATTGCAGTTCGGCATGGCGGTCGTCGATCCGAGCCGCTTGCCGATAGAGGGCCAGCGCCTCCTGGAATTGGCCGGCAGATTCCAGAATGACACCCGAGGCATACATTTTTCCCCAGGCCGATTGGTCAGTCTCCTTGAGACCGGCGGCGTGCAGCGAGGCAAACGGAGCGCAATGCCGCAGATTGCTGCCCACCGTGCTGGCCAGGATTTTCGCGCCGGATTTTTTACCCACTTGCACGATGTCTTCCAGGTTGCTCTGAAAATGCCTGTAAACCATCTCCATACCGGGGTCCTCCTGGCGAATCTGGTGTTCCATGAACATTTTCATGCCTCCCCACGATTTCTGCGCGGCCGTTTTCTCCAGAAGACGACTTTGGAGATCGTCGAGCAACTGCCCGATTCGCGCGGTCTTCAAGGCCAGGCTGGCGCGGATGAAGAACATACCGGGCGCCTTGGGGCCGAAGATTGTGCCGCTGCCGAAGGGGCCTTCCACTTCGTTGTTGCCCATGTAAATGACCCAGACATCGCCCTGCAGCCGGGCGCATTCGCGCGCCAGAGGCAAAATGGCGTGCGAATTGATGGCGGTCATGGCCACATTGACGACCTCGAAACGGCGGCCGGGAAATCGCTCGCGCAAGAGAACCTCAAGGATGCGGCTGAAGCCGTAAGCCGGCTCCGGATCACCCATGGCTGCGGATTCGCCGAAAACAAAAATGCGGATCGTGTCCGCTGGTTTCTCCGGTGCCAGGATCAGCGGCCGGGGTTCGCGGGCCAAAGAGGGCGGAAAGAACCTTCGGCCAAACTTCTCATTTTCAACCAGAACCACCCGCTCGCCCATCCTGCTTTTCTGGAAGAACCGGGTTGGATATCCGTAGCCGGCCAATCTTAGTCCCAGTTCCGCGCTGCCAAAGAATAGGAGCGGGATCAAGGTTACGGCCAGAAACCGGAACAGCCACTTGTGGCGTTCTGGGGCGGCTGTCATGGCCAGCGGATCGGTCGGGGAGGCTGGGCGCTTTCCTTTTGACGGGTTTTTGCTCGGTTTCAACAGGCTAATTGAGTCAAAGAGAGTATAGTGGCCGGGCTTTGTTAATCCATTGAAATTTGGGCGGGCTCGATTTGATTCTCGACGGGGGTGCTGCTCTTGGGTATTTAGCAGCTTAATTCCCTGCGCCACGGTGAGCGTGGAGATGAACAACCAATTTCTGCTCCAATGACCTTAGAACAAACTGAACAGCGCCGCTCCAGGCGGTGGTAATTCATGCTGCTACGAATCTCGATTGCTTCGTTCTTCACCTTGTCCAGTTTTGCGGCCGGACCAGCGCCAGCCCAGAGCAAGCTCAATTGGGCAGCCAAAGCAGGGTATCGGGCTGCGCCATTGCCGGTGGCCATGGAAGGCCGGACAGGCTTCACCCTTCTTTCCAACGCCGCCGCAGGCATTCACTTAACAAATTCGCTTTCAGTCCAGCGCGTCATGGAGCGCCAAAATCTGATGAACGGTGCCGGGTTGGCCGCCGGAGATTACGACGGCGACGGGCTTTGTGACCTTTATTTCTGCCACAAAGAGGGGAGCAATGCGCTGTATCGCAACCGGGGGGACTGGACATTTGAGGACGTCACCGCCGGTGCCGGCGTCGCCTGCGCCGATCAATCGTCCACCGGCGCCACCTTTGCCGATCTCAATGGAGATGGCCACCTGGACCTGCTGGTGACTTCTTTCGGCGGGCCGAATGCCTGCCTTCTTAATGATGGCCAGGGGCATTTCACGAATATCACCGCCGCCGCGCAACTCCTCTCGAAAGGGAACACGACGAGCCAGGCTTTGGGCGACCTCGATGGCGATGGCGACCTGGATCTCTACGTGAACAATTTTGGGATCGTTGCCATCCTGCGCGACGGCGCCAAGTTCTCGACAAAAGT
>CAYIIH010000242.1:0-11123 GCA_964363225.1 uncultured Verrucomicrobiota bacterium | reverse complement strand
ACAATTTTGGGATCGTTGCCATCCTGCGCGACGGCGCCAAGTTCTCGACAAAAGTTGTCAATGGCCGGCCCGTCGTTCAAGGCCGTTATGCCAACCGCCTCAAGATCGTTGACAACCTGGTGATGGAGTTTGGCGAACCGGATGTGCTCTACCTGAATGATGGCCAGGGCCTTTTTGAGCCGGTGGTCTGGAACCAGGTGTTCCAGGATGAAGTAGGGCAGCCGATGGCCGCCCCGTGGGATTTCGGCTTGGCCGTCCAGATTCGGGACATTAACGACGACGGCTCGCCTGATATTTATGTCTGCAACGATTTTCAAACACCTGACCGCGTCTGGCTCAATGATGGCCAGGGGCATTTCCGCCTCATCGACAAGCTGGCCATACGCAACATGAGCTTTGCTTGCATGGGCGTCGATTTCGCGGACTTTGATCGCGATGGCCATCTCGATTGCTTCACGCTCGAAATGTTCAGCCGCGATCATCGGCGTCATCTGCAGCAGTCCAGCCCTATGCGACCGGTCTCCAGACAGATCGGCCAGATCGACAACCGCGAGGAGACTCCGCGCAACGCTCTCTACTGGAACCGGGGCGACGGAACCTATGCTGAGATTGCGCAAATGAGCGGGGTCGCCGCTTCGGATTGGTCGTGGACTCCGATTTTTCTGGATGTGGATTTGGATGGGTATGAAGACCTCCTGATCAGCAACGGCCACCTGTACGATGTGAACGACATGGACACCGCGGCCACTCGTCCCGCCCGCCAAGGACTGAGCCTGCAAGAGACGCGGCAGTTGCTGCTCTCCTATCCGCGCCTGGATACACCCAAGGCCGCTTTCCGTAATCGCGGCGACCTGACTTTTGAGGACGTCAGCGAGGCCTGGGGATTCAACTCCCGGCAAATCGCGCATGGCATGGCCTTGGCCGACCTCGATCTGGACGGGGATTTGGATGTCATGATCAATTGCCTCAACGCGCCGCCCTTGATCTATCGCAATAATTCTCCGGCGCCGCGCCTGGCCGTTCGGTTGAAAGGGAATCCGCCCAACACCCAAGGCATCGGCGCCAAGATCAAGGTGCTGGGCGGGCCTGTGATCCAAAGCCAGGAAATCTTATGTGGCGGGCGGTATCTGTCAGGGGATGATCCTATGCGCGTTTTTGCGGCGTGGAATGCCACCAACGAATTTCAAATCGAAGTGGACTGGCGCAGCGGAAAGAAGAGCGTCGTCCGCCAGGCCAAGGCCAACTTCATCTATGAGATTGATGAGGCTGGGGCCGTCGAAATTCGAAATTCGAAATCCGAAATTCGAAATCCGAAGGTCCAAGTCCAGAACGCCGAAGTGCGGACGAGTAGTGACTCTGAAATCGCCAATCGCCAGTTACCAGTTACCAGTTACCAGTCACCAGTTACCAGTTACCAGTTACCAATCACCAGTTACCAGTTACCGGTCACCAATTCCAACACGCAGTCCTTCTTCCAGGATGCCAGTGCCATGCTCCAGCACGTCCATCATGAGGAGGCTTTTGATGATTTCGCGCGCCAGCCGCTTTTGCCGAAGTTGCTCAGCCAACTGGGGCCTGGCGTGGCTTGGGCGGATTGCGATCTGGATGGGCATGACGATTTGATCATCGGCTGCGGGAAGAATGGAACTCTCGCTTTCTATCGCAATGAGGGAAATGGCCAGTTCAGCAGACCAGCGTTGCCGGTGTTAAACCAGCCTCTTGCGGACGATTCGGCTGGCCTCGTGGCCATGGTCTCCGGGGCCGGACGGGTCTCTCTGTTGGTTGGACTGAGCAATTACGAAGGTCCGGCCACGAATTCGCCTTCCGTTGTGCAATGCACTTTCACAGGACAGACGGCGGCGTTGGCCGAGAATTTACCCGCTACCTCGTGGGCCAGCGGTCCGCTGGCGCTGGCGGATATCGATGGGGATGAAGACCTGGATTTGTTTGTCGGAGGACGGGTCTGGCCAGGAAAATACCCGGAGGCAGCCTCATCCCTTCTCTATCGCAACGCGGGCGGACGGTTTCAGTTGGATGCCGAGAACTCGCCGTCCTTTCAAAACGTCGGGATGGTGAGCGGGGCGGTTTTCAGCGACTTGAATGGGGACGGGTATCCGGACCTGGCTTTGGCTTGCGAATGGGGCCCCATCCGCGTTTTCCTGAACGAACGAGGCAGATTCAAGGAAGCGACGGAGAAGCTCGGTTTGAACCAATTCAAAGGCTGGTGGAATGGCGTCAGCACCGGCGATTTTGACGGAGATGGGCGGCTGGATATCGTGGGGAGCAATTGGGGACGCAACAGCCGTTATGAAAGCCATCGCGCCCAACCGTTACGGATGTACTACGGCGATCTGGACGGCGACGGCACCACGGACATCGTGGAGGCTTACTTTGACCTAGCCGTGGGCAAGGTTGTGCCGGAGCGCGCCTTGGGTCCCATGTCCAAGGGTATTCCCAAAGTCAGACAACTCTTCTCTTCCCACCGGGCTTATGCGGAGGCGAGTGTGGAGGATATCTTCGGCGAATCACTGAAATCGGCCAAACTCCGCGAGGCCAACTGGCTGGAGTCCACCTTGTTCCTGAATCGCGGCAACCATTTCGAAGCCCGCGTTCTGCCGGTCCAGGCCCAAGTCGCGCCGGCCTTTGGAATTTCGGTGGGCGATCTGGATGGCGATGGGAATGAAGACCTGTTTTTAAGCCAGAACTTCTTTGCCACGCAGCCTGAAACCTGCCGGTATGACGGAGGACGCGGCTTATGGCTACAAGGCGATGGCCGCGGAGGATTCCAGGCTGTTCCTGGCCAAGTGAGCGGCGTCAAAGTCTATGGTGAACAACGCGGCTGCGCCCTGGCGGATTACGATGAAGACGGACGGGTGGACCTGGCCGTCACTCAGAATGGCGCAGCCACAAAGCTGTTTCACAACGTCGGTGCCAAGCTGGGCTTGCGCGTTCGTGTGAAGGGTCCGGCCGCGAATCCGCTGGGCGTCGGCGCCCAGATGCGGTTGCTCTTTGGGACAAACTCCGGTCCGGTTCGCGAAATTCACGCCGGCAGCGGCTACTGGTCGCAGGACAGCGCTGTGCAGGTGATGGGATTGGCTGAAGCTGCCACGGCGGTTTGGGTGCGTTGGCCGGGCGGGAAAACGACTACAGTGGATATTCCGCCAGGGGTGCGAGAAGTGATCATCGACCAAAATGGGACTGTTCAAAAAGTGCGCTAAAAGACCCTCTCGAAGAATCATCGCATGACGCAAGGTGTTCTCCAGTGTTTATCCGTCGTAGTTTGTGGTTGGGTTCTTCTGCCTGGTGGATTATTGGCATCAAGGGCAGCTTCCATCTCGAGCGGGGAAGCGCGTGCTGGTTTTCGCGCGTTACCTCTGAACATTCCTCTGACCGGCCGAACCGGCTTAAAATTGCTGTCGCCGGAGTCAACCGGAATCACGTTTTCCAATTTACTGGCCCAAAGCCGGTCTCTCACGAATCAGATGTATCTCAATGGCTCCGGGGTGGCGGCGGGTGATGTGGATGGCGATGGCTGGTGCGACCTTTTCTTTGCCGGTTTGGATGGGCCAAACGTATTGTATCGCAATCTGGGCAATTGGAGATTTGCAGATGTGACAAGGGCCTCCGGGTTGGCGGAGCCGGACCTTGAGGCGAGCGCGGCGGTTTTTGCCGATATGGATGGAGATGGAGATCTTGACTTACTCCTCAACACGGTTGGAACCGGAACCTACTGCTTTTTCAATGACGGCCAAGGCACGTTCGCCCTTCCCCAGGGATACACGCCGTTAAACCCAAAGAAAGGGGGAATGTCAATGGCGCTAGCCGACATCGATGGGGATGGCGATCTCGATCTCTACATCGCGAATTACAGGACTGAAACCATTCGCGATCAACCCAATACGCGATTCACCTTTAGAATCGTCAATGGCAAACCGGTCGTGAGCATGATCAACGGCCGGCCCATTACAGACCCGGACCTGAGGCATCGCTTTGATTACAGCATCACGACCAGCGAAGGCGGAAGTGGTATGTTCAGCCATGTGGAAAACGGCGAAGCCGATGTGCTTTATCTGAATGACGGCTCCGGGCGTTTCAGCCCTGTCTCCTTCACCGATGGTTCATTTCTGGATGAGGGCGGCCAACCATTAACGCAACCGGTTTTTGATTGGGGACTCTCCGTCATGTTTCGCGACTTGAATCGGGATGGCGCGCCGGACATCTACGTCTGCAACGACTTCAAATCAGTGGACAGAATTTGGATCAACAATGGCTCCGGCCGTTTTCAGGCCATGGCAGATTTGGCCCTGAGACACACCTGTTTGTCTTCAATGGCCTTGGATGTTGCCGATCTGAATCGGGATGGATTCGACGAGATTTTCGTCGCGGACATGCTGAGCCGCGATTATGAACGGCGTCAGACCCAATTTGGCGATCTGCGGCCGGAACCTCTGGAAATCGGCCAAATCAACCATCGCCCCCAATATCCGCGCAACACCCTTTCTCTGAATCGCGGCGACGGGACCTATGCCGAGATTGCCCAATACAGCGGTTTGGAAGCTTCGGAATGGACGTGGTCACCCATCTTTCTGGATGTGGATTTGGATGGGTTTGAAGACCTGCTCATTGCCAACGGGTTTGAACGGGACAACATGAATATGGACGTGCTCAAACAGCTCGAAAACCTGAAATTCGCCAAGAAATTGTCGCCCATGGAACAACTGAAGGCCCGGCAGTTGTTTCCGCGTCTCGACACGGCCAATCTCGCCTTCCGTAATCTGGGGGATTTAAGATTTGCGGACGTGAGCGCGGAGTGGGGTTTCGAGGCCAAAAAGGTTTCCCAAGGAATGGCTCTAGCCGATTTGGACAATGACGGCGATATGGATGTCGCCATCAACAATTTAAATGACTTGGCCAGCCTCTACCGAAACGAAGGCCTTGCTCCGCGCGTCGCGGTTCGTCTCCGAGGGAAACCACCCAACCGGCAAGGCATCGGCGCGCGCATCGAAGTGTTCGGAGGGCCGGTCAGGCAAAGCCAGGAAATCATTTGTGGCGGACGCTATTTGTCCGGAGATGATCCGATGCGGGTTTTCGCGGCCGGAACAAACATGATGCGCATCGAAGTGACATGGCGCTCCGGGAAGCGGAGCGTGGCCCAAGGAGTGAAAGCCAACCACCTTTACGAGATCGACGAAGGGGGCGCAGTTGAAGTCCAAAATCCGAAATCTCTGCCGGCCGGCCGGCCTGCCGCCCCACTGCCGATCGGCGGGCAGGCGCTCCGAAGCTCGGCGCAGGCAGGCGAAATCCGAAATCCGAAATCGCAAGTCTCAGATTCCAGCCCTCAACCTCTCTACGAGGATGCCAGTGAACTGATCCGACACCAGCATCACGAGGAAGCCTTTGATGATTTCGCCCGGCAACCGCTCTTGCCGAATCGTTTGAGCCAGCTTGGACCCGGAGTTGCCTGGTTCGACCTCGATGGCGATGGCTGGGAAGACTTGGCCGTTGGCAGTGGTCGAGGCGGGCGGATGGTGGTTTTTCGCAATGACGGAAAGGGAGGCTTCACACCGTTGGCCGCGCCGCCGCTGACGCAGCCGGTGACTCGGGACCAGACCACCCTCCTGGGCTGGCGGAAAGCCGGTGGAGAAATTGTTCTGCTGGCCGGATCTTCAAATTATGAAGATGGCTTGGCCATGGGCAGTTGTGTCCGGCAGTACAATCTTGGAACCAAAACCGTCGAGGACAGTCTGCCGCCGCAGGAGTCGAGCAGCGGTCCGCTGGCCATGGCCGATACCGATGGCGATGATGATTTGGACCTCTTCGTAGGCGGGCGTTGTTTGCCTGGCAAATACCCGGAACCGGCTTCCTCAGCCTTGTTTCGCGATGCGGGTGGCAAATGGGAGCTGGACCAGGAGAACACCAGGAAATTGGCCAAGGTGGGCCTGGTGAGCGGGGCTGTCTTTAGCGATCTCAATGGCGATGGCGCTCCGGATTTGATCCTGGCCTGCGATTGCGGCCCGGTGCGGGTGTTTGAGAATCGGGCGGGCCAACTCACCGAAACGACCGGCCAGTTGGGATTGAGCCAATACCGAGGCTGGTGGAATGGGGTGACGACCGGTGATTTTGATGAAGATGGGAGAATGGACATCATCGCTTCCAATGGGGGGTGCAATACCAAATATGAAAGCCATCGGAGCAAGTCACTGTGGTTTTATTATGGCGATTTGGATGGGGACGGAACGTTTGATCTCATCGAGGCATACTTTGAACCGCAGAAGAATACGAGGGTGCCATGGCGGGGATTGGAAGCGTTGGGCCAGGCCCTGCCTTATGTCCGCGAGCAATACCCGACCCACGCCGCCTTTGCCGCTGCCAGCCTGGAAGAGATTCTGGGCCCGCGATTGAAATCGGCTCAAGTTCATGAAATCAACTGGCTGGAGACGACCCTGTTCTTGAATCGCGGCGATCATTTTGCGCCGAGAGCGCTGCCCTGGGAGGCCCAACTGGCGCCCGGCTTTGCCGTCTGCGCCGGCGATTATGACGGCGACGGCCATGAAGATGTGTTCCTGAGCCAGAATTTTTTCGCGGTGCAACCGGAGACTTCGCGGTATGACGCCGGGCGCGGACTATGGATGAAAGGAGACGGAACGGGCGCCCTCGAAGCCGTTCCCGGACAAGAAAGCGGAGTCAGGCTTTATGGCGAGCAACGCGGCGGCGCTTTGTGCGATTACGATGGCGATGGGCGAGTGGATTTGGTGGTCACGCAGAACGGAGCGGCGACCAGGCTTTACCACAATGTCGGAGCCAAGCCGGGATTGAGGGTGAGGTTAAGGGGGCCGCCGTCCAATCCGAACGGCATCGGTGCCCAGATGCGTTTTCTCTACGGGACGAACTCCGGTCCGGTTCGCGAAATTCACGCCGGCAGCGGCTACTGGTCGCAGGAAAGCGCCGTGCAAGTTATGGGCGCTCCTCAACCACCCAGCAAAATCTGGGTGCGTTGGCCGGGAGGGAAAGTGACCACATCAGAAATTCAGCCAGGAGCGCGAGAAATCGAGATCGGGCGCGATGGGAAGGCTGGTCTCCTGCGCTGATTGGCCTGAGAATTCTTGTTGCAACCGGCCCGCCGACGTTATTCTAATGGCTTCCGCAACCCAAAACCGAGTCTCCATGAACGACCGAGCTAAGACCTTCCTGATTGGGCTGGCTGTTTGGCTGGCGGTGTTATCTGCGGTCCAAACCTCCTGGGCTCTCGATCCGGCAAAAGCGATCACGCTGTATCACCAGGATGTCTGGACAGAGCGGGAGGGCCTGCCACAAGGCTGCGTGCAAGCCATCACTCAAACCCGTGATGGTTATCTCTGGATCGGCACGCGGGACGGGCTGGCCCGGTTTGACGGAGTGGCCTTTACCGTGTTTAACGCCGAGAACACGCCGGGACTTAAGTCCAATGATATTCGATCCCTCCATGCCGACCGGGCGGGCCGTCTCTGGATCGGCACGTTCAATGGCGGCCTGAGCCGGTTTCACGAAGGAAAATTCACCTGTTTCACCCGGGCCGACGGCCTGCCGAGCAATGGTGTGCTGGACATTTGTGAGGACCGGCAGGGCGCACTTTGGATGGCAACCTGGAGCGCGCTGGCACGATTCAAGGACGGTCATTTTTCTGTCTATAGTTCCACCAATGGATTGGTCGGTCGGAGAACCTGGTCCGTTTGTGAAGACAAGCAAGGCCGTCTTTGGATCGGCACCAGCCGCGCTCTGAACAGCTTCGCGGAGGGCCGTTTCAGCGCCTACACCGCCAAGGACGGCTCGATCCATCACGGTCTGCGGACGGTCTATGCCGACCGGGATGGCCTGCTTTGGGTTGGCAGTATTGGCGGCGGGCTAAGCCGGTTTCACGAGGGAAAGTTCACCCGCTACACGACCGGTGACGGGTTGGCGGACAACAAAGTGCGAGCCCTGTCTCAGGATCGTGATGGCAACCTATGGATTGGAACCTGGAATGGATTGAGCCGCCTGCACCACGGGAAAATAGACAGTTACCGAAGCCGGGACGGGCTGCCCCACGATTTTGTCGAGACCCTCTATGAAGACCGCGAAGGCAGTTTATGGATTGGCACCCGCAGCGGACTGGCCCGGCTGAGAGACGGGAAATTCACCAGTTATTCCAGCAAAGAAGGGCTGGCGAATCCCTTTGCGAAATGCGTGTTGGAAGGGCGCGATGGCACTCTTTGGATGGGGAGCGAAGGCGGCGGTTTAAACTCTTTTCGAGATGGGAAATTCACCCAATACACGACCGAGCAAGGATTGTTGAGCAATTTCGTTTTGGCCCTGCGAGAAGATAGGGAAGGAAACATCTGGCTGGGCACGGACCGGCCTTCCGGGCTGATCCGGTTCAAGGATGGAAAGTTCACCAATTATACGGAAGAGCAAGGCTTTCCGTTCCGTGAGGGAGTGCGGGCTCTTTTTGATGACCGGGAGGGGAATCTCTGGATCGGCGGCGATGGCGAGGGGCTTGGCCGTTATCGAGATGGGGTCTTCCAGGTTTTTACAAAGCGCGACGGATTATTGAGCGATTTGATCCGGGCCATCGGCCAGGACCGGGAGGGCAACCTTTGGCTCTGCACCAATGGCGGGCTGTGCCGTTACCGTGACGGAACCTTTGCCGGTTTCACGACTCAGGATGGTTTGTCTCATAATGCCTCTTATTGCCTTCATGAAGATGCGGCGGGGACGCTTTGGTTTGGGACGCAAGGAGGATTGACCCGCTACAAAGATGGAAAACTGACGGCCTATACCACTCGCGAGGGTCTGTTCCACAATATGATTTACCAGATTCTGGAGGATGACCAACAGAACCTCTGGATGTCCTGCAACCGGGGCGTTTTCAGCCTCTCCATCCGGGACGTGGAAGATTATGATCGCGGGCGGATTCCCAGACTACCTTGCGTGCCCTACGGGATGGCCGATGGCATGAAGAGCAGCCAATGCGAAGGCGGTACTCAGCCCGCCGGATGGAAGAGCCGGGACAGCAAGCTTTGGTTTCCGACCGTTAATGGCCTAGTCATGATCAATCCGGAAAACATCGCCCGGAACACTCAACCGCCGCCGGTAGTCATCGAGCAAGTGATCGCCGGCGGGCAAAAGATCGACCTGCGCGGTCCTGTCCGACTCGCGCCCGGCGCTCGCGAATTTAGATTTCATTACACGGCGTTGAGTTTTTTGGCGCCCGAAAAGGTCCGGTTCAAATACAAGCTGGAAGGGCTGGATGATGATTGGGTGGAGGCGGATACGCGGCGAGTTGCTTACTACAACAAAATCCCGCCCGGGAACTACCAATTCCAGGTCACGGCTTGCAACAACGACGGAGTTTGGAACATGGCCGGCGCTTCGTTGGCCTTCTCTCTGGCGCCGCATTTTTACCAGACCTATTGGTTTTACGCGCTCTGCGGGGCGGCGATCACTTTGGCGGCCTGGAGTTTTCATCGCCATCGCATGAAACAGGCCCGAGCTGAGTTTTCTCTGGTGTTGGTCGAGCGCCATCGCATCGCCCTAGACCTGCACGACACTTTGGCCCAGGGCTTCGCGGGCATTGCCTTTCAGTTGGAGGCCGTCGCCACCAAGCTGACCGAAGCGCCCGCCCAGGCGCAACAGCATTTAAATCTGGCCCTGAATATGGTGCGCCATAGCCTGACCGAGGCCCGGCGTTCGGTCATGAACTTGCGCTCCGCGGCCCTGGGAAACGGCAATTTGGCCTCAGCCCTCTCCGAAACGGCCCGGCAATTAATGGCCGACCAGCCCGTCGATGTCCAGTGGCAGATCCTGGGCGCGGAGCGGCCGCTTCCGGCGAAAGTCGAGGCCAATCTGCTGCGCATCGGCCAGGAAGCAATTACCAATTCCGTGAAACATTCCCGAGCCGGGGCGATTCGCATCGAACTCGATTATCAGCCCAAAACAGTTGTGTTGCGCGTGCAGGATGACGGACAGGGATTTGATATTCTGTCCTCGACAGTTGCCGGCGACGCACATTTAGGCTTGTTGGGGATGCGCGAGCGGGCCAGACAAATGGCGGCCCGCCTGGAGGTGAAAAGCCATCCCGGCCATGGCACCGAAGTCCTGGTCGAGGTTCCACTGACGTGATGACCAGTTCAAATTTGATCCGCATTCTGATCGCGGACGACCATCCGATCATGCGCATGGGTTTGAGGAGCATGATTGACACGCAGCCCGATATGAAGGTTGTGGCCGAGGCTGCGAATGGCCGCGAGGCGGTCGAACTGCATCGCGCGCATCAACCGGACATCGTGCTCATGGATTTGCGGATGCCCGTCCTGGGCGCGGTCGAGGCCACCGTGGCCATTCGCGAACAATTTCCCCTGGCCCACATCATCGTCCTGACCACCTACGACGGCGACGAAAACATTTACCGGGCTTTGCAGGCAGGGGCGCGGGCTTACTTGCTCAAAGATATCCCGCGCGACGAATTCCTTAACGCCATCAAAGCCGTCCATGCCGGGCAGTACTGCATTCCGCCGGCGGTGGCGGCGCGTTTGGCCCAGCGCCTGCCTTGCCCGGATTTGAGCTCGCGAGAATTGGAAATCCTCAATTTGATTGTCGAAGGCATGAGCAATAAGGAAATCGCCTCGGCGTTGTCCATCACGGAGAGCACGGTCAAAAATCACGTCAACAGCATCCTGAGCAAACTGCGTGTCAGCGACCGTACGCAAGCCGCCACCACCGCTTTGCGCCGTGGCATCGTGATGCTCGATTAATCCATCGGGAAACCCTCCGGCTTTGCCGGAGGACTTGCAGAGTTTGACGGTTCCGGAAATAGGCTGTCGGCGTGAGATCAACTCGAGACGGTCGCCCAGCAACTCCCTGCCCAGGAACCTCCAGGTAGGGCGCGTCACTCCGTGCGCGCCGCAAGCTGGAGCGAGGCACTCGGACGGCGCGCACGGAGTGACGCGCCCTACCACCCTCAACCGGTTTATGGGTTCCAGGCGCGGAGTTCGACTTCGGGGCCTTCTCTCCTCCGAGCGAAGCTGGAGGGCCGGGGAGAGGAGAAATTTTCTATGAGCCTCCCCTCTCTCCGGCTCTCTCCCCGCTCGTTCCTCGCGGGGAGAGAG
>CAYIIH010000241.1:7880-13697 GCA_964363225.1 uncultured Verrucomicrobiota bacterium | reverse complement strand
CCCGCCGAGCCCGGGGTTTTGCCCCGGCGGCTGAGCTGGTGAAAACGCGCCAGGCTAAAGCAGTCATGGATGCGATCCGCCAGACGATGGCCGCCACAAAGAGGGACGAAGAAAAACTGCTCCTGGAACGTCAGGGAGCATCGGCCGCTGCAGCCGGACGAATCGTATGGTTTGATGCTGCCTCCCACGTTGTCAGCCTCCTTTTGTTGGGTGCCGTCTTTGTTCTGTTGTGGCGCGAAAATGCCAGGCGGGGCCAGAGCGAGGATTCGCTGCGCCGCGCCTGGAGCGAACTGGAGCTGCGGGTGCAGGAGCGCACCGCGGCCCTGGCCAAAGCCAACGAAGCGTTGCAGTTGAAAATCACCCGCCACCAGGAGTCCGAACAGGCCCTGCGGGACAGCGAGGAACAGATGCGCGCGGTTGTCCACACCGCCGTGGAAGGCATTATTACCATCGACCAGCGCGGCATCATCCAATCCATCAACCCGGCGGCGGAGCGCGCTTTTGGCTACGCGGCGGCTGAGGTCGTTGGCCAAAACGTCAGCCTTTTGATGCCGGGGCCCGACCGGCAGGAACACGACGGTTACATCGCAAACTACTTGCGCACGGGCCAGGCCAAGATCATCGGCATCGGTCGCGAAGTGGCCGGCCAGCGCAAGGATGGGACTGTTTTTCCAATGGAACTCGCGGTCAGTGAGGTGCGCTTGGCCGGCCAGCGGGTCTTCACCGGATTCGTGCGCGACATCACGGAGCGAAAACGGGCCGAGGAAAAGCTGGCCGAGCTGGCCGGGACCCTGGCCGAAAAGAACAAGGAACTGGAAACGATCGTCTATGTCGCATCCCACGACCTGCGCTCGCCGCTGGTCAACATCCAGGGATTCAGCAAAGAGTTGGCGCGGGCCTGCGAAACGGTGCGGTCCGTTTTGGACGCCTCGAAAGAGAAGGCGATCCATCAGGCTGAGGTGCAAAGAATCCTGGCGGAAGATGTCCCCGAAGCGATCGGCTTTATCTTGTCCGGGGTGACCAAGATCGACGCCTTGCTCTCCGGCCTGCTCCGGTTTTCGCGCCTGGGCCGCGCCGCGCTCAGAATCGAGCGGCTGGATATGAATGCCTTGATGGCGAGCATCATTCGTGCGATGGAATTCCAAATTCAACAAGTCGGCGCCACGTTCCGGGTCGAGCCACTGCCGTCCTGCCTGGGGGACGCGACCCAAATCAACCAGGTCTTTTCCAATCTCCTCGATAATGCGCTCAAGTACCTCCATCCCCAGCGCCCCGGCGCCATCTTGGTCACCGCGCGCCAGGAAGACCGGCGCGCCGTTTATTGCGTCCGCGACAATGGCATCGGCATCGCTCCCGAGCACCAGAACAAGGTTTTTGAAATCTTTCACCGGCTGAATCCCGCCGTGGGCGAAGGAGAAGGATTGGGCTTGACCATTGCCCAGCGCATTCTGGAGCGGCAGGACGGCAGAATCTGGGTCGAATCGGCGCCCGGCCAGGGCAGCGCCTTCTTTGTTTCCTTGCCAAGCCCCCCGGAAATGGACGATAGAGGATGGCCATGACACGCGAAGTCGTTATTCTCATTGCCGAGGACGATTCCGGCCATGCGCGGCTCATAGAGAGGAACCTGACCCGCGCCGGCCTGAACAACCAGATCGAAGGCTTTGCCAACGGGCAGGAAATCCTCGACTTTCTGTTCCTCCAGGGCGAGGCCCGGCAGCGGATTCAGGACACGCCTTATTTGCTGCTCCTCGATATCCGCATGCCCAAAGTTGACGGCGCGGAAGTGCTCCGCCAGATCAAACAGGACCCCGAGTTGCGCAAAATCCCGGTCCTCATGCTGACGACGACCGATGACCCGCGGGAAGTGGAGCGCTGCCATGCCCTCGGGTGCAGCAATTACATCGTGAAACCGGTGGACTACGACAAGTTTGCCGAAGCGATCAAACAACTCGGCCTGTTCATCACGCTCGTTCAAGTTCCGGGCATCGGCCAGGCGATCTGAGGACCGCTCCCATGGCCGAGAATTCCCCTCCCGCGACCATTTTAGTGGTGGATGACGATCAGGGGTTGTTGCGCCTGATTCTAAAATCCCTCCGCCGCGAAGGCTATCAAACGGCCGGCGCCGTCTCCGGCCAGGAGGCCATGGCCTGGCTCAACCGGAACAGGGCCGACCTGCTCTTGCTCGACCTGAAGCTCCCGGACATGCCGGGCCAGCAGATCATCAATAAACTGGCCGAGTTCAACCAGCGCGTGCCCTTTATCGTCATCACCGGACAGGGCGACGAGCGCGCGGCCGTGGAGGTGATGAAACAAGGCGCGGTGGATTACCTGGTCAAGGACCGGGAATTCCTGGAATTCATGCCCGCGGTCGTCGGGCGTTCCCTGGCCCGGCTGGAAAACACCCGGCGGCTGGCCGTTGCCGAAGAAGCGCTGCGGAAGAACGAAGCGAAATACCGGGCCTTGCTCAACGCCATGCCCGACCTGATGTTTCGCCTGAACCGGGCCGGGGACTATCTGGACTTTCACGCGGAGCGCGCGGCGGATTTGGCCATGCCTTCAGCCGAGATCATCGGCACGAACATCCGGAATTCTCCCTTGCCTCCGGCGGCCATCCACACCAGCGTCGTGGCCATCCAGCAAGCGTTGGAAACCGGAGAAATGCAATCCTTCGAATATTCCCTGCCGATGCCGGCGGGTCCGCGCGACTATGAAGCCCGCGTAGTGGCCAGCGGCAAGGATGAGGTCGTCGTCATCGTCCGCAATATCACCGAGCGCAAGCGCGCCGAACTGCGCCAGAGTGTGCAGGACGCAGCCAGCCGGGCCCTGGCCGAGTCGGCCACGCTGGCCGAGGCCGCTCCGAGAATCTTGCGCGTCTTCTGCGAACGGCTCGGTTGGGACCTGGGCGAGCTCTGGAGCGTGGACCCGGAGAGCCAGTTGTTGCGCTGCGTGGAAACGTGGCATCCGCCCGGCATCAGTTTCGCGCAGTTCTCGGCTGTCATACGCCCGGCCACCTTCGCCCCGGGGATCGGGTTGCCGGGCCGGGTCTGGGCAGAGGGCAAGTCGATCTGGGTGCCGGATGTGGTTTGCGACGCTCATTTTTGCCGACCGGCAGAGGCCGCCCGGGAAGGCCTCCACGGCGCGTTCGGTTTTCCGGTCCTGCTGGGCCCTGACGTCCTGGGCGTGATAACCTATTTCAGCCGTGAGATTCGCAAGCCGGACCGGGACTTGCTGGAAATGTTTTCGGCCGTCGGCAGCCAGATCGGCCAGTTCATCGAACGCAAACGGCTGGAAAAAGAAATTCTCCACATCAGTGAACTGGAGCAAAAACGCATCGGGCATGACCTGCACGACGGTCTCTGCCAGCACCTGGCCGGCATCGAATTCATGAGCCAGGTCTTGCAGCAGAAACTCGCCGCCAAATCCAGAGCCGAGACGGCCAGCGCGGCCGAAATTGCCCGACTCGTCAGACAGGCCATTTCCCAAACACGGGACTTGGCGCGGGGCCTTTCTCCGGTGGTCTTGGAATCGGAGGGGCTGATGTCCGCCCTGGAGGAACTGGCGGCCCGCACGGAGCAAGTGTTCAAGATTGATTGCGTCTTCCAGTGCGACGCCCCGGTGTTGGTGCATGATAATACCGTGGCCACCCATCTTTATCGCATTGCCCAGGAGGCGGTGGGCAATGCTGTCAAACACGGCCAAGCCCGCCGTGTCACCCTGACCCTGGCCAGCCCGTCCGAGTGCGTGATTCTGGCGGTCAGGGACAATGGCGCAGGCATGCCCGAAACGCTGGCCAACGTGAAAGGCATGGGCCTGCGCATTATGCATTACCGCGCCGCCATCATCGGGGCGTCGCTGGCCATTCAAAAGGAACCGGGCAACGGCACCGCCGTCATCTGCTCCCTCCGCAGCAAACCTGCCGAATCGTCCCTCTCACCCATGATATGACCGCCAAAAACCAGCCGCGCGCCGGCCCATCGCGGAAGCGCATCCTGATCGTCGATGATCATCCCATCATGCGGCAGGGACTGGCCCAACTGATCAATAACGAGCCGGACCTGGCAATATGTGGCGAAGCGGAGAATGCCTACCAGGCGCTGGAGATCATCCAGGATTCGCCGCCGGACCTGGCGTTGGTGGACATTTCCTTGCCGGGCAAGAACGGCCTCGAACTCATCAAGGACATTCAAAGCCTTCATCCCGGCCTGGCCGTGCTGGTCATTTCCATGCACGACGAGTCGCTCTATGCCGAGCGCGTCCTCCGCGCCGGCGGCCGCGGTTACATCATGAAGCAGGAGGGCGGCGAAAAACTGATCCAGGCCATCCGCCAGGTCTTGAACGGGCAGATCTACGTCAGCGATAAAGTGTCGGCCAAAATCTTGGAAATTTTCTCCGGCCGGCGCTCGGAAGCCAGCACCTCGCCCATTGAACGCCTGACCGACCGCGAATTTGAAGTCTTTCAACTGATCGGCCTGGGCCGGGGATCACGCGAGATCGCCCAGCATCTGCACATGAGCATCAAAACCGTGGACGCCCACCGCGCCCACATCAAACAAAAGCTCAGCCTCAAGGATGGCACCGCCCTGGTCCGGTTTGCCGTTCGCTGGGTGGAAACCCAGAATGCGAGTTAGTTGAATTCTTTTCGCCTAAAAGTCATCAAAAAAGTAGAAGAATGGTGTATCTTAAACTGGATTTAGTGAAGCTGGAGAACAATGCGGACAGACAAATAAAAGCCAAAGAAAGGATGAAGATGAGTGCAAATGAAGTCAGCAAAGAGAAATTAGTCAGCGACGTGAAAGTGGTCGTGCAGGATGCGGAGGACCTGCTGCGGGCCACGGCGGGTGAAGTCGGCGAAAAAGCCAAGGACGCCCGCGCGCGGCTGGGCACCGCCCTGGAGTCGGCCAAAGCTTCCTGCCGCAAGCTGGAGGAAAAAGCCGTGGCCGGCGCCAAAGCCACCGACCACTTGATCCGTGAGCACCCCTACGAGTCGATCGGCATCGGTTTCGGCCTCGGCCTGCTCATCGGCCTGTTGATTTCGCGAAAATAACCTTTCATGGCTGATTCAACCGAACCATCTCCCGGCCTTTTCGGCTCGGTCAAACGCCTTTTGGAGACCGGGCTGGCCCTCGCGCAGAACCGGGTCGAGTTGTTCGCCGTCGAGCTGCAGGAGGAAAAACACCGGCTGGTCGAAATCCTCCTCTGCACCGTGGCCGTGGCCGCCTTTGGCATGATGGCCCTGACGCTGGCCACTCTCGCGGTCCTGGTCTTTTTCTGGGAAAAGGCGCTCCTGGCCGCGCTGGCTGCTTTGAGCCTGCTCTACCTCCTGGCCACCCTGGTGGCCTGGAAGGCGTTGAAAGCGTGCTTGAAGAAACAGGCGGCTTTTTCCGAAACCCTTGGCGAAATCAGGAAGGACCGGGAATGGTTGCACACGCGGAATTAGAGCGCCTGGAAAGCCGGAAACGGGAACTCGTCCTGCAGAGCGACGCCTGCCGCCGGCGGCTCGAAGCCGAGTGCCGGAACCTGCAGTTGGCCGCGGCGTGGGTGGACCGAGGCTATGCCTTCTGGCAGCGCGCGCGGCCCGTGCTGGTGTGGGTCGCGCCCGTGCTGGGTTACTGGGCGGCCCGCAAATGGTGGCGCCTGGCCAAAATCTCCGCCGCCGCGGCCGCCGTTTTCCGCATCTATCGCAAATGGAGCGAGATCTGCGGCCCGCCGCGGCCGTGATGCCCATCGGCAGCGCACAGTCGCCGGCGCTTTCACGGTAGGGGGGGGCAGCCGCGCGGCGCGGGGGTTAGAACGCGCAAGGCAAGCGCCGACGCGGGG